>CAYUXM010000001.1:0-63651 GCA_964448765.1 uncultured Rhodobacterales bacterium
CGAGGATGCGTTCGAGCAGGGCGACGGGTTTCTGGGTGGGGTAGCCGAGGCGTTCGGCCGCCTGGGCGGTCAACGGCGCTATATCGAGCCAGATATCTTGTAGCGGCGTGCCTGGCATTTCGTCGAGATAGCGTTTCTGCCGTGGCACCACTCCGGGCTTACTCTGAAAGATACGACCTTCGGCATAGAGTTTTTCCATACGCTCTCTTGAGAAACGCCAATATCGCGTCACGCCAAGGAACTCGTAATGCGGGTTTCGCTTTTTCGGGTCTGAACCGCCGGGTGCAGTAATGTCGAAAGAACCGAACCGCCGGCCGGTGCCCTCTTCTACGTGTCGGTAGTGTTTGTCGATATAGCTTTGATCATATGCGTGATATTGCGTGTTCCACGTGTAGTTGTCTGATTTCATATACTGAAAGATGACATCATGCTGATAGCCAAGTAGGCGGCGACCTTGCCCAGCGTCGCTGTGCGCGGATGTGCGTTTCCAAATGATCTCTGCACCGAACCGCCGCGCCCCGAACACCGCATCCAGCAAGATCTTCAGGTAATGGCTCGCCGTCGGGTCACAGTGCAGATACAGGCTGCCGGTCGGTTTCAGCACCCGGTGCAGTTCCAGCATCCTGACCGCCATCATCGCCAGGTAGGCCATCATGTCGTTGTCGCCCAGGAACGCCCGCATCGCGCGCAGCATCTCGCCCGCGTCGGACCCGGAATGCAGCACGTCGCGATAGGCCGCCTCCGCCGCCTCGCCCCAGTGCCACGTATCGTCGAACGCCTCGATCTGCGCGGCGCTGTCGCGCCCCGTCGGCCCCTTGAACAGCACGTTGTAGCTGGCATTGGAATTGAACGGCGGGTCGAGGTAGATCAGGTCCACCGTTTCGTCGCCGATCTCGTTGCGCAACACGTCAAGGTTGTCGCCGTAGTAAAGATGGTTGGACACCGCACACCGCCTACTGCACCTTTCGGCAGGATAACGGGCGGGGCGCGGCGATCAAGCCCGGCGGCGGTTGACCTTGCCGCGCCGCGCGCCATCATCCCGGCGGCGGGGCGAACGGGGGCGGCGATGCGGGCGATTTTCCTGGCGGCGGTGATCGGGGCGCGCACGGTTCCGGCCGGGGCCGGGCAGATCGAAAGCGCCTGCCTGCTGTCGGACCGCGCCGGCGGCGACCGGGCGCTGTGCGCCTGCATCCAGACCGTCGCCGACCGGATGCTCACCCAGGCCGACCAGCGCGACGTGGCGCGGTTCTTCCGCGACCCGGAACGCTCGCACGACATGAAGCTGCGCGACGATGCGCGGGCCGAGGCGTTCTGGGCCCGGTTTTCCGAATTCGGTGCCGCCGCCGAAAGCGCCTGCGCCCCCGGCGGCGGCTGATCCTCAGTTCGAGTCCTGCATCTGGCCGTGGCCGTTGCCGTGGCCCATGCCCTGCTGCATCTGGCCGCCCATCATCGGCTTGCGTTCCAGATCTACCGGGATCTCCAGCGTGATGTCGCCGGCCTTCTCGAAGGTCAGCGTGACCGCGACCGTGTCGCCATGTTGCAGCGACCGGTTGAGGCCCATGAACATCACGTGGTCGCCGCCGCGCGCCAGCGCGTGGCTGCCGCCGGCGGGGATGGCAAAGCCCTCCTCGACCTCGATCATCTTCATCACGCCGTTGGCGTCGGCCTCGTGGGTGTGCAGTTCCACCCGCGCGGCGATGTCCGAGGCGGCGGCGACCAGCCGGTCATCCTCGGCGCCGTGGTTCTCGATCACCATGAAGGCGGCGCCGGATTTCGACATCATCGTCGAGACGCGGGCATAGGGATCGGTGACGGTGATCGTGTCTGCGGCGAAGGCCGGCAGGGCGAAGGCGGCCGCGGCGGTGGCGGCCAGGAAGGTGCTGCGAAGGACCATCTGTCTCTCCTGTCTGAACGTGGAATTTCCGGGGTTCAGACAGGCAGCGGGGGGCCTCGGGCGGCGGGGCGCGGGGCATCGGCGCCGCGCGCCGTGGCGGGCTCCGGCAGGCCGGGCGCGCGCCGGGCGGTATCGGGCGGGGTCAGCGTGAGGGCCGCGGCCGGCGGCGCGGCCAGAAGCGCCAGCGCCATGTCGGGGCAGATATGCGCCGGGCCGGTCGGGTTGCCCTGGGCATCGACGGTGATCACCGTCACCCCGAGGCCCGAGCAGATCACGATCTCGCCCGCCACCCGCGCCTGGCCGCGCGCCACCGCCATCGTCAGGCTGGTGGCGGCGAGGATCAGGGCCAGCGACAGGGCCAGCAGTCTGCGGGCGAAGGGGCGCGTCATCGCCGCAGATATAGCCATACCGGCGCGGGCGTGAAAGGGGCAGTTCAGCGCAGGGCAAACGAGAACGGCCCCGCCGGGGCGGGGCCGCGCAGTCCGTCCGGCCGTGGCTCAGGCCGCGGCCCGGGCCTTCTGGATGTCCTTCTTCAGCTTCAGCGCGCGGGCGCTGAGCTCGTCGTCCTTGGCCTTCAGCAGGAAGGCGTCAAGCCCGCCGCGATGGTCGACCGAGCGCAGCGCGGCGGCCGAGATCCGCAGCTTGACCGGCTGGCCCAGCACGTCCGACAACAGCGTCACATCGGTCAGGTTCGGCAGGAACCGGCGCCGGGTCTTGTTGTTGGCGTGGCTCACGTTGTTGCCCGTCATCGGGCCCTTGCCGGTCAGTTCGCAAACGCGCGACATGGGTTTCTTCCTTTTTCCGCTAGGCGGGGTCGTGCGCCGCCTGGCCCAAACATGCGGGGCGCCCCGCGGACGCCCCCGAATTCCGTCGGCGCGGATTAGCCGCTCTTCCCGTTCCCGTCAAGCGATTCATCCCCGTGCCGGCCGGACCCCCGGCCGCGATCACGCCCGGGCCGGACCTCAGGGTGCCGGGAAAAGCAAGAAGCCCCATCTGGACGACCGGATGGGGCGTTTCAGGGGAGTGTCAGCCGGTCAGGCCTTGGCGTTGCGCTTGCGGCGCATCAGCGCGAAGCCGCCGATCGCGGTCAGCAGAAGCGCACCACCTGCCGGGAGCGGCACCGCCGAGGGGGTCACTTCCGGCGCCCCGTGGTCGTGGCCCCGACGGTGTGCGCGGATCATGTTCCGCACCATACGACGCATCTCATGACGGCAACCGCGAACGCCCTCGCCCCCGCACATCTGGCGGATGTGGCCCTGCCAGGACGCGCCATGCGAGTTCGAGATATGCTCGAACATCGAACCCATATGGCCCGTGTAGCGCTCAACCAGCGCGCTGCCGTAGCTGTTGCCGTTGTAGGTGGACGCGGTGGCGCCGGTGCTCATCACTGCCGCGACAGCGGCGATTGCAATAAACTTGATCATTCAAAACCCCTGATGAGGATGTCAGCTTCAAAATGTGCCAAGCCCGTCCACCGGGCACGGTACGAGGCATACACCAAGGGATAGCGCGCCGGACCGTGGTAAGCAATCGGTAAATTGCAAGGCTGGACTTTTCGGCAGGCTTCCGGCCGGTGACGGGACTCGGCCGTCCTGCCGGGGCTGCCGCGGTTTGCGCGGGCCGCCGATCTCTGATACCCGACGGCAACCACGCGGCGCGACGACCGGGCGATGACCGGCCCGCCCGCCCGCACAACCGAGTACCCGCGACGAAGCGGCCTCGGAAAACTCATCAAAGCCACAGGACGATGAAATGACCCAAGCCGCCAAGGCCGGAGACAAGTTGCGCATTCACTACACGGGCCGTTTGGACGACGGCACCGTGTTCGACAGTTCCGAGGGCCGCGAGCCGCTGGAATACACCGCCGGCAGCGGCGAGATCATTCCCGGCCTCGACGAGGGCGTGATCGGCATGGCGGTGGGCGACAGCCGCCAGGTCACCGTCGCCCCCGAAGACGCCTACGGCCCGCGCGACGAGGGCCGGGTCCAGACCGTCCCGCGCGAGGCGATCCCCGATCACGTTCCGACCGATCCGGGCACCCAGCTGTCGGCCCAGATGCAGGACGGCCAGACCGTGCAGCTGGTGGTGACGAACCGCACCGACAGCCATGTCGAGCTGGACGCCAACCACCCGCTGGCCGGCAAGGTGCTGACCTTCGACGTGGAACTGGTGGAGATCGGCTGACCGCCGGCCGGGCCGCGCGGCGCCCCCGCGCGGCCGCCCGGCGGATCACTCCCGTGGCACGATCCTGAGGCCCAGTTCGCGCAGCTGCTCGTTCGAGGCCTCGGTCGGCGCGCCCATCATCAGGTCTTCGGCGCGCTGGGTCATCGGGAACATGATGACCTCGCGGATATTGGTTTCGTCGGCCAGAAGCATCACCAGCCGGTCGATGCCCGCCGCGCAGCCGCCATGCGGCGGGGCGCCGTATTTGAACGCCTTGACCATGCCGCCGAAGCGCCGCTCGACCTCGTCCCGGCCGTAACCGGCGATCTCGAAGGCCCGGAACATGATCTCGGGCTTGTGGTTGCGGATGCCGCCCGACAGCAGTTCATAGCCGTTGCAGGCGAGATCGTATTGCCAGGCCAGCACCGTCAGCGGATCGCCCTGAAGCGCCTCCAGCCCGCCCTGCGGCATCGAGAACGGGTTGTGGCTGAACTCGATCTTCCCGGTTTCCGCGTCCTTCTCGAACATCGGGAAATCGACGACCCAGGCGAAGCGGAACACGCCCTGTTCGGTCAGGCCAAGCTCGTTGCCGATCTCCACCCGCGCCTTGGCCGCGACGGTCTCGAAGGTCTCGGGCCGGCCGCCGAGGAAGAAGGCCGCGTCGCCGGCCTTCAGGCCGAGTTCCTGCCGGATCGCCTCGGTCCGTTCCGGGCCGATGTTCTTGGCGAGCGGGCCTGCGCCTTCCGGCACGCCGCCCTCGTCGCGCCAGAAGATGTAGCCCATCCCCGGCAGGCCCTGCGCCTGCGCGAAGGCGTTCATCCGGTCGCAGAACTTGCGGCTGCCGCCGCCCGGCGCCGGGATCGCGCGGATCTCGGTGCCCTCGTTTTCCAGAAGCTTGGCGAAGATGGCAAAGCCCGAGCCGCGGAAATGCTCGCTGACCACCTGCATCCGGATCGGGTTGCGCAGGTCGGGCTTGTCGGTGCCATACCACAGCATCGCGTCGCGATAGGCGATCCGCGGCCAGTCGGGATCGACCGTGCGGCCGCCGCCGAACTCCTCGAACACACCCTGGATCACCGGCTGCACGGCGGCGAAGACATCGTCCTGGGTGACGAAGCTCATTTCCACATCGAGCTGGTAGAAATCGGTGGGCGAGCGGTCGGCGCGCGGGTCTTCGTCGCGGAAGCAGGGCGCGATCTGGAAATAGCGGTCGAAGCCCGCCACCATGATCAGCTGCTTGAACTGCTGCGGCGCCTGCGGCAGCGCGTAGAACCGGCCCGGATGCAGCCGCGACGGCACGAGGAAATCGCGCGCCCCCTCGGGTGACGACGCGGTGATGATCGGCGTCTGGAATTCGGTGAAGCCGCTGTCCCACATCCGGTCGCGCAGGCTTTTGACCACCCGCGCGCGCAGCATGATGTTGTCGTGCAGGCTGTCGCGGCGCAGGTCGAGGAACCGGTAGGCCAGCCGCGTCTCCTCGGGGTAGTCGAGATCGCCGAAGACCGGCAGCGGCAGTTCCTCGGCCGGGCCCAGCACCTCGACCGCGCGCACGTAAACCTCGATCTCGCCGGTCGGGATCTTCGCGTTGATCAGCGTGGCGTCGCGCAGCTTCACCTCGCCGTCGATCCGGATCACCCATTCGGACCGCACCGTCTCCAGCGTCGCGAAGGCGGCGCTGTCGCCGTCGCACAGCACCTGGGTGATGCCGTAGTGGTCGCGCAGGTCGATGAACAGCACCCCGCCGTGGTCGCGGACCCGGTGCACCCAGCCCGAAAGACGCACCGTCTGACCGGCATGGGCGGCGTTGAGCTCGGCGCAGGTGTGGCTGCGATAGATGTGCATGGGCGTGTCCTGGCGCTGGCGTGGGCGGTTTCGCGTCCGCGCCGATACACTCGACTGCCCGGCCAATGTCAACCCGAGCGGGCGGCGGGCCGGGGCTCAGAAGGGCCGCTCGACATAGCCGGTGTAGAAGAACACGCCCAGCCCCAGCGTGAACAGGATGCCGCCGGCCACCGCGTGCAGCACCACGGCGGCGGGGAAGCTGCCCTGGCGGGCGTAGACATGGGCAAAGACCAGCCCGCCGCCGAAGGTCATCAGGACCGCCGGCCAGTTCCAGTACATCAGATGCGCCAGAGCGAAGACCAGCGCGTTGAGCACGATCGCCGCCCGGCCCGCGGGCAGAAGGCTGCCGTAGCGGCGAAAGAACAGCGGCCGGAAGATCAGTTCCTGCGGCAGCGCCGAGAGCACCGGGTAGAGCAGCAGGATCGCCGCCAGCAGCGCGGGCTGCCGGCGCGGCAGGGCCAGGAACGCCTCGGGCCGCAGGGCCAGGATCACGGCCGAGCCGAACGCCGCCGTCGCCAGCGCAAAGCCCGCGACCTGCCGCCAGTCGATCCGCCCCGCGCCGCGCAGCAGTTCGCCCCAGCGAAACCCCGGCGTCAGATGCAGCAGCACGGCGCCGAGACCGGTCATGACGAACAGCACCGGGAACATCCAGCCCGGCGGCATCGCCAGCGCCATGGCGAGCGGCAGCAGCAGGAAGAAGCCTATGAACTCGGCCCAAAGGATGGTTTTCGTCGTCATCGCAGGACCGGTTCCGCCCCCGTTTCGCGCGCCCTGCCGAGACTTCGGGCCGGCGCGCCGAAGATCAAGGTGCCGCGGCGCGGAAACCCGGCCAATTTGCGCCTTGAACCGGCAAGCGAGCCGTCTATAAACCGCGGGACTTTGAGCCGGGGGTGCTGCCATGCCGAAGAGAACCGACATCCGGTCGATCATGATCATCGGAGCCGGTCCCATCGTCATCGGCCAGGCCTGCGAATTCGACTATTCCGGCGCGCAGGCCTGCAAGGCGCTCAGGGAAGAGGGCTACCGGGTGATCCTGGTGAACTCCAACCCCGCGACGATCATGACCGATCCGGGGCTGGCCGACGCCACCTATATCGAGCCGATCGATCCCGGGATCGTGGCGAAGATCATCGAAAAGGAGCGGCCCGACGCGCTGTTGCCGACGATGGGCGGGCAGACCGGGCTCAACACCGCGCTGGCGCTGGCCGACATGGGGGTTCTGCACAGGTACGGGGTGGAGCTGATCGGCGCCAACCGCGCCGCGATCGAGATGGCCGAGGACCGCAAGCTGTTTCGCGAGGCGATGGACCGGATCGGGCTGGAAAACCCGCGCGCCACCATCGTTTCCGCGCCGAAGCTGGCCAGCGGCAAGTACGACATCAAGGAAGGCGTTCGGCTTGCGATGGCCGCGCTGGACGAGGTCGGCCTGCCGGCGATCATCCGCCCGGCCTTCACGCTCGGCGGCACCGGCGGCGGCATCGCCTACAACCGCGACGACTACGAGGCGATCGTCAAGGGCGGGCTGGAGGCCAGCCCGGTCGCGCAGGTGCTGATCGACGAAAGCCTGCTGGGCTGGAAGGAATACGAGATGGAGGTGGTCCGCGACCGCGCGGACAACGCGATCATCATCTGCTCGATCGAGAACGTCGATCCGATGGGCGTGCATACCGGCGATTCGATCACCGTCGCCCCGGCGCTGACGCTGACCGACAAGGAATACCAGCGGATGCGCAACGGCTCCATCGCCGTGCTGCGCGAAATCGGGGTGGAGACCGGCGGTTCGAACGTGCAATGGGCGATCAACCCCGCCGACGGCCGGATGGTGGTGATCGAGATGAACCCGCGGGTCTCTCGTTCCTCGGCGCTGGCCTCGAAGGCCACGGGGTTCCCGATCGCCAAGATCGCCGCGAAGCTGGCGGTGGGCTACACGCTCGACGAGCTGGACAACGACATCACCAAGGTCACGCCGGCCTCGTTCGAACCCACCATCGACTATGTCGTGACGAAGATCCCGCGCTTCGCCTTCGAGAAGTTCCCGGGATCGAAGCCGGAACTCACCACCGCGATGAAATCGGTGGGCGAGGTCATGGCGATCGGCCGCACGATCCATGAATCGCTGCAAAAGGCGCTGGCCGGGCTGGAAACCGGGCTGAGCGGCTTCGACGAGATCGAGATCGCCGGCGCCCCGGACAAGGCCGCCGTGGTCAAGGCGCTGTCGGCGCGCACGCCGGACCGGATGCGGCTGATCGCGCAGGCGATGCGGTACGGGCTGGGCGATGACGAGATCTGCGCGGCCACCGACTTCGACGCCTGGTTCGTCGCCCGGATCCGCGAGATCGTCGAGGCCGAGGAACAGGTGCGCCGCGACGGGCTGCCGCTGGACGCCGCCGGGCTCCGGGCGCTGAAGATGATGGGCTTCACCGATGCCCGGCTGGCCGCGCTGACCGGCCGCGACGAGGGCCAGGTGCGCCGCGCGCGCCGCAACCTCGGCGTCCGCGCCGTGTTCAAGCGGATCGACACCTGCGCGGCCGAGTTCGAGGCGCAGACGCCCTACATGTATTCCACCTACGAGGTTCCCGCGATGGACGAGGTGGAATGCGAGGCGCGGCCCTCGGACCGCAAGAAGGTCGTCATCCTCGGCGGCGGGCCGAACCGGATCGGGCAGGGGATCGAGTTCGACTACTGCTGCTGTCACGCCTGTTTCGCGCTGACCGACGCGGGCTACGAGACGATCATGATCAACTGCAACCCCGAGACCGTGTCGACCGACTACGACACCTCGGACCGTCTGTATTTCGAACCGCTGACGCTGGAACACGTGCTGGAGATCCTGCGGGTGGAACAGGAGGCGGGCACGCTGCACGGCGTGATCGTGCAGTTCGGCGGCCAGACGCCGCTGAAGCTGGCCAATGCGCTTTACGACGAGGGGATCCCGATCCTCGGCACCACGCCCGACGCGATCGACCTGGCCGAGGATCGCGAGCGGTTCCAGAAGCTGCTGAACGATCTGGGCCTGAAACAGCCGGTGAACGGCATCGCCGCCTCCGACGAACAGGCCTTCGCCATCGCCGAGCGGGTCGGCTTCCCGCTGGTGATCCGGCCCTCCTACGTGCTTGGCGGCCGCGCGATGGAGATCGTGCGCGACATGGACGGGCTCAGGCGCTACATCACCCATGCGGTCGATGTCTCGGGCAGGAACCCGGTGCTGCTTGACAGCTATCTTTCCGGCGCGATCGAGGTCGATGTCGATGCTCTGTCGGACGGCGAGACGGTGCATGTCGCCGGGATCATGGAACATATCGAGGAGGCCGGGGTGCATTCGGGCGACAGCGCCTGCTGCCTGCCGCCGCATACGCTGCCCGCCGGGGTCGTCTCCGAGATCAAGCGCCAGACCGCCGCGCTGGCCCGCGCGCTGAACGTCGTGGGGCTGATGAACGTGCAATACGCGGTCAAGGGCGGCGAGATCTTCGTGCTCGAGGTCAATCCGCGGGCCTCGCGCACCGTGCCCTTCGTCGCCAAGGCCACCGACAGCGCGATCGCCTCGATCGCCGCGCGGCTGATGGCCGGCGAGCCGATGGCGGCCTTCCCGATGCGGCCGGCCTATCCCGATGGCGTCGGCCCCGACACGCCCCTGCCCTTCGCCGATCCGCTGACGCTGGCCGATCCCGACATGCCGTGGTTTTCGGTCAAGGAGGCGGTGATGCCGTTTGCCCGCTTCCCCGGCGTCGACACGATCCTCGGCCCCGAGATGCGGTCGACCGGCGAGGTGATGGGCTGGGACCGGACCTTCGCGCTGGCGTTTCTCAAGGCGCAGATCGGCGCCGGCACCCATCTGCCCGAGGCCGGCACCGTCTTCATCTCGATCCGCGACGCCGACAAGACCGCCGACATGGCCGGGGCCGCGCGCGGGCTGGTCGAGATGGGCTTCACCATCGTCGCGACCCGCGGCACCGCGGCCTTCCTGGCCGGGAAGGGGGTTGCGGCCGAGGTCGTCAACAAGGTCTACGAGGGCCGGCCCGACATCGTCGACCGGCTCAAGGACGGCGGCATCGCGCTGGTGATGAACACCACCGAGGGCGCGCAGGCGGTGGCCGACAGCCGCGACATCCGCGCCGTCGCGCTTTACGACAAGATCCCGTATTTCACCACCGCCGCCGCCAGTATCGCCGCGGTCGCCGCGATGCAGGCCCGCAGCGAGGGCGAGATCGGGGTGCGCAGCCTGCAGAACTGACGCGCGCGGCCGGCCGGGCCGGCGGGGTTTCGGCCACAACCGGTGTCGCCGCGGCGCTTCCGGGCACCGCGCTCAGGCGCTTGCCGCCGCCTGCGCATCCTCCGCGATCAGGCAGGCCACGAGGATCCGCGCCATGTCGAGCGGCAGGACGGTGTAGCCCGAGGGCGTGCGCTCCGGCCGGCCGGTCGGCGCCGGGCCGGCGCCGGCGGTTTCGGGCGGCGGGCAGTGGATCAGGCCGACGCCGTTGGCATAGACGATCTCGTCGCCCGCGCAGTGCAGCGACACGGTTTCAACCCGCCGGTGCGGTTCGATCGTCGCGATCCCGCGCCAGCCGTCGAGCGCGGCGGCCGGGATCAGCACGTAGGGCGCGCCGTAGCTCGTCTCCGCCAGGTCGCTTTCGACCAGCACGAGCTGTTCGGGCAGCAGCAGCAGCGCGGTGCGGTTGCCCAGCGCGGTCGGCGGCACGGCCAGCGGGCACAGCTTGTCCGGGCAGGGCTCGGGCCCCGACCACAGCGCCCGGCGGCGCACGTCGACGAGCTGCTGGGGGCCGTTGTCGACCGTCATCACCGGGTCGCCCGGCCTCAGATCCTCGACCGTGCGCCAGCCGCCGACCGTCGCCACGCGGGTGCCGGCGACGATGCCGCGCGCCGGGCCGCCGCGCGCCGGTTCGGCCGTGGGGATCCAGCCCGCCTCGCCGGTGAAGATCTCGGCCCGTCGCGGGATCGGCCCCGCACTCATGGTCTTGCCCTGAAGCTCCATCTCGCCCTCCTGACGTGTCCGGGCGCGCTGCGGCTGCGCCCTGGTATCCAAGACCAATCGAGGGCGGCAGAGCGGCCGCATGATGCCGCGAATCCGGCAATTCCGCGGCAGTGTCGCGGCCCGGGCGACGGCCGCGGCCGGACGCCGCGACTGTTGCCGGTGCGGGCGGCGAAATGCGGCTAGCGCGCGCGCAGGACGATGGCGGTGCCCGCCGCGGCGATCAGCGCGATTCCGGCGATGGCGGCAAGGCCCGGCACCTCGCCCCAGATGATCCACGACCACAGCGCCGCCACCGGCAAGACGACGTATTCGAGGATCGCCACGCGGCTCGCCTCCGCCAGCTGGTAGGCCCGGACCATCGCGCCCACGG
Source organism: uncultured Rhodobacterales bacterium (assembly GCA_964448765.1). Classification (GTDB taxonomy): domain Bacteria; phylum Pseudomonadota; class Alphaproteobacteria; order Rhodobacterales; family Rhodobacteraceae; genus JANSXY01. The sequence continues at coordinate 11,260 of CAYUXM010000001.1, forward strand.
CGATCAGCGAGCCGACCGCCTGTACCGCGGTCCACAGGATCAGCGCGCCGCCCGGCCACAGCGGCCCGCGCGTCAGGAAGCCGGCCGGACCCTCCGGCACCGGCAGCGGAAACACCGACAGAACCGCCATCCCGGCCAGCCCGATCAGTCCGAGCGCGAGGAAGAACCCGGCGGTCAGCGTCAGCGTCGATTCGGCCGCGCACCATTGCCGGGTGGCGATGTTGCCCAGCCCGTAGAACGCGCCGGCGACGACCGGCAGCAGGCTGGCCCAGCCCAGCCCCGCCGCCCCGGCCGGCCCGAGAACCAGCAGGACGCCGGCGAAACCCGCGACGACCGCGGCGATCCGCACCGGGCCGAGCGGATGGCCGAAGACGAACCGCGAGATCAGCAGCACGAAGATCGGCGCGGTGAACAGCCCGGCCGCGACCTGCGCCACCGGCAGGAAGCCGAGCCCGGCGAAATAGATCAGGATCGCGGTGCCGTGCAGGGCGGAACGCGCGGCGACCGCGCCGGGCCGCACCGGCCGCCAGCGCAGGCCGAGCGCGGCGGCCGCCAGCGCGATCGCCGACAGGATCATCACGGTGCGCATCGCGTGAAACTGCCACAGCCCCGAGACGGCCGCGATCACCCGCACGTAATTGTCGACAAGGCCGATGACCACGGCATAGACGAGGATCATCGCCGCCGCCGCCAGCGTCCGGTTGTCCTGCGCCATGGACCGTCCCCTCCTTGCCCCTTTCCAACAAGCCCGCACCGCGCCAAACTGCACGTCCGGAAACGACATCTGCCGACGCAAAGGGGAGGAACGGCATGGGGTGGCTGGCTGACGAGACGGGGCTTGGGAAATCGGCGGCCAACTTCGTGCCGCTGACGCCGCTGTCGCATCTGAACCGCGCGGCCGATGTCTTCGCCGACCGGCTCGCGGTGGTCTACGGCAGCCATCGCAAGACCTATGCCGAGTATCACGCGCGGGTCACCCGGCTGGCCTCGGCGCTGGCCGGGATGGGGGTGCGGCCCGGCGACGTGGTCGCCACGCTGCTGCCCAACGTGCCCGCGCAGGCCGAGGCGCATTTCGGCGTGCCGGCGGCGGGCGCGGTGCTGAACACGATCAACACAAGGCTCGACGTCGACACGGTGGCCTATATCTTCGGCCATGGCGGCGCGAAGGTGGTGCTGGTCGATACCGCGCTTCTGCCGCTGGCCGCCGCCGCCTCGGCGAAGATGACCGAGGGCACGCCGCCGATGATCGTCGAGGTCGCCGATCCGCAGGCGGGCCATCCCGCGACCGGCGATTATGCCGAATACGAGGCGCTGCTGGCCGCCGCCGATCCCGGTTTCGCCTGGATCATGCCCGAGGACGAATGGGAAAGCCTGGCGCTGAACTACACCTCCGGCACCACCGGGCGGCCGAAGGGCGTGGTCTATCACCACCGCGGCGCCTACCTTATGACGATGGGCACGGTGGTGGCCTGGCGGATGGTGCTGCACCCGGTGTTCCTGACCATCGTGCCGCTGTTTCACTGCAACGGCTGGTGCCACACCTGGATGATGCCGATGCTGGGCGGCACGGTCGTGTGCTGCCGCGACATCACCGCGGCGAACATCTATGCCGCCATCGGCGACGAGGGCGTGACCCACATGGGCGGCGCGCCGATCGTGCTGAACGCGATCATCAACGCGAAGGCCGAGGAGCGCCGCGACTTCGACCATGTCGTCGAGGTCTTCACCGCCGGCGCGCCGCCGCCCGCCGCGACGCTGGCGGCGATCGAGCCGCTGGGCTTCAACGTCACCCAGGTCTACGGGCTGACGGAAACCTATGGCCATGTCACCGAATGCCTGTGGCGTGCCGAATGGGACGAACTGGAGCCCGAGGACCGCGCCGCCCACAAGGCCCGCACCGGTATCCTGATGCCGATGATGGAGGAGATCACGGTCGTCACCGAGACCGGCGAGGAGGTCGCGCGCGACGCAGGCCATCTGGGCGAGATCGTGATCCGCGGCAACTGCGTGATGAAGGGCTATTACCGCAACCCGCAAGCGACGGCCGAGGCCTTCGCCGGCGGCTGGTTCCATTCCGGCGACATCGCGTTCCGGCACGACGACGGCTACATCAAGATCACCGACCGCGCCAAGGACATCATCATCTCGGGTGGCGAGAACGTGTCGTCGGTGGAGGTCGAGGGGGTGCTGATGCATCACCCGGCGGTCTCGCTCTGCGCCGTGGTCGCCAAGCCCGACGACAAATGGGGCGAGGTGCCCTGCGCCTTCGTCGAGTTGCGCGACGGCGCGGAAGCGACGGAGGCCGAGCTGATCGCCTTCGCCCGCGCGCGTCTGGCCGGGTTCAAGACGCCCAAGACCGTGGTGTTCTGCGAATTGCCGAAGACCTCGACCGGCAAGATCCAGAAGTTCGAACTGCGCGCGGTCGCCAAGATGGCCTGAATCTGGCCCTGCCGGCCGGCCGCCGCGGGCCGCGTTTACGCGGGCCCGGTTGCAGGCTAGGATCGGCCCGAGGCACGAGACAGGCACGCCGCGGTACCCGATGACGGCGCTACCAGAATACGAACGGCTTGAGGCCACGGGCCTCTGGCGCCCCGACGCGACCGCGCAGCGGCGCGAGGTGATCGTCAGTTTCGGCGACGCCACGCTGGCGATCACCGAGGCGCAGGGCCTGACGACCGTGGCGCACTGGTCGATCGCCGCCGCCGAGCGGCAGAATCCCGGCCGGATGCCCGCGCTCTACCGGCCCGGCCCCGATGCGGTGGAACTGCTGGAACTCGACGATCCGTCGCTGGTCGCGGCGATCGAGAAGGTCCATGCCGGGCTGAACGCGCGCCGGCCGCGGCCCGGCCGGCTGCGCGGCGCGCTCTTGGGCGGGGCGCTTGCGCTGGTGCTGGCGCTGGCCCTGTTCTGGCTGCCCGGCGAACTCAGGCGCCACACCGCCGCCGTGCTGCCGCCCTCGGCGCGGGCCGAGATCGGCGCGGCGGCGCTGGCCGATCTGGCCCGCCTGACCGGCCCGCCCTGCGGCGGCCCGGCCGAGGTGCGGGCGCTCGACGCGCTGGCGGCACGGGTCTTTCCCGACCAGCCGGTGCGGATCGTCGTGCTGCCGCAGGCGCTGGCCGGTGTGCGGCCCCTGCCGGGCCGGATCGTCGCCGTGGGCGCGCCGCTGGTCGAGGATCATGAAACCGCCGATGTTCTCGCCGGCCATCTTCTGGCCGCGCGGCTGCGCGCCGCGGCCGAGGATCCGCTGGCGCGGCTGCTCGACTGGGTGGGGCTGCGCGCCACCTTCGGCCTCCTGACCGCCGGGCGGCTGCCCGAAGGCGCGCTGGCCGGTTATGGCGAGGCGCTGCTTGCGGCCGACCCCGCGCCGGTCGCGCCCGCGGCGCTGCTCGCGGCTTTCGAGGCGGCGGGGCTGGCCGTGGCGCCCTATGCCGGGGCGCTTGCCGCGCTGGGCCGGCCGCAGGCGGCGGACCTGGCCGCCGGCGATCCGTTCCGCGACGGCGTGCCGCCCGCGCCGGCCCTGCCGGATGCCGACTGGGTGCTATTGCAGGCGATCTGCGCGCGCTGAGCGGCGCTCACTTCGTGCCGAACATCCGGTCGCCGGCGTCACCCAGCCCCGGCACGATATAGCCGTGATCGTTCAGCCGTTCGTCGACCGCGGCGGTCACGATCGGCACGTCGGGATGCGCCTCTTTCATCCGCGCCACGCCCTCGGGCGCGGCCAGAAGGCACAGGAAGCGCAGATGCGTCGCGCCGGCCTCTTTCAGCCGGTCGATCGCGGCGGCCGAGGAATTGCCGGTCGCCAGCATCGGGTCGACGACGATCACCATCCGGTCCTCCAGTTCGGCGGGCACCTTGCAGTAATACTGCACGGGCCTCAGCGTTTCGGGGTCGCGGTAAAGGCCGATGAAGCCCACCCGCGCCGAGGGGATCAGGTCGAGAATCCCGTCCAGCAGCCCGTTGCCGGCGCGCAGGATCGACACCAGCGCCAGTTTCTTGCCCGCCAGCGTCGGGGCCTCCATCTCGCACAGCGGCGTGTCGATCACCCGCGTCGTCATCGGCAGTTCGCGCGTCACCTCGTAGGCCAGTAGCTGGCTGATCTCCTTGAGAAGCTGGCGAAAGCTCGCGGTCGAGGTGTCCTTCTCGCGCATCAGCGTCAGCTTGTGCTGCACCAGCGGGTGGGTGACGACGGTGAGATGGTCGAACATCGAACGCTCCTGTCAGGCCAGTTTCTTGAGGATTTCGGCGCGGGTGGCCGCGTCGCAGAAGGCCGCCTCGGCCGCGGTCCGGGCAAGGCGCAGGAATTGCCCCTCGTCCCAGTCGAAGGCCTCGGCCAGCGCCTCGTATTCGCGCCGCATGGTGGTGTGGAAGAACGGCGGATCGTCGGTCGAGACGGTGACCTTCACGCCGCGCCGGTCCAGGTCCGCGATCGGATGGGCGCGGAACGACGGGTAAAGCCCCAGCGCGACGTTCGATCCGGGGCAGACCTCCAGCACGATGCCGGCCTCGGCGATCTCGTCCACCAGCGCGAGATCCTCGATCGCGCGCACGCCGTGACCGATCCGGCTGACGCGCAGATCGCGGATCGCGGCGCGCACGCTGTCCGGCCCGGCCCATTCCCCGGCATGGGCGGTCAGTCCCAGCCCGGCCTCGCGCGCCAGGTCGAAGGACCAGGCGAAATCCCCGGGTTTGCCTTTGCTTTCGTCGCCGGCCAGTCCGAACCCGGTGATGAAATCGCCCATCGTCTCGGCCGCGCAAAGCGCGGTTTCGCGGGCCTTGTCGGGACCGAAATGGCGGATCGCGGTGACCACGCCGCGCAGGGTGATGCCGCAGTCGCGCCGCGCCGCCGCCGCGGCCTCGGCGATCGCGGCCACGTAGTCGCGCCAGGCGGAAACGTCGCGGCCGCCGCAGAAATCCGGCGACAGGAAGACCTCGGAATAGATCACGCCGTTCTCGGCGCTTTGTTCCAGCACGGCGCGGGTCAGGCGGGCGTAATCCTCCGGCGTGGTCAGGACCGAGGTGGCGGCCTCGTAGACGCCGAGGAACTGCCAGAAATCGCGGAAGGCATAGCCGCCGCGCGCGTCGAAGATGCCCGACAGGTCGACATGCTTCTGCCGCGCGAGATCGCGGATCAGCGCCGGCGGCGCGGCGCCTTCCAGGTGCAGGTGCAGTTCGACCTTGGGCAGTTCGGCGCTCACAGGAAGCTTTCCCCCGGTCCTTCGGCGGGAATGCCCAGATGCGCCGCGACCGTGGCCGCGACATCGGCGAAACCGACAAGGCCCGCGGCGCGGGTGCCCGCGCCCCAGCCCAGCACCGGCACCCGTTCGCGGGTGTGATCGGTGCCCGCCCAGGTCGGATCGTTGCCATGATCGGCGGTGAAGATCGCCAGATCGCCCGGCGCCAGCCGTTCCAGGAACCGCCCGGCGGCCGCGTCGAACCATTCCAGGTGGCGCGCGTAGCCGGACACGTCGCGGCGGTGCCCATAGAGGCTGTCGAACTCGACGAAGTTGGCAAATGTCAAGGAACCCTGCTCGGCTTCGCCAGACAGCGCCAAGAGATGTTCGAAAAGTGCAGCGTCGTCCCGGCCCTTCCAGACCCTGTCGATGCCCCGGCCGGAAAAGATGTCGGCGATCTTGCCCACCGCATGCACCTGCCGGCCCGCGCCCTGCGCCCAGTCCAGCAACGTCGGCGCGGGCGGCGCGATGGCATAGTCGTGCCGGTTCGCGGTGCGCCGGAACGCCCCCGGCTGGCCGACGAAGGGCCGCGCGATCACCCGGCCCACCCGCATCGCGTGCAGCGTCGGCGCCAGCCGCTCGCACAGTGTCAGCAGCCGGTCGAGGCCGAAGGTCTCTTCATGCGCGGCGATCTGGAACACGCTGTCGGCGGAGGTATAGCAGATCGGCCAGCCGCTGCGCAGATGTTCCGCCCCCAGCCGGTCCACGATCTCGGTGCCCGAGGCATGGCAATTGCCCAGCGTGCCGTCGGTTCCGGCCAGCCGCGCCGCTTCGTCCATGATTTCGGGCGGAAAGGCGGGCACCTCGCGCGGGAAATACGTCCAGTCCCAGGGCACCGGAACGCCGGCCAGTTCCCAGTGGCCCGAGGGCGTGTCCTTGCCCCGCGAAACCTCCGTCGCCGCGGCCCACAGCCCCCGCGGTTCGGCACCGAGCCCCGGCGCCCCGGCGCCCGAGGCAAGTTGGATCGCCGCGCCAAGGCCCAGACCGTCCAGCACCGGCATCCGCAACGGCCCGCTGCGGCCCTCTTCGGCCCGGCCCGCCGCGCAGGCCTCGGCGATATGGGCCAGCGTGTTCGCGCCGGTATCGGGCCGGCCGGCGTTGAAGAACTCCGCCGCGTCGGGCGCGCCGCCGCAGCCGACACTGTCCATCACGATCACGAAGGCCCGTGTCATCGGCCGATCCGGTCCAGCACCAGCGCCGGCGCCTTGGGCGGCGCGTCGGCCAGCCGGTAGGCGGCCCGCACCTCGGCCACCGCGCGATCGGCCGCCGCCGGTGTCGCGGCATGGACAAGGGCAAGCGGCAGGCCCTCGCCCACCGCCGCACCAAGGGGCGCGAGCGCCGAAAGGCCCACCGCCGGGTCGATCCGGTCGCCGGCCGACAGCCTTCCGCCGCCCAGCCGCACGACAATATGGCCCAGCGCCTCGGTTTCGATCGCGGCGACGATGCCGGGCCGGGCCGGCAGCACCTCGCGCACCACCGGGGCGGCGGGCAGCCGGTCACGGAAATGCTCGACGAAATCCGCCGGCCCGCCCAGCGCGGCGACCATCCGGCCGAAGACCTCCGCCGCACGGCCGTCGGCCAGCGCCGCGGCGATCCGCGCCCCACCGTCCTCGGCGCTTTCGGCCAGGCCGGCCAGCGCCAGCGCCTCGCCGCCCAGCGCGCGGATCACCGACTCCAGCCGGTCATGCCGCCGCGCGCCGGTCAGCACCTCCATCGAGGTGATGACCTCCAGCGCGTTGCCCGCGGCCGGGGCCAGCGGCTGGCCCATGTCGGTGATCAGCGCCGCGGTGGCGCAGCCCGCGCCGTTCGCGGTATCGACCAGCGCCTGCGCCAGGGCGCGCGCGTCCTCGGCGGTCTTCATGAAGGCGCCGGAGCCGCATTTCACGTCGAGCACCAGTGCATCCAGCCCCGCCGCCAGCTTCTTCGACAGGATCGAGGCGGTGATGAGGTCGACGCTTTCGACGGTGCCGGAAATGTCGCGGATGCCGTAAAGCCTGCGGTCGGCCGGGGCGATATCGTCGGTCGCGCCGACGATGGCGCAGCCCACATCGGCGACGACGGATTGCAGTTCGGCCGACGGGCGATCAGGCCGGTAGCCGGGGATCGCCTCCATCTTGTCGAGCGTGCCGCCGGTATGGCCGAGCCCGCGGCCCGAGATCATCGGCACGAAGGCGCCGCAGGCGGCCAGCGCCGGGGCCAGCGGCAGCGACACGCAATCGCCGATCCCGCCGGTGGAATGCTTGTCGACGACCGGGCCGGGCAGATCCCATGTCAGCACCCGGCCGGAGTCGCGCATCGCGCGGGTCAGCGCCACCCGGCCCGCGGCGCCGATCCCGTTCAGCAGCACCGCCATCGCGAAGGCGCCGGCCTGGGCATCGCCCACGCTGCCGTCGGCCAGCCCCTCGGCGAACCAGCGCGCGGCGTCTTCGTCGAGGCCCTTGCCGTCCCGGACGCCCGCGATGACGGTGCGGGCGTCCATCACTCTCCGTCCAGGTGCCGGCGGCCGAAATGGCCGGGCAGCAACTCGCCGATCGTGGTCTCGGCGATCCTGCCTTCCACCGTTGCCAGCGTGACCCGCACGTCGGGGCGGCCGAATTCCGCAAGCTTCTGGCGGCAGCCGCCGCAGGGCGAGACCGGCTCGGGGCAATCCGCGATCACCGCGACTTCGGTCAGTTCCGTCTCGCCGGCGGCCACCATCGCGGCGATCGCGCCGGCCTCGGCGCAGGTGCCCTCGGGATAGGCGGCGTTCTCGACGTTGCAGCCCCGGTAGACCGCGCCCGACAGGCCGCGCACCGCCGCGCCGACCTTGAAGCGGGAGTAGGGCGCATAGGCGTTCTCGCGCACGTCGGTGGCTGCTGGCAGAAGGTCCATCCTCGCTCCTCCCCGGCGTTGCGGGCTGATGATCGGGCACATGCTGCGCCGCCCGCGCCCGCGATGCAAGGGGCTGGCCCGGCGCTCAGGCGGGGGGCGGGGCCGCGACGGTGCGGAACCGGCCGGGCAGGGTGACCTCCAGCAATTCGAAATCCGGCGACGGCGCGGCCCAGCGGGTCGCCATGCCGGGCGGGATGACGAAGGCGTCCCCGGCCGTGAGCCGGTAGGGCCGCTTGCCCTCGCCTTCCAGCAGCATCTCGCCGCTCATGACGAAACCGAACAGGATATCGGCGTCGTGCCGCACCCATTCCGGTGTTCCTTGACCTTTTCGAACAACCATCACGCCGGCCACGTCTTTCGTGTTTTCCGCGATCGTGGTGTCGCGCGCCGCGTATCCCGACAGCCGGAACGGGTGCCATTCCCCGGTCGCGCCGACATTGTGGACGAAGCGCTGGCCCTGCCATTCGCGCTCCGGGCGCAGGTGCGGGGTGGGCAGTGCCATTTCGTGGTCGATCTCGGTGACATGCTCGGCCGGCACGCCGATCTCGATCACCTCGATCCCGTCCGAGGCCTCGACGACGCGGTGGCGGATCTCCGGCGGCTGGATGAAACAGTCGCCGGGATGCAGCCGCCGGACATCGCCCTGGTCCTCGTAGAGCACGTCGACCCAGCCCTTGACGCAGAAGATCAGCTGGAACCCGACCTTGTGGAAATGCACCATGTCGGGCACCGGCCCGCCGTCGGGGATGCGGATGTGGCTGGCGATCATCGCGCCGCCCAGGCGCGAGGGCACGAGGTCGCGATACTGCATCCCGGCGCGGCCGACGACCCAGGGCGCCTGGTCGGCCAGCCGGCGGACGACGAAGGCATGTTCGGTCTCGGGCAGGACCAGCGGCGGATTCAGCTCGTCGATCTCCACCCGCGTGCCGTTCGGCGCGGTCAGCAGCCGCGCGCCATTGGCGACGGCCCCGGGATCCTCGGTCAGGATCCGGATCGTGCCGGGCGGTTCCGCCGCGCCCTTCTCGATCCGGATCCGCAGCCCGTGGCCCGACAGCACCGCCACCGCCGGATCGTCGGCGGGATAGATCATGTCCAGCCGCATCCCCAGGACGTTCTGGTAGAACGGCAGGTCGTCGCGAAGCTCCTGCGTGGGCAGGCGGATTTCGGCGCGCGTCTCGGTCATGGCCCTCTCCCCTCGATGATGGCATGCTGCGCGCGGCGCGTGGCGGTTGCAAGTTGCGCTTGCGCGCGGTCGCACAAGGCCGCTATTCAGGCGGCAAAAGAGATAGTTCAGCATTGAACTATCCTTCGGGAGGGGCGAATGGACGACGCAAGGCAGGACGCGGCGCGGCAGGAGGCGCTGGATTACCACGAGTTTCCCAAGCCCGGGAAGCTTGAGGTGCGGGCGACCAAGCCGCTGGCGAACGGCCGCGACCTGAGCCGCGCCTACAGCCCCGGCGTGGCCGAGGCCTGCCTCGAGATCAAGGCCGATCCCGCCACCGCCAGCCGCTACACCGCGCGCGGCAACCTCGTCGCCGTCGTCACCAACGGCTCGGCTGTGCTGGGGCTGGGCAAAATCGGGGCGCTCGCCGCCAAGCCGGTGATGGAGGGCAAGGCGGTTCTGTTCAAGAAATTCTCGAACATCGACTGTTTCGACATCGAACTGAACGAGCCCGACCCGGAACGGCTGGCCGAGATCGTCTGCGCGCTGGAGCCCACCTTCGGCGCGATCAACCTCGAGGACATCAAGGCCCCCGACTGTTTCATCGTCGAGAAGATCTGCCGCGAGCGGATGAACATCCCGGTGTTTCACGACGACCAGCACGGCACCGCGATCGTCGTCGGCGCGGCGGCCACGAACGCGCTGCACGTGGCGGGCAAGCGGTTCGACGAGATCAAGGTCGTCTCCACCGGTGGCGGGGCGGCGGGGATCGCCTGCCTCAACATGCTGCTGAAACTGGGGGTGCGGCGCGAGAACGTCTGGCTGTGCGACCTTGCCGGGCTCGTCCACGAGGGCCGCGAGGCCGACATGACGCCGCAGAAGGCCGACTATGCCCAGCCGGGCGGGCCGCGAACGCTCGACGAGGTGATCGAGGGCGCCGACCTGTTCCTCGGCCTGTCCGGCCCGCGGGTGCTGACGTCCGGGATGGTGGCGAAGATGGCCGCGCGGCCGATCATCTTCGCGCTGGCGAACCCGACGCCCGAGATCCTGCCCGACCTTGCCCGCGAGGCCGCGCCGGACGCGATCATTGCCACCGGCCGGTCGGATTTTCCCAACCAGGTCAACAATGTGCTGTGCTTTCCGTTCATCTTTCGCGGCGCGCTCGACGTCGGCGCGACGGAGATCAACGACGCCATGCAACTGGCCTGTATCGAGGGGATCGCGGCGCTCGCCCGCGCCACGACGAGCGCCGAGGCCGCGGCGGCCTACCGCGGCGAAAAGCTGACCTTCGGGCCCGATTACCTGATCCCGAAACCCTTCGATCCGCGGCTGATCGGCGTGGTGGCCAGCGCGGTGGCCGGCGCGGCGATGGACTCGGGCGTCGCCACCCGGCCGCTGGACGATCTGGCCGCCTACAAGCGCAAGCTGGACGGATCGGTGTTCCGCTCGGCGCTGCTGATGCGGCCGGTCTTCGAGGCGGCGGCGACGGCGGAACGCACGATCGTCTTCGCCGAGGGCGAGGACGAACGCGTGCTGCGCGCCGCCAACGCGATGATCGAGGAAACCACCGACGCGCCGATCCTGATCGGCCGGCCCGAGGTGATCGAGCGGCGCTGCGACCGCGCCGGCCTGCCGATCCGGCCCGGCCGCGACTTCGAGATCGTGAACCCGGAAAACGATCCGCGCTACCGCGACTACTGGGAAACCTACCACCAGCTCATGGCCCGGCGCGGCGTCACGCCCGACATTGCGCGGGCGGTGATGCGCACCAACACCACCGCGATCGCGGCGATCATGGTGCATCGCGGCGAGGCCGACAGCCTGATCTGCGGCACCTTCGGGCAGTACCTGTGGCATCTGAACTACGTCCGGCAGGTGCTGGCGCGCGGCGGCCTCAGCCCGGTGGGCGCGCTGAGCATGATGATCCTCGAGGACGGCCCGCTGTTCGTCGCCGATACCCATGTCAACGCCGAACCGACGCCCGAGCAGATCGCCACCACCGCGATCGGCGCGGCGCGCCATGTCCGCCGTTTCGGGCTGGTGCCCAAGGTGGCGCTGTGCAGCCATTCGCAATTCGGCAATCTCGACAGCGATTCGGGCCGCCGGATGCGCGAGGCGCTGGAGCTGCTGGACGCGCGCGAACCCGATTTCGCCTACGAGGGCGAGATGCATGTCGATGCCGCGCTGGACGAGGGCGTGCGCGACCGGCTGTTCCCCGGCAGCCGGTTCGAGGGCGCCGCGAACGTGCTGGTCTTCGCCCATTCCGATGCCGCCTCGGGCGTGCGCAACATCCTGAAGATGAAGGCGAACGGGCTGGAGGTCGGGCCGATCCTGATGGGCATGGGCAACCGCGCCCATGTCGTCACCCCGTCGATCACCGCGCGCGGGCTTTTGAACATGTCGGTCATCGCCGGCACGCCGGTGGCGTTCTACGGCTGAGCGCGGCCGGGGGCTGCGCGCCCCCGCCGGCAGGCGGCGCCTGCCGCCCCCGCGGGATATTTCTGGACCAAAATCCCCTTGCCGGTGCAGGTTAGCGCCAGCCGTGTCTTTTCGGCGAAGGGCGGGCGCTTGCGCACACAGGTTGTCGTGATCTATGCAGCGGCGCGAGCGGAGGAGGGCATGCGATGGCATACAATGACGTCTACGGCAGCTGGAAGGCGGATCCCGAAGGCTTCTGGATGCGGGCCGCGGAGGCGATAGACTGGGTCGCGAAACCCTCGCGCGCGCTGTTCGACGACAACGCGCCGCTATACGAATGGTTCGTCGACGGGCAGGTGAACACCTGCTGGAACGCCGTCGACCGGCATGTCGAGGCCGGCCACGGCGACCGGATCGCGATCATCCACGACAGCCCGGTGACGCACACCAAGCACGAGATCACCTATGCCGAGTTGCGCGACCGGGTGGCCAGCCTGGCCGGCGCGCTGCGCGCCAAGGGGATCGGCAAGGGCGACCGGGTGATCATCTACATGCCGATGGTGCCCGAGGCGCTGGAGGCGATGCTGGCCTGCGCCCGGCTCGGCGCGATCCATTCGGTCGTGTTCGGCGGGTTCGCGGCGCACGAGCTTGCGGTGCGGATCGACGATGCGCAGCCCAAGGCGATCATCGCGGCCTCCTGCGGGATCGAGCCGGGCCGGGTGGTGCATTACAAGCCGCTGCTGGATGCCGCGATCGAGCAGGCCGCGCACAAGCCCGCGTTCTGCGTGATCTTCCAGCGCGAGCAGGAGGTCGCGCAGCTGACCGAGGGCCGCGATCATGACTGGCACGCCGTCCAATACGGGGTGGCGCCGGCGGACTGCGTGCCGGTCGCGGGCAACCATCCCGCCTACATCCTTTACACCTCCGGCACCACCGGCCAGCCCAAGGGCGTGGTGCGCCCCACCGCCGGGCACCTCGTGGCGCTGAACTGGACGATGCGGGCGATCTACGATGTCGGCCCCGGCGACGTGTTCTGGGCGGCCTCGGATGTCGGCTGGGTCGTCGGCCACAGCTATATCTGCTACGCGCCGCTGATCGCCGGCTGCACCACGATCGTGTTCGAGGGCAAGCCCGTGGGTACCCCCGATGCCGGCACCTTCTGGCGGGTGATCGCCGAACACAAGGTGCGCAGCTTCTTCACCGCGCCCACCGCCTTCCGCGCGATCAAGCGCGAGGATCCCGAGGGCAAGCTGGTCAGGGATTACGACCTGTCGTCGCTGCGCGCGCTCTACCTCGCCGGCGAGCGGGCAGACCCGGACACGGTGAAATGGGCCGAGGCGCAACTGGGCGTGCCGGTGATCGACCACTGGTGGCAGACCGAAACCGGCTGGGCGATCGCCGCCAACCCGCTCGGGATCGAGGAACTGCCGGTCAAGATCGGCTCTCCCTCCGTCGCGATGCCCGGCTACGATGTGCAGGTGCTCGACGAGGGCGGCCACCCGGTGCCGGCCGGCACGCTCGGCGCCATCGCGGTCAAGCTGCCGCTGCCGCCGGGCACCCTGCCGGGGCTTTGGAATGCCGAGGCGCGGTTCCGCAAGTCCTACCTCGAACACTTCCCCGGCTATTACGAGACCGGCGACGCGGGTTACATCGACGAGGACGGCTATCTCTACATCATGGCGCGCACCGATGACGTGATCAACGTCGCGGGCCACCGGCTGTCGACCGGCGGGATGGAAGAGGTTCTGGCCGGCCATCCCGATGTCGCCGAATGCGCCGTGATCGGTGTCACCGACGCGTTGAAGGGCCAGTTGCCGCTGGGCTTTTTGTGCCTCAACAAGGGCTGCAACCGGCCGCATGACGACGTGGTGAAGGATTGCGTGCGGCTGGTGCGCGACCAGATCGGCCCGGTCGCGGCCTTCAAGCTCGCCGTCGTGGTCGATCGGCTGCCGAAGACCCGGTCGGGCAAGATCCTGCGCGGCACGATGGTCAAGATCGCCGATGGCGAGGCCTTCAAGATGCCCGCCACGATCGACGATCCCGCGATCCTCGACGAGATCGCGGAGGCGCTGAAGGCGCTGGGCTATCCGGCCGCGGGCGGCTGATCCCGTCGCCGGGGCGGCGGAGCAGGCGGCCTGTCCTTTCCGGCAGGTTGGCGAAATGCAAAGCCCGGCGTAGAACCTCCGCAAGATGCAACGCTTCCTTGCAGTTGGGCCGGGCGGCCGGGCCACGGGCGCGGCCATGCGGCGCGGGCGCGGATGACGCGGCCCCGCGGCGCCTCGCATGACGACGCGGCGGCCCGCACGCGTGAGCTGCGCGCCGCGCTCGACGACATCGTCGAGGGGCTGCGCCTTGTCGATGCCGCGGGGCTGGGCGAGGCCGCGCAGCGCCAGCTTGGCCGGGCGCTGGCGGCCAGCCGCGCGGCGCTGCGGCTGGTCGAGGCCGGCGGCACCGACGGGCCGGCGGACCTGATCGGCCTGCTGCGCGATCTGGAGGATCGCTGGGGCGGGCGCGCCGCGGCGCTGGACTCGACCCTGGCGCTGTCGGTCGCGCCGGACGTGCCGCGCTGGCTGCCGCTCGACCAGGTGACGCTGGAACGGCTCCTGTCCAATCTGCTGGCGCATGCGCTTGCCGGCGTGCAGGGCGGCAGCGTGCGGCTTGCCGTGGAACGCACCGCCGAGGCGCTTGTGTTCACCGTCGCGGATGACGGCGCGGTGCATCTCGATCGCGCCGGCAGCGAGGTGACCCTCGGTTTTGCCGAGGCGCTGGCCGCCGCGCTTGGCGGGCGGCTGGCGCTGCGGTCCGATCCGGCCGAAGGGCTGAGCGCGCGCCTTGCCCTGCCGCGCGGCGTCTGGGACCGGCCCGGTCCCGACGCGCGCGACGCGGGCGACCTGTCCGGTCTGACGCTGGCGCTTGTCGGCCTGCCGAGGGCGGAGGCCGCGGCGCTAGCCGATATCGTGGCCGGGCGGGGCGGCAGCGCCACCTGCCTGTCGCCCGACGCGGTCGCGGAGGCGCAAGCGGGGTCGATCCTCGTGCTCGACGCCGATGCCCCCGGCGCGGCCGACCTGCTGGCGGCAAGCCGGCACGGCCCGGCCGCGGTGGTGGCGGTGACCGGGGCGATCCTCGCGGTGCATCGTGCCGGGCTTGCCGATGCCGGGGCCGACGCGCTGCTCGCCCGGCCGCTGCCGGGCCCCGAAATCGTCGCCCGGACGCTGCGATCGGCCCTCGAGACGCGGCAGGCGGCCGACAACGCCGATCCCGGCCGGCTCGACCCGGCGCGGCTGGAGCGGCTGCTCGACCTCGCCGGGGCCGAGGTGGCCGGCGAGCTTCTGGACCGGCTGGTCGACGACCTCGGCACGGTGGCGCGTGGCATCGCGGCCGCCGCCCCGGATCGCGACGGCACCGCGCTCAGGGCCCATACCCATGTGCTGATCTCGCTGGCCGGCGCCGTCGGTGCAGAGCGGTTGCAGCGTCTGGCCGAGGCGCTCAACCTCGCGGCCCATGCCGGCGACGGCCCCGAGATCGACCGCCTCGGGGCGGAAACCACCGGCGAACTCGACCGGCTGGTCGCGCTGGTCGAGGCCGTGCGCGCGCAGCGGGCGGCGGCGTCATGACCGGTTGGCCGGAACTTTTGCTGGTCGAGGACACGCCGGCGCTGCAGATGGTCTACCGGGCCGTCCTGACGGGGGCGGGGCACCGGGTCCGCTGTGCCGGAACCGCCGACGAGGGGCTTGCCGCGTTCCGCGAAATGCGCCCGCCCGTGGTCCTGCTCGACCTGATGCTGCCGGATCGCGACGGGCTCGACCTGATGGGCGAGATGCTGGCGCTGCGCGCGGATGCCGCGGTGATCGTCATCACCGCCAACGGCTCGATCAACAAGGCGGTGGAGGCGATGCGCGCCGGGGCCTACGATTTCCTCGTCAAGCCCTTCGACGAGACCCGGTTCCTCAACGCGATCGAGAATGCGCTGGCCTCCGTCGCGCCCGAACCGCGACCCGGCGCGCGTGCCACGCCGGCGACCGCGCCGCCGGGCGAGTTCATCGGCACCTCGCCCCCGATGCAGGCGGTCTACGCCAAGATCCGCTCGGTCGCGCGGTCGATGGCGACGGTGTTCATCACCGGCGAATCCGGCACCGGCAAGGAGCTTTGCGCGCAGGCGGTGCATGAACTGTCGAACCGGGCGCGGGGCCCGTTCATCGCGCTGAACTGCGGTGCGATCCCCTCGGAACTTCTGGAGTCGGAGGTCTTCGGCCATCTCAAGGGCTCGTTCACCGGGGCGATTTCCGACAAGACCGGGGCGGCGGCGGCGGCCGATGGCGGCACCCTGTTTCTTGACGAGATCTGCGAGCTGGACCCGAACCTGCAGACCAAGCTGCTGCGTTTCCTGCAAACCTCCACGATCCAGCCGGTCGGCGCCACGCGGCCGCGCAAGGTCAATGTCCGCATCGTCTGCGCCACAAATCGCGACCCGCTGGACGCCGTGCGCCGTGGCCGGTTCCGCGAGGATCTCTACTACCGGCTGCACGTGATCCCGATCCCGATGCCGCCGTTGCGGGAGCGGGGCGGGGATATCCTGGCCATCGCGCAGGCGGCGCTGGCCCGCTGTTCGGCCGAGGAAGGGCGGCGGTTCCGCGCCTTCGACCCGGCGGTGGAGGCGCAGATGCTGCGCCTGCCCTGGCCGGGCAACGTGCGCCAGCTGCTCAACGTGATCCGCAACGTCGTGGTGCTGAACGACGGCGACAGGGTGACGCTGCCGATGCTGCCGATCGACCTGCATCACGAGATCGAGCGGGTGGAAACCGCGCCGGCCGGGCCGGCCGCGAACGACCGGCCCGAGATCGCGCTCGACGGGCTGATCGGCCGGCCGCTGGCCGAGATCGAGCGGCTGGTGATCGAGGAGACGATCGCGCGGCACGGCGGATCGGTGCCGAAGGCGGCGCGGGCGCTCGACATCGCGCCCTCCACGATCTACCGCAAGATCGAGGGCTGGGCGCGCAAGGACGGCGCGTCCGGCTGAGCCGGTCAGACGAACTGTTCGCGGATCAGCCGTTCCTCGAGCCCGTGGCCGGGATCGAACAGGATCCGGTGCGCGACCGCGGGTTCGGAGCGGATTTCCACCCACAGCACCTCGCGCACCGACCGGCTGTCGGCATCGGCCATCACCGGGCGCTTGTCGGCCTCCAGCACGTCGAACCGCACCAGCGCGGTCTTCGGCAGCAGCGCGCCGCGCCAGCGCCGGGGCCGGAACGCCGCCATCGCGGTCAGCGCCAGCACGTCCGAGCCGATCGGCAGGATCGGGCCGTGGGCGGAATAGTTGTAGGCCGTCGATCCGGCCGGGGTGGAGACCAGCGCGCCGTCGCAGACCAGTTCCTCCAGCCGCACCTTGCCATCGACGCTGATCCTGAGCTTCGCGGCCTGCGGGCCGGCGCGCAGCAGGCTCACCTCGTTGATCGCCAGCGCCTCGTGCACCCGGTCCTTCGTGTCGCCGGCGCGCATCGCCAGCGGGTTGATCACCGCCTCTTCGGCCGCGGCCAGCCGTTCGGTCAGGCCGCCCTCGGCATATTCGTTCATCAGGAAGCCGATGGTGCCGCAGTTCATCCCGTAGACCGGCTGCGGCAGCGCCTGGGTGGCATGCAGCGTGTGCAGCATGAACCCGTCGCCGCCCAGCGCCACGATCACCTCGGCGCGTTCGCGCGGGGCCTGCCCGTAGCGCGCGGTCAGCCGCGCCAGCGCCGCCTGCGCGACCTCACTGTCGCTGGCGCTGAAATGGATCGGCCCGTCGCTCATGCTGGTCCCCCGGCTCGCCGCCGGCAGTGTTTCGCGCGGGCCGCGGGAACTCAAGCCCCGGCTCGGGATTTCGCGCAAGTGATGCAGGGTGTCGGATTCCACTCTTCCGGGGCGCGGCCGGCTCGGCTAAAAGGGCGCGCATTGCAGCCGGAGGACAGCCCATGAACGCCCCGCATCGCGACGACGGTTTCTTCACCGAAAGCCTCGAGTCCCGCGATCCCGAGATTTTCGGCGCGATCCGCTCCGAACTCGGCCGCCAGCGCGCCGAGATCGAGCTGATCGCCTCGGAGAACATCGTCTCCGCCGCCGTGATGGAAGCGCAGGGCGGCGTGATGACGAACAAGTATGCCGAGGGCTATCCCGGCCGGCGCTATTACGGCGGCTGCCAGTTCGTCGACGTGGCCGAGGAACTTGCGATCGAACGGGCGAAGCAGTTGTTCAACTGCGGTTTCGCCAACGTGCAGCCGAATTCGGGCAGCCAGGCCAACCAGGGGGTCTATACCGCGCTCCTGCAGCCCGGCGACACGATCCTCGGGATGAGCCTTGACGCCGGCGGTCACCTGACGCACGGCGCGAAACCCAACCAGTCGGGCAAGTGGTTCCATGCGGTGCAGTACGGCGTCCGCCAGCAGGACAACCAGATCGACTACGACCAGATCGCCGCGCTGACCGCCGAGCACAAGCCGAAGATGATCATCGCCGGCGGCTCCGCCATTCCGCGCGTCATCGACTTCGCGAAGATGCGCGAGATCGCCGACACGGTCGGCGCCTGGCTGCTGGCCGATGTGGCGCATTTCGCCGGGCTGATCGCGGCGGGCGTCTACCCCTCGCCGTTCCCGCATGCCCATGTCGCCACCACGACGACGCACAAGACCCTGCGCGGCCCGCGCGGCGGCATGATCCTGACCGATGACGAGGCGATCGCGAAAAAGGTCAATTCCGCGATCTTCCCCGGCATCCAGGGCGGGCCGCTGATGCATGTCATCGCCGCCAAGGCCGTCGCCTTCGGCGAGGCGCTGCGGCCGGAGTTCAAGACCTACCAGGAACAGGTGATCAGGAACGCCCAGGCGCTGGCCGACCAGTTGATGAAAGGCGGTCTGGACATCGTTACCGGCGGCACCGACACCCATGTGATGCTGGTGGACCTGCGCCCCAAGGGCGTGAAGGGCAACGCCACCGAACAGGCGCTGGGCCGGGCGCATATCACCTGCAACAAGAACGGCATCCCGTTCGATCCCGAAAAGCCCACCGTGACCTCGGGCATCCGCCTTGGCACCCCGGCAGGCACCACCCGCGGCTTCGGCGAGGCGGAATTCCGGCAGGTGGCCGACTGGATCGTGGAAGTGACCGAGGGGCTGGCCGCGAACGGCGAGGACGGCAACGAGGCCGTGGAGGCCAAGGTCCGCGGCGAGGTGGCCGAGCTTTGCGCCCGGTTCCCGATCTACCCGAACCTCTGACGGCGCGATGCTGCATGGCGTGAGCCACGGCGCGGCGGGCGATGGCCCGCCGCTGGTCATCGCGCATGGTCTGTTCGGCTCGGCCCGGAACTGGAACGTGATCGCGAAACGGCTGGCCGAGGCGCGGCCGGTGTTGGCCGTCGACATGCGCAACCACGGCGACAGCCCGTGGGCCGACAGCCACGGCTACCGTGACCTCGCCGTCGATCTCGCCGAGGTGATCGCCGGGCTGGGCGGACGGGCCGACGTGCTGGGCCATTCGATGGGCGGCAAGGCGGCGATGGCGCTGGCGCTGACCCGGCCCGCGATGCTGCGCAAGCTCGTCGTCGCCGATATCGCGCCGGTGGCCTATGGCCACAGCCAGACCCACCTGATCGCGGCGATGCGGGCCCTGCCGCTCGATTCGGTGGCAAGCCGCGGCGATGCCGACCGGCTGTTGGCGCCGGCCGTGCCGGACGCATCGACGCGGGCGTTCCTGTTGCAATCTCTCGACATCAAGGCCGATGGCGGCCCGCGATGGCGCCTCAACCTCGATGTGCTGGAGGCCGAGATGGACAGGATCACCGGCTGGCCCGACGACCTTGACGGCCGGTTCGACGGCCCGGCGCTGTTCCTGTCCGGCGCGGCCTCCGACTACGTGCGCCCCGAGGCGCGGGGCCGGATCAAGGCCCGGTTTCCCGCGGCGGTGATGGCGAAGATCCCCGGTGCCGGGCACTGGCTGCATGCCGAGAAGCCGCGCGAATTCGAAGCTGCTGTCGCGGCCTTCCTCGACGCGGCCTGAGGGGGCCGGCTCAGGCCGGCCGTTTCATCCGCTCCATCAGGTTCGTCTTCAGCACGAACTGCTGGTAGAGCGCGCCGACGACATGCAGAGCCACCAGCGCAAGCAGCAGCACCTTCATCGTCTCGTGCGCTTCCGCCGCCGGTTCGACGCCGCCGAACCAGGCCGCGAGGCCGGAGACCGGCATCAGCACCAAAAGCAGGTAAAGCCCGCCATGCGTGGCCTTGGCCACCAGTTTCAGCGCCGGGTGTTCGGCCTCGGGCGGCGGCGGCGCGCCGCGGCGGGCGCGCAGCGCGAGCCGCCAGATCGCCAGGGCGAGGATCGCGATCCCGCCGATCACATGGCCGGCGACGAGCGGATCGAACCCCACCGCGATCCCGTCCTCCACCTTGTCCCAGGCCGCGGCGATGCCGTCATGCAGCACGAACTGCGGCACGATCAGCACGGCGACGATCCAGTGCAGCGCGATCTGGGCGCGCGAATACCCCTTGGGCGCGGACATCAATCCCTCCTGTCCCGACGAAGCTGACCGTTGAACGCGTGAGACGGGGCTTTCCGTCGGCGGCGCTATTCCTCGCGCAGCTTTTTCGCCACGATCCACGAAACCGGAACGGCCGCCGCGAAGCCCAGGACGGCGGCGACGATGATCGAACGGGTGTCGAACATGTTCATCGTCAGCGCGGCGACGATGACGCTGCCGGCAAGGGTGACGCCGACGAAGATATAAATGAGCAAGAACAGGCGAATCATGACACCCTCCGGGGTTGACCGTTGCGGCCACAGGGATGCGGCAGCCGGTTTCGGGCCACCTTGATCCATGTCAGGTGGCGCGCCGGCGCGCTCAGCCTGCGTCAATCCGCGCGAGGATCTCGGCCGCGGCGCTGGCGGGTTCGGCGCGGCCCGCCGCCACCTCGGCGCCCAGCGCCGCCATCCGCGCCGTCACGGCCGGGTCGTCGGCAAGCCGGGCAAGCAGGCCCTGCCGTACCTCGGCCTCGAACCAGCCCCGCGCCTGCTCCGCCCGGCGACGGGCGAAATGGCCCTCGGCCCTGCGCCAGTCCACCAGCGCCCGCATCTCGGCCCAGGCCTCGGCGAGCCCGTTTTCCTCCTGCGCGGAAACCGACAGCGCCTTTGGAAAGCCCTCCGGGTCTTGCGGGCGCCGGCGCAGCAGCCGCAGCGCCCCGGCATAATCGGCGCAGGTCCGCAGCGCCGCCGGTTTCAGATCGCCGTCGGCCTTGTTGACAAGGATCAGGTCGGCGATCTCCATGATCCCGCGCTTGACGCCCTGCAACTCGTCGCCGCCGCCGGGCGCCAGCAAGAGCACGAAAAGGTCGGTCATCTCGGCGACCAGCGTCTCCGACTGGCCCACGCCGACCGTCTCGATCAGGATCACGTCGAAGCCGGCGGCCTCGCACAGCGCCGCCGCCTCGCGGGTGCGCCGGCCCACGCCGCCCAGTTCCGCCTGGCTGGGCGAGGGGCGGATGAAGGCGCGCGGGTCGCGCGACAGCCGTTCCATCCGCGTCTTGTCGCCCAGGATCGAGCCGCCGGAGCGGGCCGAAGAGGGATCGACGGCCAGCACCGCCACCTTGAGGCCCCGGCCGGTCAGCATCGTCCCGAAGGCCTCGATGAAGGTCGACTTGCCCACGCCCGGCGTGCCCGACAGCCCGATCCGCAGCGCCTGCCGCCCCGATCCGGCCAGCCGCGCCAGCAGCGCGCGCGCCTCGGCCCGGTGATCGGCCCGGCCGCTTTCGACCAGCGTGATCGCGCGGGCCAGCGCCCGTCGGTCGCCCGCCAGCAGCCGTTGCGCCAGATCCTCCGCCGTCGTCGCCATGTGCCCCCCGTGGCGCCCACCCGTGGCGGTGTCATCCGCCGGTTTCCGTTCCGCGTTATCTGCGGGATCGGGCCGGGCCTGTCCAGCCCGCGACCGATGGAACCGCCATGCGTCTGCCGCGCCACGTCCTGCTCTGCCTTGCCCTTGCCTGCGCGTCGCCCGCGGCTGTAGCGGCCGAGGTCATGGCATTCGACGTCAGCCTCGCGGGCCTGCCGGTGGCGCGGCTGACGGTGAGCGGCGCGGTGCAGCGCGGGCGCTATGCCGCGGCGATGCAGCTCGGCTCCACCGGGCTTGCCGCGATGCTGCGGCGGGTCCGTTTCGCGGCGCGGGCCGAGGGCCGCGCCGGACCGGCCGGCCCGGTGCCCGAGCGCTATGCCGAGGATGTCGATACCGGGCGCCGGCAATCGCGCACCGATCTGGCCTGGCAGGGCGGTCTGGTCACCGCCGGCGCCGGTGCCGGCTGGCCCGCGCCGGTGCCGGCGGCGGGTGCGGTCGACCCGTTGACCGCGCTGTTCTTCGGGTTGCGCGACCGGCCGGCCGCGGGCCTGTGCCGCTACCGCGCCCGCACCTTCGACGGCACCCGGCGCGCCGAGGTGGCGCTGGCCCCGGTCGCGGGCGCGCCGGACGCCTGCCGCGGCAGCTTTCGCCGCCTGTCGGGCTATACCGCCGCCGAGATGGCCGAGCGGCGGACCTTCGCCTTCATCCTGCGCTACGCGCCCGCGCCCGGCGGGCGGATGCGGGCGGTGCGGATCGAGGCCCAGACGATCTATGGCCAAGCGGTGCTGGAACGCCGATAACCGGGGCATGGCCGCATCCGCGCTTCCCATCGATGACGTCCTGCCCGATCTGCTGGCCGCGCTGGCCCGCGCGGGCCGGGCGGTTCTGTCGGCGCCGCCCGGCGCGGGCAAGACGACGGGCGTGCCGCTCGCACTGCTGGCCGAGGGCCGGATCGGCGGCCGGATCGTGATGCTGGAGCCGCGCCGCATCGCCGCCCGCGCGGCGGCGGAGCGGATGGCCGAGGTTCTGGGCGAACCGGTCGGCCGCCGCGTCGGCTACCGGATCCGTGGCGAGGCGAAGGTCACGCGCGAGACCCGGATCGAGGTGGTGACCGAGGGCATCCTGACCCGGATGATCCAGTCCGACCCCGAGCTTGCCGGGATCGGCGCCCTGATCTTCGACGAGTTCCACGAACGCAGCCTGAACGCCGATCTTGGCCTTGCGCTGGCCTGGGAGGTGCGCGGCGCGCTGCGCCCCGATCTCGATATCCTGGTGATGTCGGCCACGCTGGAGGCCGCGCCGGTGGCCGCGATGCTGGACGACGCGCCGGTGGTGGCGGCCGAGGGCCGCGCCTTCCCGGTGGAAACCCGCTGGCTCGACCGGCCGGCCGACCGGTCGATGCGGTTCGAGGCGCGGGCGGCGGCGCTGATCGACCGGGCGCTGGAGGAAACCGCCGGCGGCGTTCTGGTGTTCCTGCCCGGCGAGGGCGAGATCCGCCGTGTCGCCGGGCTGCTGGAGGGCCGGCTGCCGGCGGGCGTGCAGCTGCGCCCGCTTTACGGCGCGCTGCCCTTCGCCCGCCAGCGCGCGGCGATCGCGCCGGAACCGGCCGGGCGGAAACTGGTGCTGGCCACCGCGATCGCCGAAACCTCGCTGACCATCGAGGATGTGCGGGTGGTGGTGGATTGCGGCCGGGCGCGGCGGTCGCGCCACGATCCGGCGACCGGCATGGCGCGGCTGGTCACCGAACCGGTGAGCCGGGCCGAGGCCGACCAGCGCCGCGGCCGGGCCGGGCGGGTGGCGGCGGGCATCTGCTACCGGATGTGGGCGAAGGCCGAGGAGGGCGCGCTGCCCGCCTTCCCGCCGCCCGAGATCGCCGAGGCCGATCTGGCCGGCCTCGCGCTCGACCTCGCGCTCTGGGGGGCGGGCGCGGCGGAACTGGCCTTCCTCACCCCGCCGCCCGGCCCGGCGCTGGCCGAGGCGCGGGCGCTGCTGGAACGGCTGGGCGCGCTGGACGCGGCGGGGCGGATCACCGCGCATGGCCGGGCGCTGGCGGCGCTGCCGCTGCATCCCAGGCTCGCGCATATGCTGGCCGTGGCCGGCCCCGCCGCCGCGCCGCTGGCCGCGCTGCTGTCCGATCGCGACCCTTTGCCGGGCGCCGGCGCGGACCTCGCCGACCGGCTTTCGGCGCTGGCCGCGCCGGGCCGCGCGCCCGCGTCCGCGCGCGGCGCGTTGGACCGGATCGCGGCGGAGGCGCGGCGGCTGGCGCGGCTGGCCCCGGCGCCGGAGTCGCCCGGTCTCGGCCCCGGCGCGATGGCCGCGCTGGCCTATCCCGACCGGATCGGCCAGCGCCGGGCGGGGGAAGCGCCGCGCTACCTGCTGTCGGGCGGCCGCGGCGCGGTGACGGCGCCGGGCGAGGCGCTGGGGCGCGAGCCCTTCCTCGTGGCCACCGATCTTGACGGCGCGGGGGTGGAGGCGCGGATCCGCAGCGGCCTGCCGCTGACCGAGGCGGAGCTCCGCGCGCTTTTCGCCGACCGGATCGGCTGGCATGACACCTGCCGCTGGTCGCGCCGCGCCGGCCGGGTCACGGCCCGGCGCGAGGAGCGGCTGGGCGCGCTGGTGCTGGCCGAGGCGCCCTGGCCCGACGCGCCGGCCGAGGCGCTGGCGCGGGCGGCGCGCGAGGGGCTCAGGCAGATCGGGCTGACCTGGCCCGCCGCTGCGGCGCGGTTGCGCGACCGGGTGCGGATGCTGCTGGCCGAGGGCGCAGACCTGCCGGACCTGTCCGATGCCGCGATCCTCGCCGATCCCGACGACGCGCTGCTGGCCCATCTGGCCGGGGCGCGGACCGCGGCCGATCTGGCGCGGCTCGACCTGATGGCGGTGATCGAGGCGCGGCTGGGCTGGGAGGGGCGGCAGCGCGTCGACCGCCTCGCACCGGCGGAGTTCGTCACGCCGCTGGGCCGCCGGGTGCCGATCGACTACTCGGGCGAAGCGCCGGCGGTGGCGCTGCGCCTGCAGGAGCTTTTCGGCGTGACCGAGCATCCGGCGATCGGGCCGAAGCGCCGGCCGCTGGTGATCACGCTGCTGTCGCCCGCGGGCCGGCCCCTGCAGGTCACCGCCGATCTGCCGGGGTTCTGGGCCGCCGCCTATGCCGAGGTGCGCAAGGAGATGCGCGGCCGGTATCCCAGGCATCCCTGGCCCGAGAACCCGACGCGGGCGGCGCCGACGCTGCGCGCCAAGCCGCGCGGGACATGAGCGTGGCCGGCGTCGCGGCGGGGGCTGTCTGCCCCCGCACCCCCGAGGATATTTCCGGACCAAAACGGGCGCGGGGCGCGCCGGTTGCCCGCGCCGCGCACGTCGCTAAGCTGGGCGCGGCGGCAGGCGGAGGGTGACATGCGCAAATCGGGTGACGAGGTGCCGGGCTGGCGGCCGCCGCCACGGCCGGAGGCGGTGGCGATCGAGGGGCAATACGCGCGGCTGGAACCGCTGGCGCAGGCCCATGCGGCGGGGCTGCATGCCGCCTATGCCGGTGCGGATGCGCTGTGGGACTATCTGCCCTACGGCCCGCATGCCGATCCGGCCGCGCAGGCGGCCTGGGTGGCGGATTGGGCCGGGCGCGACGATCCGGTGTTCTTCGCGATCCGCGACCGGGATGCCGGGGGGCGGATCGGCGGCGTGGCGAGCTTTCTGCGGATCCAGCCGGAGGCCGGGTCGATCGAGGTCGGCCATATCAATTTCGGCCCGGCCCTGCAGGGCAGCCGCGCCGCGACCGAGGCGATGGCGCTGATGATGGGCCATGCCTTCGCGCTGGGCTATCGCCGCTACGAGTGGAAATGCGACGCGCTGAACCTGGCCTCGCGGCGCGCCGCGGCGCGGCTGGGGCTGAGTTACGAGGGCGTGTTTCGGCAGGCCGCGGTGGTCAAGGGACGCAACCGCGACACTGCCTGGTTCGCCGCGATCGACCGGGAATGGCCGGCGCTGTCGGCGGCGTTCGAGGCCTGGCTCGATCCGGGGAATTTCGATGCCGCCGGCCGGCAGAGGCGGCGGCTGTCCGACCTGACGCGCCCGATCCTTGCAGCGCGCGATCCGGTGCCGGCGGGCTAGAACCGGGTTCCGCTGGCGAGGCGATCATGCACCATGCCGGCGAGCCGCGTCACCTCGGGTGCGGCGGCGCGGTCGCGGACCACGGCGCGGGCGGCATCCTCCAGCGCGCCGTCATGCGCCGAAAGCGCGACGCCGGAGAGGAACTGCGCGGCATAGGCGACGCGGCTGGCGTCGCCGGGCTCGGCGAGGAGGCCGGCGGCTTCCTTCAGATCGTCCTGCAGGGCCAGCGGATCGGGGCGGATCGTTTCGTCATGGACGGCGCGCAGGCCGAAGGGCCGGGCCTCGGCCGGCAGGGCGCGCAGCACCACGCCCTGGAAGGCCGCGAGGCTCTCGATCGGTTTCTCGAGGAAGTCGTCGGCCCCGGCCGCTAGCGCCGCATCGCGCAGCTCGCTGCTGCCCGAGGTGCCGAGGATCACCGGCACCCGCGGCACCGCGCGGGCGAGATCGGCGATCAGGTCGAGCCCGCTGCCGTCGGGCAGGCCGAGATCGACGACGATCACCGCGGGCCGGTAGGTCGCGAGATGGCGGCGGGCGGAGCGCAGGCAATCGGCCCGCCGGATCCGGGCGCCGGAGCGCAGGCACAAAAGCCGCATCGCCTCGCAGGCGAAGCGGCTGTCCTCCACGACGAGCACGGTGAGGCCCTGCAGCGGCCGGTGTCCCGATGCGGGCCGCAGGGCGATGAAGTCGTTCAGGTCGTCGGTCATCGGTTCATTCCATCCCCGGAAATCGTGCAACCGGGAGTAAAGCGGAGACGCCCCTAACGAATCGTAAAGGCGTGGCAGCTTGTGCGACGGTTGCGCCCCTTGCACCGGCCCGGCGGCGGGGCATATCACTGCGGGGTGTCAACGGAGGGCAACCCATGATCGGACGACTGAACCACGTGGCCATCGCCGTGCCGGACCTCGCGGCCGCGGCCGAGCAGTACCGCGCGGTGCTGGGCGCCGATGTGGGGCCGCCGCAGGATGAGCCCGATCACGGTGTCACGGTGGTCTTCATCACCCTGCCCAACACCAAGATCGAGCTTCTGCACCCGCTTGGCGAAGGCTCCCCGATCGCCGGTTTCCTGGAAAAGAACCCCGCCGGCGGGATCCATCACATCTGCTACGAGGTCGAGGATATCCTCGCCGCCCGCGACCGGCTGAAGGCCGAGGGCGCGCGGGTGCTGGGCACGGGCGAACCGAAGATCGGCGCGCATGGCAAGCCGGTGCTGTTCCTGCACCCGAAGGATTTCAACGGCTGCCTCGTCGAACTGGAGCAGGTCTGATGAGCATCACCGGCGGTCTCGTCCTGTTCGCGGTGATCTGGTTTCTGGTGTTCTTCGTCACCCTGCAGATCCGGCCCCGCAGCCAGGCGGATGGGGGCGAGGTGGAGCCCGGCACCCCGCCCGGCGCGCCGGCCGATGCCCAGGTCGGCCGCAAGGCGCGGATCGCCACGGTCGTGACCCTGGCGATCTGGGCGGTGATCGCGGCCGTGATCCTGTCGGGCGCGGTCACGATCCACGACCTGGACTGGTTCGGCCGTCTCGGCCCCGCGCCTGCGACGAATTAGCGCGGCTCCGCGCCGGTCAGCCGGTGGAAGAGATGGGTGAAGGTCGCGACGCCCAGAACCGGGATCGCGAGGTTGACCACGGGAATCGACAGCGGCGCGGCCATAAGCACCCCGGCGGCGAGCACCGTGCCGGAATGGCGCTTGCGCAGCGCCTTTGCGGCCTTGCGATCCATCCGGCGCATCGCGACGAGGGTGAAGTATTCCCGCCCCAGCAGCCAGCCGTTGACGAACCAGAACAGGATCGGCCCGAACGGGCCGACCATCAGGTAGGCGACCAGCGCCAGCAGGTTCACCGCGATCACGACGCCGAGGAAGTTGATCGAATCGATCAGCGCCTCGGCGAAGGGGACCGGCCGCGCGGGCGGCAGTTGCGGGTAGTGCCGGTCCTCCACCGCGTCGGCGATCCGTTCGAGGAACAGCCCGACGAAGGCCGAGGCGACCGGCACCATCAGGAACACCGACAGCCCCAGCATCATCAGGATCGAGGCGGCGCCCAGCACCCCGCCGATCCAGGTCACCTCGCCCACGAAGGGCAGGGTGATCGCCTCGGGCACGAACCAGCCCACGGCCATCACCACGACGACATGCAGCCCGAACAGCAAAAGCAGCGTCAGGCCGACACCAAGTGCGAAGACACCAAGGAACCGGCCATCGCCAAGCTGGCCCAGCGCGCGGGAAAAACAGCCGAGGATCACGTCGCCATCCAGCGGGTAATCGCGCCCAGATCGGGGCGCGGGCGCTCCGGCGGCGCGGCGGTTTCGGTGCCGATGTGGATCAGGCCGGCCAGCCATTCGCCGGGGTCAAGGCCCAGCCCCTCGCGGCCGAAGCCTTCGTCATGCGCGGCCCAGCCGGTCAGCCAGTTCGCGCCCCAGCCGGCGGCCAGCGCGGCGTTCAGCAGCGCGAGGCAGACCGCGCCGGTGGACAGCACCTGTTCGATTTCCGGGATCTTGTCGGTCGGGCGCGGGACGTGGATGACGGCGACGGCGAGATTGCCGGTGCGGAACTGCGCGGCGGCCTTGTCCACGCGCTCGGGCGGCAGGCCGGCGGCCTCTGCCCGCGCCGCGGCGAGGCCGGCCAGCCGCTCCAGCGCCGGTCGTTCCAGCACGATGAAGCGCCAGGGCTCCAGCTTGCCGTGATCGGGGGTGCGCGCCGCCGCCGTCAGGATCGGCATCAGCGCCGCGCGGTCGGGCACCGGCAGGGTCAGCGTCTTGGCCGGGCGCGAGCGGCGGGTGAGCAGGAAATCGAGCGCGGCGGGATTCGGGTCGGGCATGGTCACTCCTCGGTCGTGTCCGATGTCGGGGGCCGGGCCGGCCGGGTCAAGGGCCAAGCAGCATGTCGGCCAGCCGCCCGATATGGGCCGAGACATGGGCCTGCCACTCCGGCCCCGGCTGCCGGGTGGCGAGGGTTGCGGCCATCGGGTCGGGGGCGCGGCGGGCGCTGCCCGCCAGCGTCTCGATCGCGGCATGGCCGCAGAACGGCACGTAGACCTCGGAATAGCCGCCCTCGTGCACCAGCACCAGCCGGCCGTCGCAAAGGTCGTCCGCCGCCGCCATCGCGCGGGCGGTGAGCGTGCCGAAGGTTTCCGCGGTGGCCAGCATCCGGCCCAGCGGATCGAAGGCCGAGGCGTCGTAGCCCGAGGCGATCACGATCGCCTCGGGGTGGAACCGGTCGATCAGCGGGCGCACGATCCGGTCCCAGGCCTCGAGGTAGCTGGCATGCCCGGTGCCCGGCGGCAGCGGGATGTTGGCGTTGAACCCGGACCCCGCGCCGATGCCGCGCATCTCTGCCCCGCCGGTGTCGAGCGGGTAGTTGCGGTCCTGGTGCAGCGAGATCGTCAGCACCCCGGGATCGTCCCGGAAGATCGCCTCGGTGCCGTTGCCGTGGTGCACGTCCCAGTCGATCACGGCGAAGCGGCGGGCGAGGCCCGCGGCCTGCGCCGCGCGGATCGCCACGGCGATGTTGTTGATCAGGCAAAAGCCGTTCGGATAGTCGGGCAGGGCATGATGGCCCGGCGGGCGCGACAGCGCATAGGCGTTGCGCTGCCGCCCCTCCAGCACCGCGAACAGCGCCGCGCGTGCCAGCCCGGCGGACAGCGCGGCGATCTCGTAGCCGCCCGGCCCGAACGGCGTGCGCAGCCCCAACTCGCCGCCGCCGGCGTCGGAGGCGGCCTTGAACGCGTCGAGATAGGCGGCCGGATGCACGCGCAACAGGTCGTCGCGCGTTGCCTCCGGGGCCGACGAGACCTGCAACTCCGCCAGGAGCCCGGTCACGGCCAGAAGGTTGACCAGCCGCCGTTTGGTTTCCGGCGATTCGGGCAGCCCGCCGCCGGGCTGCACCAGCCCGCCCACCGGCAGCGTCAGCGCGTAGTTGCCGCCACCGTGCCAAAGGCAGCGCTCGTCATGGAAAAATCCGGTCGTCATCGGCCCCTCCGTCGCGACCGAACCTATCGGGGCAGGCGGGGAGGCGCGAGGCCAAAGCGCGGGAAGCGCCGGTTCGCCCGGCGGTTCAGGCCTTCACGCCCGGAACCCGGCGGTAGACGCCTTCGGGCAGGTCCAGCGCGGCGGCGAGGTCGCGCAACTGCGCCAGCGACAGGGTGATCCGCACCACGGTGTCGCGGCGCGGGTCGTATTGCTCGACCGTGACGCAATCCTCGAACCCGTGCACCGTCACATCCTCCTGCAAGGGCGCGCCGCCCTCGTCGACGAGGGTGATCACGGTCGCGTCGAAGTCGTGCTCGATCGAGAACATGGCGCGAGCCTAGCCCAGCGGCCCCGCGCCCGCAACGGCCGTACGCCGGCCGGCAGCGTCAGGCGACGGTTGATCTGGATCATGGCGACACGGCCGGCCCGGCCCGATCCTTTCCCGCGTGGACCAGCGACGGAGGGCCCGCGATGTTCGGAGCCAAGACGATCAACCGGCATGCCGCCCTGATGAACAGGATGGCGGAAACCCTTGGCGTCGACCTCACCGAGGCGATCGCCGATGGCCGGCTTCCGGCCGAGGCCTGGCGCGAGGCGGTCGTGCGCTGCACCGGCTGTTCCGACCCGGAGGGCTGCCAGCACTGGCTGGCCGAACATGCCGAGGACGAACCCGTTCCGGCGGCGGCGCCGGGCTACTGTCGCAACCGCGACCTGATGCAAAGCCTGCGCCTTGCGCTGGCGGAAGAGTGACGGCGGAGGTCACGATGGCATTTCACGCAAGCCTCGACATGCATTTCTGGCTGACCCGCGGGATGGCGCGGCGTCTCGGCATCAACCTGACCGAAGCGATGCACCAGGGCCTTCTGACGCGGGCGGATTTCGCGCAGATGGTCGCCCGCTGCCGGACCTGCACCGACAGCCAGCGCTGTCTCGATTTCCTTGCCGAGCATCCCGAAAGCGTCTCGGCCCCCCCGGAAGGCTGCACCAACGCCGAGGTGCTGAGCGAGCTTCGGAACCTGATCGACGAGACCCGCTGAGGCCGGCGAGCCACCGGACGCGCGGGCCGTCCGGCCCGTGCCCCCGGGCACGGGCCCGGGCAAGGCGAGGGCGGCAATCGCAATGACGGACCTGCTGGTGCTGCGCGATGTCGCGCGCGATCGCGGGTCGCGCTACGCGGTGGCCGGCGCGCCGGCAGCGACGCGCGCCGAGGCCGAGGCGGCGGTGGCCGACCTGCGCCGCGACCGGAAGTTCGCCAGGGCCACGCACAACACCTGGGCCGTGCTGCTGGAGGCCGATGGCCGGCGCGAGCCCGTCAAGCAGGACGATGGCGAAAGCGGCGCGGGCATGGTGATCCTGCGGGTGCTAGACGGCGCGGGCGTGACGAACCACGTGGTCATCGTCACCCGCTGGTACGGCGGGGTTCACCTGGGCGGCGACCGGTTCCGCCATGTCGCGACGGCGGCGCAGGCCTATCTGGCGGCGCGCGGGCTGCGCTAGACGCACCGGCCCCACAGGTCGTACTCGCCCGCCTCGTCGACCTCGACGGTCACGATGTCGCCCGGTGCCAGCCCCTCGAACCCGGCGTCGATGTAGAGGTTGCCGTCGATCTCGGGCGCGTCGGCCTTGGTGCGGCAGGTCGCGCCCTCGTCGTCCACCGTGTCGACGATCACCTCCAGCCGCCGGCCGACCTTCGCGGCCAGCTTGGCCTCGGAAATCGCCTGCGCCCTTTCCATGAACCGGTGCCAGCGCTCGTCCTTGACCTCTTCGGGAACGTGATCGGGCAGGGCGTTCGACCGCGCGCCGGCGACATTCTCGTAGCGAAAGCAGCCGACACGGTCGAGTTGCGCCGCGTCCAGCCAGTCCAGCAGGGTTTCGAATTCCGCTTCCGTCTCGCCGGGATAGCCGACGATGAAAGTGGACCGGAGCGCGATGTCGGGGCAGGCCGCGCGCCAGGCGGCGATCTCGTCCAGCGTCTTCGCCGCCGCGGCGGGCCGGGCCATCCGGCGCAGCGTGTCGGGATGGGCGTGCTGGAACGGGATGTCGAGATAGGGCAGCACCAGCCCCTCCGCCATCAGCGGCACGAGGTCGCGCACATGCGGATAGGGATAGACGTAGTGCAACCGCACCCAGGCCCCCAGCCGCCCCAGCTCGCGCGCAAGGTCGGTGATGTGGCTGCGGACCTCGCCGCCCTTCCAGGGGTGCCGGTCGTGCCTTCGGTCGACGCCGTAGGCCGAGGTGTCCTGGCTGATCACCAGAAGCTCCTTCACGCCGGCCTCGACCAGTTTCTCGGCCTCGCGCAGCACCGCGTGCGCCGGCCGGCTGACGAGTTTTCCGCGCATGTCGGGGATGATGCAGAACTTGCAGGCGTGGTTGCAGCCCTCGGAAATCTTGAGGTAGCTGTAGTGCCTTGGCGTCAGCTTCACCCCCGCCGGCGGCAGCAGGTCCACGAACGGGTCGGGCGCGGGCGGCACGGCGGCGTGCACCGCGTCCAGCACCGCCTCGTATTGCTGCGGGCCGGTGACCGCCAGAACCGAGGGATGCGCGCCGGTGATGTAGTCGGGCTCCGCGCCGAGGCAGCCGGTGACGATCACCCGGCCGTTCTCGGCCAGCGCCTCGCCGATCGCCGCGAGGCTTTCGGCCTTGGCGCTGTCGAGAAAGCCGCAGGTGTTCACGATCACCGCCTGTGCCCCGGCATAGTCGGGGCTGACGGCATAGCCCTCGGCCCGCAACCGGGTCAGGATGCGCTCGCTGTCGACCAGCGCCTTGGGGCAGCCGAGGCTGACCATGCCGATGGCGGGCTGGCCGGTCCGGCGCGCGGCGTCGAACACCGGCGCGGGCGCAAGATCGGGGCGAAGCTCGGGCGGATTGGCGGACATGGGGCCGGATATAGTCGTGCCGGGGGCCGGTGGAAAGGCCCCGCGCTTGCCCCGACTCGGGCGTCGTCCTAGGCTCTCGGTGGCGTCCGTTGGGAGGTGACCATGCGGTGGGTTCTGCGCATTCTCGGCGTTCTGGTCGGGTTGGTGGTGCTTGTCGGCCTCGCCGTCGCCCTGATCCCCACCGAACGGATCGCGGCGCTGGCGGCGGGAGAGTTCCGCAAGGCGACCGGCCGGGCGCTGACGATCGGCGGGTCGGTGCGCCCGACGGTCTGGCCCGAACTTGGCGTCCGGCTGGGCGAGGTGGCCGTCGCCGATGCGCCCTGGGCCGGGCCCGCACCGATGTTCGAGGCCGAGGCGCTGGCCGTCGGCGTCGATCTTGCCGCGCTGGTCTCCGGCGAGGTGCGGATCACCGGGGTGGAGGCCGTGGCCCCGGTGCTGCGGCTCACCCGGGCCGAGGACGGCCGCGGCAACTGGGAGGTTGCGCCGCCGGGAGGCGCCGGTGCCGCCGCGCCCGTGGCCGGTGCCGCCGCGCCCGTGGCCGATGCGCCGGCCGATGCGCCGGCCGCGGCCCGGCGCCCGTTCAGCCTTGATCGCGCGACGGTCGCCGGCGGCCGGGTGATCTACCGCGATGACGCCGCCGGGCAGGTCTTCGACCTGACCGATCTGGCGCTGGAGACCGCGATCCCGGCGCTGGACGGGCCGGTTTCCGCCACCGTTTCGGGCCGGCTGAACGGCGCGCCGCTGACCGCCCGGATCGATCTGGCGCGGCTGTCGGACGTGCTGGCGGGACGGGTGAGCGGGATCGGCGCCGATGTCGCGCTGGCCGGCGCCACGGCCCGGTTCGAGGGCCGTGCCGGCGGGACGCCGACGTCCGTCGAGGGCCGGATCGCGCTGGCCGCCGAAGGGCTCGCGGCGCCCTTCGCCGCGCTGGGCCTGCCCGCGCCCGACCTGCCCCGCGGCGCCGGGCGCGACCGGTTGTCGCTCGACGCCGGGCTGACCCTGGACGCCGCGGGCACGCTCTATCTGCGCGACATGGTCCTCACGCTCGACGACAACCGGATCGCCGGCGCCGTCGACCTTGCCACCGGCGGCGACCGGCCCCGGCTGACGGCGGATCTGGCCGCCGGTGCGCTGAGCCTGCCGGCGGCGGCGGAATCCCCGGCCGCCGGGGGCGGCGGCGGCTCGGGCGGCGGGGCGGGGGGCGGCTGGTCGACCGCGCCGATCGACGTCTCGGCGCTGGGCCTGCTCGACGCCACCGTCGCGCTGACCGCCGAGGGGATCGATGCCGATCCGGTCGCGCTCGGCCGCACCGCGCTCCTTGCCCGGCTCGACGACCGGCGGCTGGTGATCGAGATCGCGGACCTGCGGGCCTATGGCGGCCGGATCACCGGCGAGGCCTTCGTCAACGGCCGCGGCGGGCTCTCGGCCTCGGCCGATCTCGACGCGAGCGGCATCGCGCTGCAACCGCTTCTGTCGGCCTTCGCCGGCACCGACCGGCTGCTCGCCGCGGCCGACGGCCGGGTGCGGCTGCTGTCCTCCGGCGCCTCCGTGGACGCGCTGGTCCGCCGCCTGTCGGGCGAGGGCCGGATCGCGCTGGGCGAGGGCGAATTGCGCGGCCTCGACATCGCCGGGATGATCCGCAACCTCGATCCGGGCTATGTCGGCGAGGGGCAGAAGACGATCTTCGACAGCGTGACCGCGCGCGTCACGATCGCCGACGGCGTCCTGAGAAACGACGACCTCGCCTTCACCGCGCCGCTCCTGACCGCGGCGGGGCGCGGAACGGTCGACCTGGGCCGCCAAAGCCTGGACTACCGGCTGACGCCGCGCGCCCTGCCCGGCGCCGACGGCACCGGCGGGGTCATGGTGCCGGTGACGATCGCGGGCCCCTGGGCCGATCCGCGGATCGCGCTCGATCTCGAGTCGCTGGCCGAACAGCGGCTGAAGATCGAGGAGGAAAAGATCCGCGCCCGCGCCGAGGCGGAACTGCAAAGGCAGGCCGAAGACCTCGGCATCACGCCCGAAGCCGACGAATCGCTGCAGGACGCGGCGAAGCGCAAGCTGGAGGAACGCGCCGAGGAGGTGCTGAAACGCGAGGGCGACAAGCTGCTGCGCGGGCTGCTGGGCGGCAACTGAACCCGCCCGGCCGGCCCTCAATCAGCGGCGCCGGTCGCGGCGCGACGACATCGGCTGGAACGCCACGCCGACATGCGCGTCGCAATAGGGCTTGCCCTGTTGCGTCGGCAGGCCGCAGAACCAGAAATCCGGCGTCGCCGGATCGCCGATCGGCCATTTGCACGTCCGCTCGGTCAGTTCCATCAGCGACAGCTTGCGCGCCTTCTTCTCGGCCTCCCGCACCGTCGCCATCGCCTCGGCGCTGATCTCGCCGGCCGACGGCTGCGGCGGCAGCGGCTGCCCGGCCGTCGGCACCGGCTTGCGCACCGCCGGGGTGGCGGCCGGCGCGGCGGCCGCCACGGCCCGCGGTTCCGGCGCGGGTTCGGGCGGCGGCGGCGGCGGGGCCGGCGCGTCGCTGCTGCCCGCGGCCTCCGGTTCGGCCGCCGCAACCGTCTTCGGCGCCTTCGCCGGCTCCGCCTTGGCGGCGGCCGGGGCCGGGGCCGGGCCGCCGGCCCGGTTCGACAGCCCGAGCCGGTGAACCTTGCCGATCACGGCATTGCGGGTCACGCCGCCAAGCTCCTTGGCGATCTGGCTGGCCGACTGTCCCTCGGCCCACATCTTCTTCAGCGTCTCGACGCGTTCGTCGGTCCAGGACATCCTCGGCCCCTCAGGCTGGTGGGGCAGGGCCGGGGCCCCGCCGGTCGCGGAAAACCATTCGCCCCCATAGTAATGGCGACGGGTCGAGATACAAGGCGGCGGCCCCGGATGCAAGGCGCGCGGCGGTCGGCGTTCCGCCGCCCCGCCTCGCCGCGAAAACGCGGTGGACAGGGGCCGCCGGGTTGCGCTAAGGCCCCCGCATGATCGACCGGTCCCGCCTCCGCCCGTGCCCGCGACGTCGCCGCCGCCGCGGCTGACGCCCGATCGCCCGTGGCCGCGACCCGGCCGCACATCCCGCCCGACCATGACCCGACCATCGCCGCCGAAGCCGTCCGCGTTGACACGGTCCCGCCGCTTTGGCACCCATTGGCCTTCCGCTCCGGAGACATCGCATGATCCCCGCCGTCCTTCCGACCTATTCCCGCGCGCCGCTCGCCTTCGACCGCGGCGAGGGCAGCTGGCTGATCGACACCGAGGGCCGCCGCTTTCTCGACATGACCGCCGGTATCGCGGTCAACGCGCTCGGCCATGCCCATCCCGCGCTGGTCGCCGCGCTGGCCGGGCAGGCCGGGAAGCTGTGGCATGTCTCGAACCTCTACCGGATCCCCGAACAGGAACGGCTGGCCGAGGCGCTGGTGGATGCCACCTTCGCCGACACCGTGTTCTTCACCAGTTCCGGCACCGAGGCCGCCGAACTCGCGATCAAGATGGTCCGCAAACACTGGGCCGACCGGGGCGACCCCGAGCGGGTGGAGATCGTGGCCTTCGAAGGCGCGTTCCACGGCCGCTCCACCGGCGCCATCGCCGCGGCCGGGGGCGAGAAGCTGACCGGCGGCTTCGGGCCCCTGATGCCGGGCTTTCGGCACCTGCCCTGGGGCGATCACGAGGCGCTGCGCGCCGCCGTCGGCCCGACGACCGCCGCGGTCCTCGTCGAGCCGATCCAGGGCGAGGGCGGCATCCGGCCGCTGCCCGATGCCTGCCTCAGGGGCCTGCGCGACCTCTGCGACGCGACCGGCGCGCTTCTGGTGCTGGACGAGGTGCAATGCGGCATGGGCCGCACCGGCCGGCTCTTCGCGCATGAATGGGCCGGGATCGCACCCGATGTCATGATGGTCGCCAAGGGGATCGGCGGCGGCTTCCCGCTGGGCGCGGTGCTGGCGACCGAGGCCGCCGCCGCGGGGATGACGGCGGGCACCCACGGCTCCACCTACGGCGGCAACCCGCTGGGCTGCGCGGTCGGGCTAAAGGTGATGGAGATCGTCTCCGACCCGGCGTTCCTGGGCGCGGTGGCGCGCAAGGGCGCGCTCCTGCGCCAGCGCCTCGAAGGGCTGGTGGCCGGCCACCCCGACGTGTTCGAGTCGGTGCGCGGCCAGGGCCTGATGCTGGGCCTGAAATGCCGCGCCGCGGCCGCCGATGTCGTCGCGTCCGCGCGCGACGAGGCGGTGCTGACGGTGCCGGCGGCCGACAATGTCGTCCGGCTGCTGCCGCCCCTGACGATCACCGAGGCCGAGATCGCCGAGGCCGTCGACCGGCTCGACCGCGCCGCGGCCCGGCTAGCGGCGCCGGCCACCTGACCCGGTGCGGAGTTTTGGTCGGGAAATATCCTCGGGGGGTGAAGCGGCCGGCAGGCCGCGAGGGGGGCAGACGGCCCCCCTTGCCCCCGCAACCACAGGCATGACATGACCCGGCACTTCCTCGACATCCACAAGACCGATGCCGCCGAGCTGCGCGCGATGATCGACGCGGCGCGCGCGATGAAGACCGCCCGCGACGGCAAGCCGCGCGGCACGCCCGACGACGACCAGCCGCTCGCCGGCCGCATGGTCGCCCTGATCTTCGAGAAACCCTCGACCCGGACGCGGATCTCCTTCGACGTCGGCGTACGGCAG
This sequence comes from uncultured Rhodobacterales bacterium, assembly GCA_964448765.1. Taxonomy (GTDB): domain Bacteria; phylum Pseudomonadota; class Alphaproteobacteria; order Rhodobacterales; family Rhodobacteraceae; genus JANSXY01. The sequence goes on from CAYUXM010000001.1 coordinate 48,395, forward strand.
ATGGGCGGGCAGACGATGGTCCTGTCGGGCGCCGACATGCAACTGGGCCATGGCGAGACGATCGCCGACACCGCGCGGGTGCTCAGCCGCTATGTCGATCTGATCATGATCCGCACCTTCGAGGAGGCGACGCTTCTGGAGATGGCCGAACATGCCGACGTGCCGGTGATCAACGGGCTGACCAACCGCACCCATCCCTGCCAGATCATGGCCGACGTTATGACCTACGAGGAGCATCGCGGCCCGATCGCGGGGCGCAAGGTCGTGTGGTCGGGCGACGGCAACAACGTCTTCGCCTCCTTCGCCCATGCCGCCGGGCAGTTCGGCTTCGACCTGACCTTCACCGGGCCCGAAACGCTCGATCCCGAACCCGCCTGGCTCGACTGGTGCGCCGCGAAGGGCCATCCGATCACGATCGAGCGCGACCCTGAGGCGGCGGTGGCCGGCGCCGATCTGGTGGTGACGGACACCTGGGTCAGCATGCACGATCCGCAATCGGCGCGCGAGCGGCGGCACAACCAGCTGCGCGCCTATCAGGTCAACGAGGCGCTGATGGCGCGGGCCAAGCCCGATGCGCTGTTCATGCACTGCCTGCCCGCGCATCGCGACGACGAGGCGACGAGCGCGGTGATGGACGGGCCGCATTCGGTGATCTTCGACGAGGCGGAGAACCGGCTGCACGCGCAAAAGGCGATCCTGCGCTGGTGCCTGGGGCTGTGAGCCTGCCCGGCGCGGCAGGCCGGTGGCGGCGTCGGCGGGCTCCGGCGCGGTTGCCGGCGAACCGGCAAACGGGGCGGCGCGCGCGATGATCTTCACGGTGGCGATCGACGGGCCGGCGGCGGCGGGCAAGGGCACGATCTCGCGCGCGGTGGCGGCGCGGTTCGGCTTCGCGCATCTCGACACCGGGCTTCTCTATCGCGCGGTGGGCGCGAAGGGCGGCGATCCGGTGGCCGCGGCGCGCGGTCTGGTGCCGGCGGATCTCGACCGCGGCGACCTGCGCACGCTGGAGGCCGGGCAGGCGGCAAGCCGGGTCGCCGCGATCCCCGAGGTGCGCGCGGCGCTGGTCGATTTCCAGCGCCGGTTCGCGCGGGCCGAGGGCGGCGCGGTGCTGGACGGGCGCGACATCGGCACGGTGATCTGCCCCGGGGCGGAGGTGAAGCTTTACGTCACCGCCTCGCCAGAGGTGCGGGCGCGCCGGCGCTGGCTGGAACTGGGCGGCGACACCGCGCCGAAGAGCTATGACGCGGTGCTGGCCGAGGTGCGCGAACGCGACGCCCGCGATACCGGCCGGGCGGATGCGCCCCTTCGGCCGGCCGAAGATGCGCTCTTGCTCGACACGACCGATCTGACTATAGAGACGGCCGTCCAGAAGGCGATCGAGGCCGTCGAGCAGGGGATCGGGCAGGGTCGGGCGTAAGCCGCGGCCCTTTGCGTTTATCGCCCGGTCGCGGCGCCTGCGCCTCGGGACGTGATCAAAGACCGGCGGAGCCAACCGCCAGGCCGGAAAATCGAACTGCAAAGGAACCGAACGCCACATGGCTCAGAATACATCGATGGAGGAATTCGAAGCCCTCCTCAAGGAAAGCTTCGAGATCGACACGCCCGCCGAGGGCTCTGTCGTCAAGGGCAAGGTCATCGCCGTCGAGGCGGGCCAGGCCATCATCGACGTCGGCTACAAGATGGAAGGCCGCGTCGAACTCAAGGAATTCGCCAATCCCGGCGAGGCGCCGCAGATCGAGGTCGGCGACACCGTGGAGGTCTATCTCGACCGGGTCGAGAACGCCCGCGGCGAGGCCGTGATCAGCCGCGAGAAGGCCCGCCGCGAAGAGGCATGGGACCGGCTGGAAAAGGCCTACGAGAAGGAAGAGCGGGTCGAGGGCGCGATCTTCGGCCGCGTCAAGGGCGGCTTCACCGTCGATCTCGGCGGCGCCGTGGCCTTCCTGCCCGGTAGCCAGGTCGATGTGCGGCCGGTGCGCGACGCCGGGCCGCTGATGGGCCTCAAGCAGCCGTTCCAGATCCTCAAGATGGACCGCCGCCGCGGCAACATCGTCGTGTCGCGCCGCGCGATCCTGGAAGAAAGCCGCGCCGAACAGCGCGCCGAGGTGATCGGCCGCCTGTCCGAGGGCGACACGGTCGACGGCGTCGTGAAGAACATCACCGAATACGGCGCGTTCGTCGATCTCGGCGGTGTCGACGGCCTGCTGCACGTCACCGACATGGCGTGGCGCCGGGTCAACCACCCGTCGGAAATCCTGTCGATCGGCGAGACCGTCAAGGTCCAGGTCATCAAGATCAACAAGGAAACCCACCGCATCAGCCTCGGCATGAAGCAGCTGCAGTCCGATCCCTGGGACACGGTGGAAGAGAAGTTCCCGATCGGGTCGGTGCATAGCGGCCGGGTCACCAACATCACCGATTACGGCGCCTTCGTGGAGCTGGAAGCCGGGGTCGAGGGCCTTGTCCACGTCTCGGAGATGTCCTGGACCAAGAAGAACGTCCATCCCGGCAAGATCGTCTCGACCAGCCAGGAAGTCGACGTCATGGTGCTGGAGATCGACACCGCGAAGCGCCGCGTGTCGCTGGGTCTCAAGCAGTGCATGCGCAACCCCTGGGAGGTTTTCGCCGAAAACCATCCGGTCGGCAGCGAGATCGAGGGCGAGGTCAAGAACATCACCGAGTTCGGCCTGTTCATCGGGCTGGAGAACGACATCGACGGGATGGTGCACCTCTCCGATCTCAGCTGGGACCAGCGCGGCGAGGAGGCGATCCAGAACTACCGCAAGGGCGACGTGGTGAAGGCCGCCGTCATCGAGGTCGATGTCGACAAGGAGCGGATCTCGCTCTCGGTCAAGGCACTCGAGGACGATACCTTCTCCGGCGCCGTCGACGGCGTGAAGCGCGGCTCGATCATCACCGTCACGGTGACCAAGATCGAGGACGGCGGGATCGAGGTGGAATACAACGGCATGAAGTCGTTCATCCGCCGCTCCGACCTCAGCCGCGACCGGGCCGAGCAGCGCCCCGAACGGTTCCAGGCGGGCGACCATGTCGACGTGCGGGTCACCAATGTCGACCCCAAGACGCGGCGGCTGGGCCTGTCGATCAAGGCGCGCGAGATCGCCGAGGAAAAGGAGGCGGTGGAACAGTACGGCTCCTCCGATTCCGGCGCCTCGCTGGGCGACATCCTGGGCGCCGCGCTCAAGGGCTCCGGCGACAGCTGATCGCCGGCAGACCGCCGCAAGACACGAGGGCCCCGCCGAACCGGCGGGGCCCTTTCGCGTGCCGATGGGGTGATTCGCGGCGCGGGCGCGCCACGCGGCGGGCGACGCGATTCTGCGATGCGGCAACGCTTCACGATGGTCCGAACCGTTGCCTTCACGTCGCGCGGGCGGGAATCAGACGCCTTTCCAAGGGCTTTCCTGTTTCCTGCCCTTCGGGTTTCGCCCTATAGTCCGTTCCGAAAAACAGTCGGCCGGTCCATGGCCGCACCCAGGGGGGCATTGATGATTCGGTCCGAGTTGATCCAGAAGATCGCCGAGGAAAACCCGCACCTTTTCCAGCGCGATGTCGAACGTATCGTCAACACGATCTTCGAGGAGATCATCGAGGCGATGGCCCGCGGCGACCGGGTGGAACTGCGCGGCTTCGGCGCCTTCTCGGTCAAGAAGCGCGACGCCAGAACCGGCCGGAACCCGCGCACCGGCGAAAGTGTCGCGGTCGATGAAAAGCACGTGCCGTTCTTCAAGGCCGGCAAGCTCTTGCGCGACCGGCTGAACGGCAGTTAAACCGGGGCATGATCCGAACCCTGCGCCTCCTGTTCCTTTTCGCCATCGGCATCGTGCTGCTGACGGTCGCGCTGGCCAACCGCGCGCCGGTGGAGTTGCGGTTGCTGCCCGAGGAGACCGGCGTGTTCTTCGGCATCGACTGGACGGTGGACCTGCCGCTGTTTCTGGTGATCTTCGGCGGGGTCGTCGCGGGGCTGCTGATCGGCTTCGTGTGGGAGTGGCTGCGCGAGGCCAAGCACCGGGCCGAGGCCAGCCGCCGGCGCGGCGAGGTCGCGCGGCTGGAGCGCGAGGTCAGCGCGCTCAAGGGCAAGGCCGGCGCGCCGCCCGAGGACGAGGTTCTGGCGCTGGTCGACGGCGGGGCCCGGAAGCGCGCGTGAGCGTGCGCGTCAAGATCTGCGGGCTGACCCGGGCCGAGGACGTGGCGGCGGTGGCCGCCGCCGGCGCGCGCTACGCGGGCTTCGTCTTCTTCCCGAAATCCCCCCGTCACCTGGACCCGGCCGCGGCGCGGGCGCTGATGCTGGCGGTGCCCGAGGGGATCGCCAAGGTCGCGCTGACGGTGAACGCGACCGATGCCGAGCTTGACGCGCTGATCGCCGATCTGCCGATCGACATTCTCCAGCTTCACGGCCGCGAAAGCCCCGACCGGGTGGCGGCGGTGCGCGCGCGCTCCGGCCTGCCGGTGATGAAGGCGGTGGGCATCGCGACCGAGGCCGATCTGCCGGCGCTGGAGGACCAGGGCCGCGCCGCCGACATGCTGCTGGTCGATGCCAAGCCGGCGCCCGGCGCGGCGCTGCCGGGCGGCAACGGGCTGGCCTTCGACTGGCGGCTGATCGCCGGGCGGCGCTGGCCGGTGCCGTGGATGCTGGCGGGCGGGCTGACGCCGGACAACGTGGCCGAGGCGGTGCGGCTGACCGGGGCGCGGCAGGTCGATGTCTCGTCGGGCGTGGAGGCCGCGCCGGGGGTGAAGGACGCCGCGCGGATCGCCGATTTCGTGCGCGCGGCGCAGGCGGTCTGACCGGGCCGGTGCGACCACTGGGCGCGGAAGATCGCGCCCGCTTTACCGCGCCCCGCCGCGGCGCTAGGTAGCTGCAAGATCGAACAGCGGAGGGACGCATGGCCGAGGATCTGGTGAACAGCTTCATGACCGGGCCGGACGAGAACGGCCGTTTCGGCATCTTCGGCGGGCGCTTCGTGTCGGAAACGCTGATGCCGCTGATCCTCGACCTCGAGGCGGAATACGAGAAGGCCAAGACCGACGCGGGCTTCTGGGCCGAGATGGACGATCTGTGGAAGCACTATGTCGGCCGGCCCAGCCCGCTCTACTTCGCGCCGCGGCTGACCGAGCATCTGGGCGGCGCCAAGGTCTACATGAAGCGCGACGAGCTGAACCACACCGGCGCGCACAAGATCAACAACGTGCTGGGCCAGATCCTGCTGGCCCGCCGGATGGGCAAGGAACGGATCATCGCCGAAACCGGCGCCGGCCAGCATGGGGTGGCCACCGCGACCGTCTGCGCCAAGTTCGGGCTGAAATGCGTGGTCTACATGGGCGCGCATGATGTCGAACGGCAGGCGCCGAACGTGTTCCGCATGCGGCTTCTGGGCGCCGAGGTGGTGCCGGTGACCTCCGGCCGCGGCACGCTGAAGGACGCGATGAACGACGCGCTGCGCGACTGGGTGACCAATGTGCGCGACACGTTCTACTGCATCGGCACCGTCGCGGGCCCGCATCCCTACCCGGCGATGGTGCGCGATTTCCAGTCCATCATCGGCAAGGAAGTGCGCTGGCAACTGGCCGAGCAGGAGGGCGAGGGCCGGCTGCCCGACACCGTGATCGCCGCGATCGGCGGCGGATCGAACGCGATGGGGCTGTTCTACCCGTTCCTCGACGATCCGTCCGTGGGAATCATCGGGGTGGAGGCCGGCGGCAAGGGTGTGGATGACCGGATGGAGCATTGCGCCAGCCTCACCGGCGGACGGCCCGGCGTTCTGCACGGCAACCGCACCTACCTGTTGCAGGACGAGGACGGCCAGATCCTCGAAGGCTTCTCGATCTCCGCCGGGCTCGACTATCCGGGCATCGGGCCGGAGCATTCCTGGCTGCACGACACCGGCCGCGCGCAATACGTGTCGATCACCGATGACGAGGCGCTGGAGGCGTTCCAGCTGAGTTGCAGGCTGGAGGGCATCATCCCGGCGCTGGAGCCCAGCCATGCGCTGGCCCATGTGACGAAGATCGCCCCGGACCTGCCGAAGGACCATATCATCGTCATGAACATGTGCGGCCGCGGCGACAAGGATATCTTCACGGTCGCCCGGCACCTCGGCTTCGACATGGGCGGCTGAGCGCCGGTTTCCGGGCCATAAACCCCGGTTTATGGGCAGGGTCCGATGGTTTATGGACCGCCGCCTAACCCTGGGGTCAATGGACCGGAGCGGGTCGGCGGCGTCCCTTTGCGGCGTCCGGCACCACCAAGACGCGGTGGCGGACCTGTGTATGCAAAGGAAAGGACAGATCCATGACCCCCCGTATCTTCCAGCTTTCGGCGGTTGCCGCCCTTCTCGGCTCCGCCGCGCTGGCCGGCCCGTTCGAGGACCGGATCGTGGAGAACCTGCAAGACCTCGGTTACGACTATATCGAGGTGAAGACCGGCCCGAGCCAGGTGAAGGCCGAGGCCGTGCGCGGCGCCCGCAAGCTCGAGGTCGTCTACGACCGCTCGACCGGCCGGATCATCAGGCGCGAGGAGGAACGCGCGGGGGCCGAGTATCGCGGCCGCACCGGCGTGGAATTCGATGTCGAGAGCGACGACTTCCTCGACGACGTGCCGCGGGCATCCAGCGCCCCGTCGGGGTCTGTGGCCGGTGCGCCGGGCGCGTTCGAAAGCCAGATCGTGGACGACCTGCAGGGCATGGGCTACGAGTATATCGAGATCGAGACCGGCCCGGGCCAGGTGAAGGCCGAGGCCGTGCGCGGCGACCGCAAGCTCGAACTGGTGTTCGACCGGGCCACCGGCCGGGTGATCAAGCGCGAGGAGGAACGCGCGGAGGCCGAGTATCTGGGCCGCACCGGTGTCGAGTTCGATACCGACGACGAGGATTTTCTCGATGACGACGACCGCGATGACGACGATGATCGCTACGATGACGACGATCGCGACGATGATCGCGACGATGACGACGATCGTGACGACGACCGGGATGACGATCGCGACGATGATCGCGATGATGACCGGGACGACGATCGCGACGACGACGACGATGATGATGACCGCGATGACGACCGCGACGACGACGATGACGATGACCGCGATGACGACCGTGACGACGACGATGACGACGACGACGACGATGACTGAGGGCAGCCATGCCCTTGTCGGCCCGCTGGCCGTGACCCCGCCGCAGGATTGCGGCGGGGCTTGCCCCGGAGGACTGTCATGACCGCCCGCCGCAGCCTGCTGTTCGGCCTGGCCGCGCTCGTCGCCCTGCCCGGCGCGGCCCTTGCGCAGGACCGCGGGATCCAGGACCGGATCATCGAGGCGCTGAAGGATCAGGGCTACGCGCGGATCCAGATCGGCCGCACCTTCCTCGGCCGTGGCCGGATCGAGGCCGAAGGCCCGCCCGGCGAGCGCGAGATCATCTTCAACCCGCGCACCGGCGAGATCCTGCGCGACGTCTGGCGCGACGGCGGCGACGGCGGCGGCGGGCGCGACGAGGACCGGGTGCTCGACCGCGATGATTACGACGAGGAGGACGACCGGGACGACGATGACCGGGACGATGCTGACGACGACGACCGCGATGATCGCGACGATGATCGCGACGACGACAGGGATGACGACCGCGACGATGACGACCGCGACGACGATGACGACCGCGATGACGATGATCGCGATGACGACGATGATCGCGACGACGACCGCGACGACGACGACCGGGATGACGACGACCGGGATGACGATCGCGACGACGATGACGACGATGACGATGACTGAACCGGGCCGAGACACCGACGGCGCCGATCCGTCATTCGGGCCATGCAGTTAGCGGGCGCGTGAAGGGGTCCGCCACGATCACGCTGATCCTTGTCGTGCAGGCGGCCTGCGCGGTGTTCTTCGTCTATGACATCCTGTCCAGCGTGATCGGTTTCGGAACCACGCCGATGTCCTGGCAGTTGCGCGAGTTGCTGGAAATCGGCGCGGCGCTGGGCCTCGTGCTGGGCATCGTGCTGGGCGCGATGGCGCTCAGGCGCACGATGGAGGCGCGCCGGCGTGCCGAGCGGCAGTTGCGCGCGGCCTCGGCGGCCTTCATGGAGGTGCTGGAGGAACGGTTCGCGGACTGGGGGCTGACCCCGGCCGAGCGCGACGTGGCGTTGTTCGCGATCAAGGGCATGTCCACCGCCGAGATCGCGCAGTTGCGGGCGACCTCGGAAGGCACGGTGAAGGCGCAGACCAACGCGATCTACCGCAAGGCGGGTGTCAGCGGACGGCCGCAGCTGCTGTCGCTGTTCATCGACGACCTGATGCAGCCCGGCCCCGTGCCCGATGCCGGCGGCCCGGCAGCGACGCCGGGCGCAGCGCCGGTGACAAGCCGCCGGGCCTGACCTCAGCTCGACACCGCCTGGGTGTGCAGCACCTCGAAGGGCACGATGTCCAGCGCGCCCCGATGCGTGGCCTCCAGCACCACGCGCGGCGCGCAGCCTTCCTCGTGCGCCTGCAGGAACCGCGCCGCGCACAGGCACCAGCGGTCGCCGGGCCGCAGGCCGGGGAACTGGAACTCCGGCCGCGGTGTCGACAGGTCGTTGCCGACGTATTTCGAGAACGCAAGGAACTCCGCCGTCATGATCGCGCAGACGGTGTGGCTGCCGTGATCCTCCGCGCAGGTGTTGCAATGCCCGTCCCGGAAGAAACCGGTCCTCGGTTCCGCCGAACAGGGTTCCAGCGGGGTGCCGAGAACGTTGACCGCCGGGTCCATCTGCATCACAGCCGTCCGTGTGTGCCGTCGCATAGCGGCGCGCGGGCGGAATGCTTGCAGCCGCAGAAGAACAGCTTGCCGGTCTTCTCCGCCTGATATTTCACGGGGTTGAACGATGTGCCCTTGTGCGATCCGTCGCAGAACGGCTGGTTGCCGGAGCGCCCGCAGGCGCACCAGAAATAGGTCTTGCCCTCCGTCACCTCGACCGGGAAGGGCGCGTCTTGCGCGATTGTCGGTTTGTCTGTCATGCCGTCCTCCCTGCGTCTCAGGGTAGGGTGAGATCGGCCGCGGGCAAGGGCGGCACTGTCCATTTCACGTGACGGCCGTGAAAGTCCGTGCGTCCCAGCGACGTGACAGTTCCGCCGGGCCAGGTCGTGAGGGTCAGGGCCGCGCTGCCGGGGGTTGAATCGGCTTCCATCGCCAGACGGGCGAGCGGCGCGGCCCGTGTCGCCCGCGCGCCGGCGGCGTTCAGCGCGGCGGCGCAGTGCGTCCGGGTCGCCCTTGGGAAATACTGCCAGGCCACGGTGTGACAGACCAGGTGCAGGCGCCCCGGCATCGGCTCGGCCAGCCGCGCCTCCAGCCAGTCGGCGGCATCGCCGCGGTCGGGCCGGAGGCCAAGCCGCGCGGCCTCGGCCGCCGCGCGCCGCGTCCGGTCGAGCCGCGCGGGCTGGTCGGGCCAGAGAAAGGCCAGCAGCCGCGGCAGGTCGACGGCCGGATCGAGCGGGTTCAGGTCCACCCCGGCGCGGCCGGCGATCCGGGGGGTGGCGACGGGCGGCAGTGGTCCTTCCCAGCCCGGCGCGAGGCTTAGGACGGCATCGGCCGGGCCAAGGCGGCGACCGGGCAGGTCCAGCGCGTAGCGATCCCAGATCAGGTTGAGCCCGGCGCTGGCGCCAAGCTCCGACAACACCAGCGGCAGGCCGAACCGCGCCGCCAGCCAGTGCCCCGCGGCGATCAGGACGGCGGAGCGCCCGGTTTCGTTGGTTTGCGGCGCGTGGTCGAGCCAGCGGTCGATCCGGGTGGCGTGGCGCCGCATCGCGCCGGCCAGCGCCTGCCAGAGCGCCGCGTCGTCGATCGCGTCGCGATCGGCATAGGCGCGGGCGAGCGCCGGGTCTGCGCCGTCCAGCGCCAGCGCATGCAGCGCCCCGGCCAGCCGCAGCGGCACCGCGTCGCCGGTGGCGGTGATGTCGCCGGGCCAGGCCAGCAGGCGGTCGGCCAGCGGCAGGTCGGCGGTCAGCCGATCCCCGATCAGGCGCAGCAGCCTTTCCATGAAGGGCGAGCCCAGCCGCCCGCAGGCCCGGGCCTGTGCCGCGCAGGCCGCGGCGAAGCGGCCCGCGCCGGTCACCGGAACCGGTCCACCAGCCGTTGCAACGGGCTGCGCGGTTCGGCCGCCGGGTCCGGCTTCGTGGCGGGCGCCGGATCGGCCTTGCCCGCGCCATCACTGTCCGCGTCGGCCGACGTCGCGCCGCCCTGTTCCGCGCCCGTCTTGCCCGTGCCCGTCTTGCCCGTGCCCGTCTTGCGCGTGCCCGTCTTGCCCGTTCCGGTCGAGGACCGCGGCGGCGCCGTCCTCAGCGCCACGGCATTGAGAAACTTCGCCGGATCGCCCGCGGCCAGTGCCGGGGCGCCATCGGAAATCCCGCGCAGCAGGTCGTCGAGCCAGTCGGCATCGGCCTTCGCGAAATCCGACAGCACGTAGCCCGATACCCGGTCCTTGTGGCCCGGATGGCCGATCCCCAGCCGGACCCGCGCATAGGCATCGGTGCCAAGGTGCTGGTGGATCGAGCGCAGCCCGTTGTGCCCGGCATGGCCGCCGCCCTGCTTTTGGCGCAGCTTGCCCGGCGCGAGGTCCAGCTCGTCATGGAACACCGTGACATCGGCGGGCGTCAGCTTGAAGAACCGCAGCGCCTTGCCGACCGACTGGCCCGAGAGGTTCATGAAGGTCTGCGGCTTGAGCAGGATCACCTTCTCGCCGCCGAGGTTGCCCTCGCTCACCGCGGCCTGGAATTTCGACCGCCAGGGCGAAAAGCCGTGATCCGCCGCGATCCGGTCGAGCGCCATGAAGCCGATGTTGTGCCGGTTCTGCGCGTATTTCGCGCCCGGGTTGCCAAGGCCCACGAAAAGCCGCATGGGCGTTCCCCCTTTCCGGTTCGTTTGCGCTTGACCCCGCCGCGCCGCGCCGCACCCTTGGGGCGAACCGAGCGACCGGAGGGCATGCGATGTATCTGACGATGAACCGCTTCAAGGTCAAGCTGGGGCAGGAGGATGCGTTCGAGGCGGTGTGGACCGGCCGCGACAGCCAGTTGAAGGCGGTGCCGGGCTTCGTGGCCTTTCACCTGATGAAGGGGCCGGAGCGGGACGATCACCGGCTTTATGCCTCGCATACCCTTTGGCAGAGCGAGGCGGCGTTCACCGACTGGACCCGGTCGGAGGCGTTCCGCGCCGCCCATCGCGGCGCCGGGGCGCATGCCGATATCTACCTCGGCCCGCCGGACCTGGAGGTGTTCGAGGCGGTTCAGGTGATCATGCCCGAGGGCTGAAACGGAAAACGGCGCGCGGGGCCCCGCGCGCCGTGCCGTCCGTCGCCGTGTCGCGGGCTCAGGCCTGGGCCTCGCCCTCGGCCTCGTCCTCGGCCGGTTCGTCGCCGCCGATGAAGCCGGCCGGCGCCGAGATGTTGGCGATCACGAAGTTCCGGTCGATCGTGGGCTTCGCGCCCTGCGGCAGATCGACGTCGCCGATATGGATCACGTCGCCGATCTGCTTGCCGGCGAGGTCCACGGTGATCGATTCCGGGATGTCGCCGGCGGTGACCTCAAGCTCCACCTCCGGGCGCACGATCGTCATCACGCCGCCGCGCTTCAGGCCGGGGGCCTTGTCGTGGTTGATGAAGTCGACATGGATGTAAAGGTTGATCCGGCTGGTGCGGCGCAGGCGCATCAGGTCCAGATGCGTCGGCAGATCCTTGACGATGTCGCGCTGAACGTTGCGGCAGATCACCCGCACGTCCTCCTCGCCCTCGACCTTGAGGTTGTAGAGCGTGGACAGGAACCGGCCCTGCTTGAGCCGCTTCAGCAGCATGTTGAAATTGACGTTGATCGGAAGCGGATCCTTGCCGCCGCCGTAGACGATGCCGGGTACGTAGCCCTTTCTGCGGGCTTGACGGGCGGCCCCCTTGCCTGTCCCCGTCCGCACCTCGGCGACAAGATCGGGGATCTCACCAGCCATAGGTCTCTCCATTGATGAAGCCGGGCATCCTCCAAGGGTGCATGCCCGCGCGAAGCGCTCCTTTAGCGCGGTTCGCCGGGCAAGGGAAGCCCAAAGATCGGCCTTGCCGGGACGCGCCGCGCGGGCGTAGCTAGCCCGGGCACGGGACGGGGCCAGGGCATGGCGGCGGGCGGTTCTTCGAGGCAGGCGGCGGGGCTTTTCGTGGCCTCGCGCGGGCCGTTGTTCGCCTTCATGGCGATGGGGGTGCTGTGGGGCAGTTTCGCCGCGCTCGTGCCGGACACCAAGGCGATGCTGGGCGTCGACGATGCCGCCTGGGGGCTCTTGCTGCTGTGTTCGGCCAGCGGCGGGATCGTGGCGATGCTGGCCGCACCGCGGATCGGGGCGCGGCTGGGCGGCTGGGGCGTGCCGGTGGCGACCGGCTGTCTGGCGCTGGCCTTTGCGCTGCCGGGGCACATGGGGGCGGTCTGGGCCTTCGGCCTGGCGATGGTGTTCGTCGGCCTCGGCTCGGGCCTGCTCGACGTGCTGATGAACGCGCGGGTCAGCGCGATCGAAAGCGAACGGGGCCTGCACCTGATGAACCTCAACCACGGCTTCTACTCGCTCGCCTATGCCGCGGGGGCGGGGGCGACGGGGCTGGCGCGCGGCGCCGGGGCCGGGCCGGCGGAGGTGTTCACCGTCGCCGCGGCGCTGATCGGCCTGATGGCGCTGGCCACGATCGAGCCGGGCGGGCGGCTGGGCCGGCTGCGGCCCCGCGCCGGCGACAGGGCGGCGGCGCTGGGCCTGGTGCCGGTGCTGGGCGGGCTGGTGATCTTCGTGGCCTTCCTCGCCGAGAACGCGGCCGAGGTCTGGTCGGCCCTGCATATCGAGCGCAGCCTCGGCGGCAGCCCGGGGCAGGGCAGTTCCGGCCCGGCGCTGCTGGGCCTGACGATGGCGGCGGGGCGGCTGGCCGGGCAGGCGGTGGTGCAGCGGCTGCCGGAGGCGCGGTTGCTGACCGGCGGCCTGCTTCTGGCGGCGGCGGGCGCGGCGCTGGCGGCGCTGGCGACCGTGCCGCTGGCCGCGCAGGCCGGCTTCGTGGTGCTGGGCCTCGGCGTGTCGGTGGTGGCGCCGGTGGCCTTCGCGCTGGTCGGACGGCTGGCGACGGAAGAGACGCGGGCGCGGGCCATCGCGCGCGCCTCGGTGCTGGGCTACATGGGCTTCTTCATCGGCCCGCCGGCGCTGGGCGCGCTGGCCGACCTGTTCGGGCTGCGCGCCTCGTTCCTCGCCATCGCGGCGCTGCTGGTGGTCAGCCTGCCGCTGGTCGCGCCGTTGCTGCGCCGCCGCTGACGGGCGATCGTTCGGCGACCGATCGCGGCTATTGCCAGCGGGTGGTGAAATCCTCGGGCAGAAGCAGGTTGTGGCGGCCGAGATCGGCGACGTCGCGTTCGCCGCAAAGCGCCATCGTGATGTCCAGTTCGCGGTGGATCACCTCCAGCGCCTTGGTCACCCCGGCCTCGCCCATCGCGCCCAGCCCGTAGACGAAGGCGCGGCCGATATAGGTGCCCCTGGCCCCCAGCGCGAGCGCCTTGAGCACGTCCTGTCCCGAGCGGATGCCGCCGTCGAACTGCACCTCGATCCTGTCGCCCACCGCCTCGACGATCGGCCCCAGCATCCGGATCGCCGAGAGGGCGCCATCGAGTTGTCGGCCGCCGTGGTTCGACACGATGATCGCGTCGGCGCCGAAATCGGCCGCCATCTTCGCATCCTCGACATCGAGGATGCCCTTGAGGATGAACTTGCCGCCCCACTTGTCGCGCAGCCGCGCCACCTTGGACCAGTCGAGCTGCGGATCGAACTGCTCGTTCGTCCACGAGGCGAGCGAACTCATGTCGCCCACGCCCTTGGCATGGCCGACGATGTTGCCGAAGTCGCGCCGCCGGGTGCCCAGCATCTGCATCCCCCAGCGCCACTTGGTGGCGAGGTCGGCCATCACCGGAAGGGTCAGTTTCGGCGGGGCCGAAAGGCCGTTCTTGAGATCCTTGTGGCGCTGGCCGAGGATCTGCAGATCGAGCGTGAGCACCAGCGCCGAGCAGCCCACCGCCTTCGCGCGGTCGATGATCCCGTCGACGAATTCCTCGTCGCGCATCACGTAAAGCTGGAACCAGAACGGCTTGGTCACATGCGCGGCCACGTCCTCGATCGAGCAGATCGACATCGTCGACAGCGTGAACGGCACGCCGAATCTCTCGGCCGCGCGGGCGGCCTTGATCTCGCCATCGGCCGATTGCATGCCGGTCATGCCGACGGGGGCGAGGGCGACGGGCATCGCCACCTCCTCGCCCGCCATCCGGCCCACGGTGCTGCGCCCCGACATGTCGACAGCGACGCGCTGGCGCAGCCGGATGTCGGCGAAATCGCCGGTATTGTCGCGGAACGTCTGTTCCGTCCAGCTGCCGGTTTCCGCGTAATCGTAGAACATCTTCGGCACGCGGCGCTTGTAGAGGCGCTTGAGATCGTCGATGCAGGTGATCACGGGCATGGCGCTGATCCTCGGGATTGGTAAACCGGGATTACCGGTTGACCCGGCGCTTGGCAATGACGGTGAGGGCATGCAGGCGATCCTCTGGGGCGGTTTGGGCAGTCTCGCGGCCGGGCTGATGACCGGGGTCGGGGCGCTGCCGGTGCTGTTCGGGCGCGAGGTCGCGGTGCGGCGGGCCGACCTGATGCTGGGCTTCGCGGCCGGCGTGATGCTGACCGCCTCGTTCTTCTCGCTGATCCTGCCCGCGATCGAGACGGTGGAGGCGCGCGGCGGCACCGTGCTTCGGGCCGCGCTGGTGGCCTCGGCGGGAATCGCGCTGGGCACGGTCTTCGTGGCCTGGCTGAACCGGGTGCTGCCGCACGAGCATTTCGAGGCCGGCCGCGAGGGCGCCGATCCCGGCGCGCTGGCGCGGATCTGGCTGTTCGTTCTTGCGATCACGATCCACAACCTGCCCGAGGGCATGGCGGTCGGCGTCGGCTTCGGCAGCGGCGATTTCGGCAACGGGTTGACGCTGGCGATCGGCATCGGGCTGCAGAACGCGCCGGAGGGGCTGGCGGTGGCGGTCGCGCTGGTCGGCATCGGCTACGCGCCGCTGCGGGCCTTCCTCGTGGCGCTGCTGACCGGTCTGGTGGAACCGCTGGGCGGGCTGGCCGGGGCGGCGGCGGTGCATCTTGTCCAGCCGCTTCTGCCCTGGGGGCTGGCCTTCGCCGCCGGCGCGATGCTTTACGTCATCAGCCACGAGATCATCCCCGAAACCCATCGCCACG
>CAYUXM010000002.1:0-42730 GCA_964448765.1 uncultured Rhodobacterales bacterium
CGGTCGAGAAGGTGTTCCGCCTGACCCGGATGGATTCGGTCTTCACGATCCACGCGGAGGCTCCGGGAGGGCAGATCCGGCATGCTGTGTGATCGCACTGGCGGCCGGCAGCCGGAGGCCGAGGTGTCGGCGCAGGCGCCGCCCGGCGGGTTCCATGCCGTCTTCGCCGCCGACCAGACGGCGGTGCGCGGCGCGCTGCGCGCGGCGCTGGCACGCTTCGTGCGGCAGATGACGGATGACGAGGCCGGGACGATGGAACTGGTCCTGGCCGAAGTGTTCAACAACATCGTCGAACATGCCTTCGCCGACGGCGGCCCGGGGCAGATCGAACTGACGATCTCGCGCGACGAACTGGGCCTGATGTGCCGCATCGCCGACGACGGCGCGCCGATGCCCGAGGGCCGGTTGCCGGCCGGGCGGCTGCCGTCGAACGCCGTCGCGGTCGAGGATCTGCCCGAGGGCGGTTTCGGCTGGTTCCTGATCCGGGATCTGACGCGGGAACTGTCCTACGTGCGCGACGGCTCGCGCAACCTGCTGATGTTCCGCCTGCCGATCGCCGCCTGACCGGCCCGCGGCCCGTTTCGGCCCTTCCCCTGCCACGGCACCCGCCCTAGCTTGCCACCCGCGAAAGGGGGCAACATGCGCGATTTTCACCTTCCCGGGCGCTCGCCCGTCCACGCCGCGAACGGCATGGCCGCAACCTCGCATCCCCTGGCAAGCCTTGTCGCCGTCGAGATGCTGCGTGGCGGCGGCAATGCCGTCGATGCCGCGATCGCGGCGGCCCTTGTTCTGGGTATCGCGGAGCCGCAGATGACCGGGATCGGCGGCGACTGCTTCGTGCTGCTGAAGCCCGCGGGCGAGGACCGGGTGATCGCGCTGAACGGGTCGGGCCGGGCGCCGGCGGGCCTGTCGGCCGCCGCGCTGCGCGACCGGGGCCTGACCGCCATCGGCACAAAAAGCGCCGAGTCGGTGACCGTGCCCGGCGCGATCGACGCCTTCTGCCGGCTGTCGGAGCGCTGGGGCCGCGCCGGGCTGGCCGCCAGCCTCGCCCCCGCCATCCGCTACGCGGACGCGGGTATCCCGGTCGCGCCGCGTGTCGCCTTCGACTGGGCCAGGGACGCCGCGCGCCTGTCGGCGGAGGGGCGGCGGCACTTCCTGCCCGGCGGCACCGCGCCGCGCGCCGGGCAGCTGTTCCGCGCGCCCGGCCAGGCCGAGGTGCTGCGCCGGGTGGCGGCGCAGGGCCGCGCGGGATTCTACGAGGGCGAGGTGGCCGAGGACATGGTCGCGGCGCTGACCGCGGCGGGCGGCTGCCACACCGCCGCGGATTTCGCCGCGACCGAGGCGACATGGGGCACGCCGATCTCGGGCGATCACGCCGGCCACAGCCTGCTGGAACATCCGCCGAACGGCCAGGGCGCGACGGCGTTCCTGATGCGCAACATCCTAGCGGAATTCGATCTTGCCGGGCTGGACCCCTACGGCGCCGACCGCGTGCACCTTGAGGCCGAGGCGGCGAAGCTGGCCTATGACGCGCGCGACCGGTTCATCGCGGATATCGATCATGCCACCCGGCTCGATCACATGCTGGCCCCGGAAACCGCCCGCCGCCTTGCCGCGCTGATCGATCCGAAACGCGCGATGCCGGGCGTCCCGCCCGCGGCGGAGGCGGTGCACCGCGATACCGTCTACCTGACCGTGGTGGACCGCGACGGGATGGCGGTGTCGCTGATCTACTCGATCTACTGGGGCTTCGGATCGGGCCTCGCCAGCGGCAGGTTCGGCATCCTGCTGCAAAACCGCGGCGCCGGCTTCACGCTGGCGGCGGGCCATCCGAACGAGGCCGGCGGCGGCAAGCGGCCGATGCACACGATCATTCCCGGCATGATCGCGCGCGGCGGCCGGGTGATCCTGTCCTTCGGGGTGATGGGCGGCGCCTATCAGCCCGCCGGCCATGTCCGCTTCATGACCAACGTGATCGATCACGGCATGGACGTGCAGGCGGCGATCGACGCGCCGCGCAGTTTCCCCGATGCCGGGCGGCTGAAGCTGGAACGCGGCTACCCGGCGACCGTCGCCGCGGACCTGGAGGCGCGCGGCCACCGCATTCTCGTGCCGGACAAGCCGCTGGGCGGCGCGCAGGCGATCTTCATCGATCATGACGGCGGCGTACTTGTCGGCGGATCGGATCCGCGCAAGGACGGTTGCGCGCTGGGCTACTGACGGGCGGCGGGCGCCAGGGTCAGTTCAGCTGGAAGTGCAGCGGGTAGCGGCCATCCTCGAAATCGCCGAACAGGTCGGGCAGGTCCGGGTGGTCGACCGGTTCGCCGGAATAGTCGGGCACGAGGTTCTGTTCGGACACATAGGCGACGTAATAGCTGTGCTCGTTCTCCGCCAGCAGGTGGTAGAACGGCTGCTCCTTCGACGGCCGGCTGTCCTCGGGGATCGCGTCGTACCATTCGTCGGTATTGGAAAACCTCGGGTCCACGTCGAAGACGACGCCGCGGAACGGATGCTTGCGGTGCCGGACGATCTGGCCGAGATGGTATTTGGCGTGGCTTCTGTGCATGGCGTTGCACCCCCTCGGCATGGTTAGTAATCCGTTGACGGGGGGGATGTCTACAGCCCTCACCGGGGGCTTCGGAAACAGACTGTGAACCTCGTCCTGACAGTGCTGGAGGTTGTCGCACCGGTCTTCGCGCTGGCGGCGATCGGCTTTGCGTGGGTCCGGGCCGGGTTCGAGTACCGGGTGGAATTCGTCACCCGGCTGGCGACGACGCTGGCGGTTCCCTGCCTGATCTTCATGACCCTGGTGCGGGCCGACATCACGCCAGCGGCGCTGGCCACCGTCTCGGCGGCGGCGCTGGCGGCCTATGCCGCGCTGGGGCTGGCGTTCTGGGCGGGCCTCAGGGCGACGGGGATGGAAATCCGCACCTGGCTGGCGCCGATGGTGTTCGGCAACACCGGCAACCTCGGCCTGCCGCTGGCGCTGTTCGCCTTCGGCGAGGCCGGGCTGAGCCTTGCGGTGGTGATCTTCGCGGTGACCTCGGTGCTGGCCTTTACCGTGGGCGTCTGGCTGGTCTCGGGCGGCGGGTCGCCCGGCCGCGTGCTGCGCGAGCCGATGGTGCCCGCCGCGCTGCTGGGCGTGGTGTTCCTGTCGCAGGGCTGGGGCGTTCCGGTCTGGGTCGGCAACACGATGGACCTTGTCGGGCAGATGGCGATCCCGCTGATGCTGCTGACGCTGGGCGTGGCGGTGGCGCGGCTGCGCCCGGCGGGGTTCCTGCGGCCGCTGGCGATGGCGGGCGTGCGGGTGGCCGCCTGCACCGCCGTCGGCTGGGCGGTCGGCACGGCGATCGGGCTGTCCGGCGTGGCACTGTCGGTGCTGATCCTGCAGGTGGCGACGCCCGCGCCGGTGACAAGCTACCTGCTGGCCGAGAAATTCGGCGCGGATTCCGAGGCGGTGGCCGGGCTTGTCGTCGTCTCGACCCTGCTGGCGGTGCTGACGATCCCGCTGACGCTCGCGGTTCTGCTGTGACCGGCGCGGGATTGTGATTCCACCGCCGCGCGAAATCCGCTAAACTGCCCGAAAAACAGGATCGAGGCAGATATGGGCAGATACCGGCGCGCGCTGATCGCGGGCGCGCTTTTGGCCGTGCTGGCGGCCTGTGGCGGCTACGGCCCGCCGCGCAATCTCGACAACGCCTGCGCCCTCGTGCAGGAGCGGCCGCGATACCTGAAGGCGATGGAACGCACCCAGAAACGCTGGAACGTGCCGGTTCCGGTGCAGATGGCAACGATCTACCAGGAATCGAAGTTCGTCGGCGACGCGCGCACGCCGATGCGCTACGCGATCGGGGTGATCCCGATGGGGCGGCAATCCTCGGCCTACGGCTATGCACAGGCGCTGGACGGCACATGGGACGATTACCGCAAGGACACCGGCCGCTGGCGCGCCAAGCGCGACCGGTTCGACGACGCGGTGGATTTCATGGGCTGGTACATGACCCGGACCGAGGCGAAGCTGGGCATCCCGACGTCGGACGCCAGGAACCAGTACCTCGCCTATCACGAGGGCCATGCGGGCTATGCCCGTGGCAGCTACAACCGCAAATCCTGGCTGGTGCGGGTGTCGGACCAGGTGGCCGCGCGGGCCGATCTCTACGCCGCGCAGCTGATCTCCTGCGGCCGGATGTAATCCTAGCGGCGCTGGCGCGCGTTGCGTTCGGACACGATCGAGAACAGCGAGGGCGGATATTCCCGCCCCCGCACCAGCTCGCCCAGCAGCACGGCCGTCTGGTTGCCGTATTCGTCGGTCACGGTCCATTGCCTGAGCGTCAGCGGATCGTCGGTGAAGATCAGCCGGATCGTGCCGTATTCGGGATGGTCGGGATCCTGCGCGACCAGCGCGGTGCTGACCCCGTCGCTGACATGGCCGACCACCATCGCCTCCCGGCGCAGATCGACGTTGCGGCCAAGGATCAGGTTCAGCGGGGTGCGCCGCAGCGGGTATTCCTCGGGCATCTCGGTGGATTTGCCGTCGAAGATCGCCACCTGCCCGGCCGAGGCCAGAACCAGCGTTTCCTCCGGCGGGTCGTATTCGAACCGCACCCGGTTCGGCCGATGGATGTACAGCCGGCCCTTCGAGGTCGTGCCGTCGGCATTGAGCTGGGTGAAGCCCGTCTCGGCGGTGCGGATCGACCGGATGTAGTTCGTGATCCGGTTGATCGAGATCGGCTCGGCCGTCGCCTGCCCGCGGGCGGGGAAGGCGACGGCGGCGGCGAGAAGCGCAAGCGCGGTGCGTCGGGTCTGCATCATGCCCCCTAGATAATCGTCGTCGCGCGCCTTGGAAGCCCCCCGCGCCGATCACATCCGCGGCACGGGCGGAATGCCGCCCGGAACCGGCGGATCACTGCTCCGGCACCAGGATCTCGCGCTTGCCGACGTGGTTGGCGGGGCTGACGAGGCCCTGTTCCTCCATCTGTTCGACCAGCCGCGCGGCCTTGTTGTAGCCGATCCCGAGCTTGCGCTGGATGTAGGAGGTCGAAACCTTGCGATCCTTCAGCACCACCGCCACCGCCTGGTCGTACAGCGCATCCTCGCCGTCGGTATTGCCGCCGAGGCCGAGCACCATGTCGATATCGGCCTCCTTCTCCTCGTCCGGCCCCTCGACGACGCCGCCGACATATTCCGGGGGGCCGAAGCTTTTCAGATGGGTGACGATTTCCTCGACCTCCTCGTCGGACACGAAGGGACCGTGGATCCGGGTGATCTTCGATCCGCCGGCCATGTAAAGCATGTCGCCCATGCCCAGAAGCTGTTCGGCCCCCATCTCGCCCAGGATCGTGCGGCTGTCGATCTTCGAGGTGACCTGGAAGCTGATCCGCGTCGGGAAATTGGCCTTGATCGTGCCGGTGATCACGTCGACCGACGGGCGCTGCGTGGCCATGATCAGGTGGATGCCCGAGGCCCGCGCCATCTGCGCAAGGCGCTGGATGCAGGCCTCGATCTCTTTCCCCGCCACCATCATCAGGTCGGCCATCTCGTCGACGATGACGACGATATAGGGCAGCGCGCGGGGCTGGAACTCCTCGGTCTCGAAGACCGGATCGCCGGTTTCCTCGTCGAACCCGGTCTGGACGGTGCGCTTGAACATCTCGCCCTTGGCCAGCGCCTCGCGCACGCGGCCGTTGTAGCCCTCGATGTTGCGCACGCCCATCTTGGACATCTTGCGATAGCGTTCCTCCATCTCGCCCACCACCCATTTCAGCGCCACGACGGCCTTCTTCGGGTCGGTGACGACGGGGGACAGCAGGTGCGGAATGCCGTCATAGACGCTGAGTTCCAGCATCTTCGGGTCGATCATGATCAGCCGGCATTCCTCGGGCGACAGCTTGTAGAGAAGGCTCAGGATCATCGTGTTGATCGCCACCGACTTGCCCGACCCGGTGGTGCCCGCGATCAGCAGATGCGGCATCTTGGCGAGGTTGGCGACGATCGCCTCGCCGGCGATGTCCTTGCCCAGCGCCAGCGGCAGACGCTGGTTGGTATCGCCGAAATCGCGCGCGGCGAGGATCTCGCGCAGAAGCACCTTCTCGCGATGCGCGTTCGGCAGTTCGATCCCGATCACCGACCGGCCCGGCACGGTCGAAACCCGCGCCGACAGCGCCGACATCGATCGCGCGATGTCGTCGGCCAGGCCGATCACCCGGCTGGCCTTCAGCCCCGGCGCGGGTTCGAGTTCGTAAAGCGTGACGACCGGGCCGGGCCGGACCGACACGATCTCGCCCTTCACGCCGTAATCGTCCAGCACCGCCTCCAGCATCCGGGCGTTGGCCTCCAGCGCCTCGTGCGACAGCTGGTGGCGGGTGATCGTTTCGGGGCTTTGCAGCAGCGCCAGCGGCGGATGTTCGTAGCCCGGCCCGGCGGGTTCGTCGAAGCGCAGCCGCGGCTGCGCCTCGTCGCGGGCCTGTTTCGAGGGCGGCGGCGCGCGGCGAGCGGGCGGCTGCACGATGCTCCGCGCCTCCTCCGCCTCTTCGCCCGGCATGCGGACGAGGGCCAGCGCCGCGGGTTCCGCCTCGTCCTCCTCGGCCTCCGGCTCGGGCAGCCCCGGGGCCATGCGGCCGGGCTGCGGCAGGTTCAGCCCGCCGGTCACGGGCGGTTCGGCGCGCGCGGGGCCTGGATCGGCGCGCCCGGCGCCGCCCAGCCGGGCGCGCACCGCGTCGGCGATCCGGGCGCGGACGCGGTCGTCGCTGGGCTGGGCGATCGCCGCGCTGTCACCGGGCAGGTCGCGTTCCACCAGTTCGGGTTCCAGCGCGCCGGCTGCGGCCGGGTCGATCACCCGCCGCAGGCTGGCCAGCAGCCCGGCCCTGGGGCGCGGCCCGTCATGCAGGTCGCCGGCGTCGGGACCGGGGCGCGGATCGGCCCGCAGGACGCCGCGACGCGGCGTGGCCGCGTCGGCCTCGGCGGTGACGCCCGGCTCCACCCGCCGGGTCGCCGCCGCCGCCGGCCGCGGTGCCGTCGCCCGGCCGATCCGCGCCGCCGCTGCACCGCCGCCGCGCAGCAGCAGCGCAAGCACGGTTGCGTAAAGCAGCACGGTCCCCCGCCACAGGAACCGCCACAGCGCGCGCAACTCCGCGGTCTCGAATCCCAGCACGAAGGCGCCCATCGCCAGCGTCGCCGCGAAGGACAGGACCGACAGCGCCTTCAGCCCGAACCCGGCGGAAACCGGCAGGATGCCCAGGAGCGCCCCCAACACCGTGTCGCCGAACAGCCCGCCGAGGCCGAAGGAATGCATCCAGTCGCCGCCCGGAACCAGCGTGGAGGCATGGACGGCGGCCAGCGCCACCGCGATCGGCGCGAAGACCGCCCGCGCCAGCGCCCGCTCGGACCCGCGATGCAGCACGAACCGCAGCCCCCAGCCGGCCAGCAGCGCCACGAGGCCCCAGGCGGCATGGCCGGCGATCACGAACAGCGGCGCGGCGATGGCCGCGCCGATCCGGCCCAGCGCGTTGTCCGCCGGCGCGTCCGTCGCGGCCAGCCAGTTCGGATCGTCGGGCGAATAGCTGCCCAGCATCGCCGCCACCGCGATCCCCGCCGCGATCAGCGCAAGGCCCAGAAGCTCCTTGCCGCGCCGTTCCAGCGCCGCCTGGGTTCCCTGGTCGAGCAGCGGATCGCGTTCGCGTGCCTGGAAGGATGCCATCTTCACCTCACCCGTAAAGGCAGGCCGCGAGCCGCACGAGCCCCGCCTGCAGTTCGTCTTTCGGCGCCACCATCGCGGCGCGGACATAGCCGCGCCCCGGGTTGTCGCCCCCCACGTCGCGCGACAGGTAGGCGCCGGGCAGCACCCGCACCCCGGTCTCGCGCCACAGCTTCAGCGCCGCCGCCTCGCCATCCTCGACCGGCAGCCACAGGAAGAACCCGCCGTCGGGCGCGCGGTAGCCCGGTACGCCGCCGAGGATCGCATCGGCCAGCGCGTATTTCTCGGCGTAAAGCGCGCGGTTCCCGGTCACATGCGCCTCGTCGGCCCAGGCCCGTTCCGAGACGCGTTGCACCGGCAAGGGCAGGGGCGCGCCGGCATAGGCGCGCAACTGGCGCACCCGCGCGATCCCGGCCGGCCCGCCGGCCACGAAACCCGACCGCAGCCCCGGCAGGTTCGACCGTTTCGACAGCGAGTGAAAGGCGAAGGCCCTTTCCGGGTCCGCACCGCGCGCCTGGGCCACCTGCAGAACCCCCGGCGGCGGCGCGCTGCGCCAGATCTCGGAATAGCATTCGTCGGCGAACAGGGTGAAATCGTGCCGGTCCGCCAGCGCCAGAAGATCGGCGAGGTAGCCCTCGGTCGCCACGGCACCCTGCGGGTTCGCCGGCGAACACAGGTAGGCGATCGCCACCCGGTCCAGAACCTCGGCCTCGAGCCCGGCGAAGTCCGGCAGGAACCCGGTTTCGGCGGTGGCCGGCACGTAGACCGGTTCGGCCCCGCAGGCCAGCGCGGCCACGGCATAGACCTGGTAGAACGGGTTGGGCATCAGCACGACCGGGCGGGTGCCGCCCTTCGTTTCGGGGCACAGCGCCAGCGCGGCGTTGAACAGCCCCTCGCGGGTGCCGTTCAGCGCCATGATCCGGGTTTCGGGATCGACCGTCACGCCGTAGCGGCGGCCGATCCAGCCCGAGATCGCGGCCAGAAGCTCGGGCGTGCCATCGTTCGGCGGATATTTCGCGAAACCGCCCAGGCTTTCGGCCAGGACCGGGCCGACGAAGCCGGGCATCGGGTGACGCGGCTCGCCGATCGACATGTGCACGACCTCGCCGCCCGGCGCATGCGCGTCGAGCAGTTTCCGCAGCCGCGGAAACGCGTAGTCCGGCAGGTTCGAGAACCGCTCTGGATAGATCATGACTGCCTCGTCTTCGGGATCGTGCCGCCCCGATTTGCCGGCAGACTAGCGAAGCGCCCCGCGCGGGTCCAGAAAAAGCGCCCCGAATCCCGGCGCTTGGCAGGCGTGGTGTGGCATGGATGCCGATTCGCGATGCGCCGGCGCCCCGCCGGGTCAGCCCAGCGCCCGCTCCGCCGCCGCGCCAAGGCGCAACAGCCGCTCCTCGCCCCCCGCCTCGGCCATCAGCATCACCCCACAGGACGGCAAACCCGCGGGCAGCGTCAGCGCCGCGAGGCCCAGCAGGTTGCCGATCCGGGTATTGCGCAGCGTCAGCAGGTTGGCGCGCGTGTAGCAGGCGGTATCGGACAGAAGCCTTGCGACCTTGGGCGGCAGGATCGGCGCGGCGGGCAGGATCACCGCGTCGAACGCCGCGGCCCGCGCGGCCCAGGTCGCGCGCAGCCGGTGCAGCTTGCGCCAGCCCGCGAAGACCTCGGCCGCGCCCGGCGCCGCGCCCGACCGGAACCGGTCGAGGATCGGCGGAAACATCTTGTCCGGCGCGGCCTCGATCACCTCGCCCCAGGTGCCCCAGGCCTCGGGCGTGTAGAGGATGGCCGAGAGCGCCAGCGCCTCGGCCACCTCCGGCGCCGCCAGCCGTTCGACCCGTGCGCCGGCCCGCGCCAGCCGGTCGGCGGCGGCCTCGAAGGCGCGCGCCGGGGCCTCCTCGATCTCGTCGAAGGCCGAGGTTTCCAGCACCGCGATCCGCGCGCCCGCCAGGGTCGCGCCGGCAAGGTCGGCGGGCCGGCCGCCTTCCAGCGCCGCCAGCATCAGCGCCGCGTCCTCCACCGTGCGGCACAGCGGCCCGACGGTGTCGAAGCTTTCCACCAGCGGCACGACTCCCGCGCAACTCAGCCGCCCCGCCGTGGTCTTGAGCCCGACAAGGTCGTTCCAGGCCGCGGGGATGCGCACCGATCCGCCGGTGTCCGACCCGACCGCAGCGGCCGCCAGCCGCAACGCCACCGAGGCCGCCGCGCCGGAGGACGAGCCGCCCGGCGCCGCCTCCGGATCGTTGACATTCGGCGCGGTCGCCGTGACCGGGTTCAGCCCGAGGCCGGAAAACGCCAGTTCCGACAGATGCGTCTTGCCAAGGCTGACAAGGCCGCCGGCCGTGGCGGTGGCCAGCACCGCCGCATCGCGCGCGGGCACCCGGCCGGCCAAGAGCGCGCTGCCGCCCTCCGTCGCCACGCCGGCGGTGTCGAAATTGTCCTTCCAGCTGATCGGCACCCCGTCGAGCGGGCCGCGCCGCTGGCCGCTGCGGGCGCGCCCCCGCGCCGCCCCGGCCTCTGCCCGCGCGCGGGCTTCGGTCATCCTTGCATAGACGCGGCCGGCCTCGGGATGCGCGCGGGCGCGGTCAAGGAAGGCCTGCGCAAGCTCCACCGGGTCGATCCGCCCCGCCGCGATGCCGCGGCCCAGCTCCGCCGCGCTCAGCCCGCCCCAGTCGTCCATCCGCCCCTCCGCCGGTTTTCCCGCCAGACGCTAGCCCAGCCGGCCGGCCGGGAAAAGCCGCCCGTCACAGCCGGATCAGCCGGAACACCGCCGAGGCCGCCCAGCCCGCCACGATCGCCAGCAGAAGCGACAGGCTGCCATAGAGGAACGGCGCATCATGGGCGAGCATCCAGACCATCCGCTCCAGCCCGACCTTGCGAACCTCGATCTGGGCCTCGTAGAGGTCCACCACGTCACGATCGCGGGTCAGGAAGATGCGGGCGCGGTAGGGGCCTTCGACAAGGTTCGCGGGCAGTTCGAACCGGGTGGAGAACAGCGTCTGTTCCTCCAGCGCGACCTCGCCCTCCTCCAGCCGGTAGACGCCGCTGTCGGCCCGCAGCCGGATCAGCGCCTCGGTGAAGGCCTGGCTGTCCTGCACGTCGGGCGGCGCGCCGACCGACCGGATCGCGCGCGGGATCGAGACCGCGTGGCGCAGATCCTCGGTCTGGCTCAGCACCTCTTCGAAGGGCCGCGTGGTGGCGACGGCGTAGAAGGCCGGCGCAAGATCGACCTCCACCGCCTGGGTATTGACCCAGATCCCCGCCACCCGTTCCTTGCGGCGCACGGTGACCGGCGCCAGCGGCCCCTGCAGCGCCACGACCACGTCGAGCGGTGCCCCGTCGGGCGCCGGCGCGGCGCGCTTTACCGCGCCGAAGACGAACACCTCCGAGCCGTCGAAATTCGCGGTGATCGCGATCGTGTCCTGGCTGAGGCTGGCCACGACCTCCTCGCCCCGCGCCGGCAGGGCGAGGACGGCCAGAAGAAGGAGCGCCGCGCGGATCATGCCGGCCCCCCATGCGCGATGTTGAACACGTCGGCCGGGGTCCACAGCAGGTCGATCGCCAGCTTCGCGCAGACCGCCAGCACCAGAAGCGCCAGAAGGATGCGCAGCTGTTCGGCCTTCATCCGCGCGCCCAGCCGGGTGCCAAGCTGCGCGCCCACCACCCCGCCGACGATCAGCACCAGCGCCAGCAGCATGTCGACCGACTGGTTCGTCACCGCGTGCATCAGGGTGGTGAAGGCGGTCACGAAGATGATCTGAAAGAGCGACGTGCCGACGACGACCTTGGTGGGCATCCCCAGCAGGTAGATCATCGCCGGCACCATGATGAAACCGCCGCCCACCCCCATGATCGCGGCCAGCACGCCCACGGACATGCCGACAAGGATCGGCGGGATGACGCTGATATAAAGGCCCGAGACGCGGAACTTCATCTTCAGCGGCAGGCCATGGACCCAGACATGCTGGTGCCGCTTGACCGGCCGGGCCGGCTGCCGCGCGCGCCTGAGCGCGCCCAGAGATTCCTTCAGCATCAGCCCGCCGACGGTGCCGAGAAAGGCGACATAGGCCAGTTGCACGACAAGATCGATCTGGCCGCGCGCCTGCAACAGGTTGAACAGCCACACCCCGCCGCCCGACCCGATCAGCCCGCCGATCAGCAGGACCGAGCCCATCCGCAGGTCCACCGCCTTGCGCCGCAACTGCGCCAGCACCCCCGACACCGACGAGGCGACGACCTGGTTCGCGCCGGTCGCCACCGCCACCGCGGGCGGGATGCCGATGAAGAACAGCAACGGCGTGACGAGAAACCCGCCGCCCACGCCGAACATGCCCGACAGCACGCCAACCACCCCGCCGATCCCCAGAAGGGCGAAGGCATTGGCCGAAACCTCGGCGATGGGCAGGTAAAGCTGCATGGCGAAGCACGGTGACCCGGTGGCGTGGAAGAGTGATGATCCTCGCCGGCCCCGGTGTCAAACCGTCATCCGGCGCCTGCGGTATTCAGATCACGCAAGTATCGTCGAAGGATGCGGGCAAGTTTTGCCGCGCCGACGGGCGCCATCGCCTTGGTATGCGCATGGCTGATCGCCTCCTCGCTCATCCCGGCGGCCATGTTGGTGATCACCGAAACGGCGGCGACCTGCAGGCCGAGAAAGCGGGCGAGGATCACCTCGGGCACCGTCGACATGCCCACGGCATCGGCGCCCAGTGTCCGGATCGCGCGGATCTCGGCCGGGGTTTCGAAGGACGGGCCGGAATACCAGGCATAGACGCCCTCGGGCAGCGCGATGTCCTCGGCCGCGGCGGCGCGGCGCAGCCCGGCGCGGATCGCCGGGTCATGCGCCGCCGTCATTGGTACGAAGCGGGCATCGGTAGGTTCGCCGATCAGCGGGTTCAGGCCGGAAAAGTTGATATGATCGGACAGCAGCATCAGAGAACCCGGCGGGTTGAACGGCGTCAGCGACCCGGCCGCGTTGGTCAGGATCAGCCGTTCCGCGCCCAGCGCGCGCAGCACCTCCAGCGGCAGCCGCATCGCGTCGGCCCGGCCATGTTCGTAGTAATGCTCGCGGCCGCCGAACACCGCCACCCGGCAGCCTTCCAGCGTGCCGACGGTCAGTTCCGCGGCATGGCCCGACACGCCCGAGCCCGGAAAGCCCGGCAGATCGGCATAGGCGATACGCTCCCCCTCGACCTCGCCGGCCAGCGCGCCAAGACCGGAGCCGAGCACAAGGCCCAGTGCCACCGGCGCCGGGCCGGCGCGGTCGCGGACGGTTTCGGCCAGCGCGAGGGCGGTTTCAGCGTTCCTTGACATAGGCCTCCCCCCCGGCGCGCGGCGGGATCGCCTTGCCGACGAAGCCCGCCAGCACCAGCACGGTGAGGACATAGGGCAGCGCATCCAGCGCCGGCACCGGCACCTTCACCGTCAACACCTTTTCCACCACGTCGGGCCGCAACGCGAGCGCCTGGAAAAAGCCGAACAGCAGGCAGGCCGAAAGCGCCGCCCAGGGCCGCCACTTGGCGAAGATCAGCGCCGCGAGCGCGATATAGCCGCGGCCCGCGGTCATCTCCTTGCCGAACCCCGCCTGCAAGGCGGTCGCCATGTAGGCCCCGGCGAAGCCGCACAGGATGCCGGTGATCATCACCGCCGTGTAGCGCATCCGGATCACCGACACGCCGGCGGTATCCACCGCCGCCGGGTTCTCGCCCACCGCCCGCAGCCTGAGGCCGAAACGGGTGCCGAACAGCACCCACCATGTCAGCGGCACGCACAGAAGCGCGACATAGACCAAGAGCGCGTGGCCCGAGATCACGTCGGCATAAAGCGGGCCGATCACCGGCACCGGGCGCAGCGTGTCCGCCAGCGGCAGCACGATCTCGCCGAACCGCGCGTCGCCCGACAGGGGCGGCGTGCGCCCGCCCTGGCCGAACAGGCGCTGCGCCACCAGAACCGTGATCCCCGAGGCGAGGAAGTTCAGCGCCACGCCGGAAATCAGCTGGTTGCCGCGGAAGGTGATCGAGGCGACGCCGTGGATGGACGCAAGGCAGAGCGAGGCGAGGATGCCCGCGCCCAGCCCCATCCAGACCGTGCCGGTCAGCGCCGCCACCGCGCCCGAGGCCATCGCCGCGATCAGCATCTTGCCTTCGAGCCCGATGTCGAAAATCCCGGCGCGTTCGGAAAACAGCCCCGCCAGGCAGGCGAACAGAAGCGGCGTCGACAGCCGGAGCGTCGAGTCGAGGATCTGCAGAAGATCGGCGTAAAACCCCATCGTCACGCCCTTTCACTGGCCGCCGCCGCGACCTCCGGCGGCGGCTTGTGGAAGAACAGCCGCACCAGCAGCATCCGCACCATCACGTCGAGCGCGCCGGTGAACAGGATCACAAGGCCCTGCACGACGATCCGCATCTCGATCGGGATCGACGTCCACAGGCCAAGCTCCGCCCCGCCCTGGTAGAGAAAGCCGAACAGGAACGCCGCCAGCAGCACGCCGAACGGGTGGTTGCGGCCCATCAGCGCCACCGCGATGCCGATGAACCCCGCCCCCTCGGCGGCGTTCTGCACCAGACGTTCGCTTTCGCCCATCACGTTGTTGATCGCCATCATCCCCGCCAGCCCGCCGGAGATCAGCATGGTGATCATGATCGTCTTGACCGGGTCGATCCCGGCATAGCGCGCCGCCGGTTCGGACTGGCCGAAGGCGCGGATCTGGTAGCCCAGCCGGGTGCGCCACAACAGCACCCAGACCAGGAAGGCCGCCGCCAGCGCGATGAACAGCGTGACATTCGCCGGCACCTCGCGGGTGAAGATCAGGTTCAGCCCCGGCACGTCGTGCAGCGTGGGCAGCTTGGCGCCCTCGGGGAAACGGGCGGTCGCCGGGTCCATCTGCCCCGGCGGGCGCAGCACGTCGACCAGCATGTAGACGATCACCGCCGCGGCGATGTAGTTGAACATGATCGTGGTGATCACGATATGGCTGCCGCGCTTCGCCTGAAGGTAGGCGGGGATCGCCGCCCAGGCCGCGCCGAACGCGGCGGCGCCCAGGGCCGCGGCGACAAGCGCGACGGTCCAGTGCGGCCAGACCGGCAGCGACAGCAGCACCAGCGCCACGCCCAGCCCGCCCATCTGCGCCTGGCCCTCGCCGCCGATGTTGAACAGCTTGGCGTTGAACGAAACGGTCACCGCAAGGCCGGTGAAGATGAACGAGGTGGTGTAGTAAAGCGTGTAGCCCCAGCCGTAGGGCGAGCCCAGCGCCCCGGTCACCATCACGTTCAGCGCCGCGACCGGATCCTGCCCGATCGCCAGCAGCACGAGCGCCGAGATGATCGCGGCGAACAGCAGGCTGACCAGCGGCACAAGGACGATGTCGGCCCAGTTCGGCAGTTTCGTCATGCCGCGGCCCCCTCGACCGCGATCCCGGCCATCAGAAGGCCCAGTTCGCGCTCGTCGGTCGCCGCCGGGTCGCGTTCGCCCATGATCCGGCCGTCGAACATCACCGCGATCCGGTCCGACAGCGACAGGATCTCGTCAAGCTCGACGGATACCAGCAGCACCGCCTTGCCGGCATCGCGCAGCTCGATGATCCGCTGGTGGATGAATTCGATCGCGCCGATATCGACGCCGCGGGTGGGCTGGCCGACCAGCAGCAGATCGGGTTCCCGCTCGATCTCGCGCGCCAGCACGATCTTTTGCTGGTTGCCGCCGGAAAAGCTCTTGGCCTGAAGCGTCGGGATCGGCGGGCGCACGTCGAACCGTTCCATCTTGGCGGCCGCCGCGCGCACGATCCCGGCATTGTCCATGATCAGCCGGTTCTTCTGATAGGCCGGATCGTGGTGATAACCGAAGATCGCGTTCTCCCAGGCCATGAAATCCATGATCAGGCCCAGGTGCTGGCGATCCTCCGGCACGTGGGCGATGCCGCGCGCGCGCCGGGTCTGGCCGTTCGAATGCTTGCCCGACAGGTCGATCTCGTCGCCGTTGATGCGCACGGTCCCGGCGCCGGGGGTGAAGCCGCCCAGAACCTCCAGCAGCTCCGACTGGCCGTTCCCCGCCACCCCGGCGATGCCGAGGATCTCACCCGCCCGGATCGAGAACGAGATGCCCTTGACCCGTTCCACCCCGTCGGGATCGGTCACCCGCAGGTTCTCCACCTCCAGCACGGTGCGGCCCGGCGCGGCGGGTTTCTTGTCGACCCGCAGCAGCACCTTGCGGCCGACCATCAGTTCGGCCAGTTGCTCGGGGTTGGTGTCGGCGGTCTTGACCGTCGCGGTCATCTCGCCGCGCCGCATGACGGAAACGGTATCGGTGATCTCCATGATCTCGCGCAGCTTGTGGGTGATCAGGACGATCGTCTTGCCCTGCTCGCGAAGCCCGCGAAGGATGCGGAACAGGTGGTCGGCCTCGGCCGGGGTCAGAACCCCGGTGGGCTCGTCGAGGATCAGGATATCGGCCTGCCGGTACAGCGCCTTGAGAATCTCCACCCGCTGCTGGTGGCCGACCGACAGTTCCTCGATCACCTCGTCGGGATCGACCTCAAGCTCGTAATCCCGCGCCAGATCGGCCAGCAGCCTGCGCGCCTTGGCCAGCGACGGGCGCAGCAGCGCGCCGTCCTCGGCCCCCAGCACGACGTTCTCCAGCACCGTGAAATTCTGCACCAGCTTGAAATGCTGGAACACCATGCCGATGCCGGCGCGGATCGCGGCCTGGCTGTCGGGGATCTGCACGGGCCGGCCGCCGATCAGGATCTCGCCCGCGTCGGCCTTGTAGAACCCGTAAAGGATCGACATCAGCGTCGACTTGCCGGCGCCGTTCTCGCCGATGATGCCGTGGATCGTGCCGCGTTCGACGCGCAGGCTGATGTCCTTGTTGGCCTGCACCGGCCCGAAGGCCTTGGAGATGCCGCGCAACTCGATCGCGGGGGCGGCAGTTTCCTGCCGCCCCCCGGTGTTGGTGCGGGCCGTCATCCCCGCCGGCCTCAGTTCACCGGGCAGGCGTTGTCGGACATGTAGTCATGCACGCTCAGCTCGCCCGCCGCGATCTGCGCCGCCGCCGCATCCACCGCGGCCTTCATTTCCTCGCTGACCAGTTCGGCGTTGAATTCGTCCAGCGCGTAACCCACGCCCCCGGCGGCGAGATCCATCACCACGATGCCGGTTTCCAGGTCGGTGCCCATCTTGAACGCCTCGTAGACGGCGTTGTCGACGCGCTTCATCATCGAGGTCAGCACCTGGCCCGGATGCAGGTAGTTCTGGTTGCTGTCCACGCCGATCGACAGGATGCCGCCATCGGCCGCGGCCTGCAGCACGCCCACGCCGGTGCCGCCCGCCGCGGCATAGACCACGTCCGCGCCCTGCGCGATCTGCGCCTTGGTCAGTTCCGCGCCCTTCACCGGGTCGTTCCAGGCCGCCGGGGTGGTGCCGGTCATGTTCTGGATGATCGTCGCGTCGGCATTCACCGCCTTCACGCCCTGCACGTAGCCGCAGGCGAACTTGCGGATCAGCGGGATGTCCATCCCGCCGATGAAGCCGACCGTCCCGGTCTCGGACGCCATCGCGGCCATCATGCCGACAAGGTAGGAGCCCTGTTCCTCGGTGAACACGACCGACCGCACGTTCGGCTGGTCGACCACCATGTCGATGATCGCGAAACTGGTGTCGGGATAGTCCGGCGCGACCTGGTTGAGGACGTCGCCGAAGGCGAAGCCGGTCATCACCACGGGGTTGGACCCGGCCTCGGCCAGCCGCCGCAGCGCCTGTTCGCGCTGCGCCTCGGACTGCATCTCCAGTTCCTTGAAGGTTCCCCCGGTTTCCTCCGCCCAGCGCGTCGCGCCGTTGAAGGCGGCCTCGTTGAAGGATTTGTCGAACTTGCCGCCCAGGTCGAACACGATGGCCGGATCGGCAAGGCCTGCCCCCGCGGTAAGCGCCAGCGAGGCCGCCGCGCCGAGGAACTTTTTCATCAAGGTCATTGGATATCTCCCGGTCAGTTGTATGCCCCTTGCGGGGGGCCGCCTTGGTGGCGGCGGATCTCTTTCGGATCGCTCCGATAGTGCCTCAAGGGCGGTTCCGGTCAATAGCTATTCGGCGCTTCGCGGGAGTGCCTTCGCCATGATGATCGCATCTTCGGCAGCGCCACACCCGTCGCGGTAGTAGCCGGGGCGTCGCCCGGCCTCGGCCCAGCCCGCGGCGCGGTAAAGCGCGCGGGCCGGCGCGTTGTCCGCCGCCACCTCCAGAAAGGCCACCGTCGCCCCGCGGCGCGCCGCCTCGGCCTCGAAATCCGCGACGAGCCGGCGGCCCGCGCCCTGCCGGCGCCGCGCCGGATCGACGGCGAGGGTCAGCAGTTCCGCCTCGCCCGCAATCGCGCGGCCCAGAACGAAGACGGCCTCATGCGCGATCAGGAAGCTTCCGGGGCTGTCCAGCAGGGCGGCGAATTCCGCCGCCGACCACGGCCGGGGCCGGGTGAAGGCGGCGGCATGCAGCCGGGCCAGCGCCGCGGGCGTCATCGCTCAGGCGTCAAGCAGGCGGGGCGGCGGGTCCGCCGGTGGCGCGGCATCGGCGGCGCGCAGGTAAAGCGGCGCGGGCCGGGGTTGCGGCG
The DNA here is from genome assembly GCA_964448765.1 of uncultured Rhodobacterales bacterium. Classification (GTDB taxonomy): domain Bacteria; phylum Pseudomonadota; class Alphaproteobacteria; order Rhodobacterales; family Rhodobacteraceae; genus JANSXY01. The sequence continues at coordinate 18,275 of CAYUXM010000002.1, forward strand.
TGTCGGCGCGGCGCGCGGCGATCCGGGCGATCGCCACGGCAAGCGGCATCGCCGGGGCCAGCACCGGGCCGCCGGTCAGGGCGGCCATCACCGTGGCGGCCGAACCGGCCAGCGGCAGGCCCGACAGCCCGGCCGCGGCCGTCTCCAGCCGATCCAGCCGGGGCGGCCCGGCCGCATCGTCGAAAACCTGGAGATAGACCTCGCCGCGCCGCGCATCCTCGATCACCGCGACGGGCCGCGCCAGCCCCTCGGCCAGCGCCTCCAGCCGGGTCACCCCGATCGCGGGCACGCCAAGGGCCAGCGCCAGCCCGCGCGCGGCGGCGACGGAGATTCGCACCCCGGTGAAATTGCCCGGCCCGACGCCGACGCCGATCGCGGCCAGATCGCGCCAGCCCAGCCCGGCCCCGGCCAGCATCTCGTCCAGCATCGGCATCAGCCGTTCGGCCTGGCCGGTGGCCATCGCCTTCTCGCGTTGCGCGAGGATCGCGTCGCCGCGAAGCAAAGCGGCCGCGCAATGCGCGGCCGACGTGTCGAAGGCGAGGACATGGCGGTCAGGCCGCAACGGGCCGAACCTCCGTCACCTCGGGGATGTAGTGGCGCAGCAGGTTCTCGATCCCCATCTTCAGCGTCAGGGTCGAGGACGGGCAACCCGCGCAGGCGCCCTGCATGTGCAGGTAGACCACGCCGCGGTCGAAGCCGTGGAAGGTGATGTCGCCGCCGTCCTGGGCCACCGCCGGGCGCACGCGGGTATCCAGCAACTCCTTGATCTGGCGTACGATCTCGCCATCGGGCCCGCTGTGTTCGGCATGGCCCGAGGCCGGCTGGTGCGTACCCTCCAGCACCGGCGCGCCGGACTGGTAATGTTCCATGATCGCGCCGAGGATCGCCGGCTTCACATGGTCCCATGCGACGTCGTCGGCCTTCGTGACGGTGACGAAATCGGTGCCGAAGAACACCGCCGTCACACCCGGCACGCCGAACACCCGTTGCGCCAGCGGCGAGGCCCCGGCGGCCTCGGCCGAGGGGAAATCTGCGGTGCCGGCAGGCAGAACCTCCTGCCCCGGCAGGAATTTCATGGTGGCCGGATTCGGCGTCGATTCGGTCTGGATGAACATCGCGCACCTCCTGATGGTGCACAGGATATGCTGTCGCGGGGCCGCCGCGTCAAGGATTGGAACGGTTCTAAACCGCCGGTCAGGTGATCTCTTCCAGCCGTTCCTTCGACATTTCGCCGGGCACGATGGTGATCGGGATCGGCAGCGAGCCGGAGTTGCGCGACATCTGCGTGACCAGCGGGCCGGGGCCGGACTTGTCGGTGCCCGCGCCCAGCACCAGCACGCCGATCCGCTGATCCTCCTGGATCAGCGCCAGGATCTCGGCCACCGGCTCGCCCTCGCGGATCACCAGTTCCGGGTCGATCCCCTGCCGGTCGCGCATCCATTTCGCGAAAACCTCGAAATGCGCCTCGATCCGCTCGCGGGCCTCGGCGCGCATGATGTCGGCCACGCCGATCCAGTGCTGGAATTCCTCGGGCGGGATCACCGACAGGATCGTGACGCCGGCGCCGGTATGGGCGGCCCGGAGCGCGGCGAAGCGCATGGCGTTCAGGCATTCGCGGCTGTCGTCGAGCACGACGAGGAACTTGCGCATGATCTGCCGGTCTCTCCCTGTCCGGCGGCGATCATCGCCGATGCCGGGCCGCGCTGGCAAGCCCGCTGTCGCCGTGCCGGCGGGGCGGCGCCAGCGCCCGCGCCGCGCGGCCGCCGGCAAGGCCGCCGATCTGCGCCGCGACCAGGCCGATCAGCCCCAGCGCGGCCAGCAGCGGCGCCGACAGCCGGTCGAGCAGCCGGTAGGCCCGCGCCGGGCCGAGGACGCGCAGCGCCGCGCGGGTCTCGCCGCCGGCGGTTTCCGACAGCCGGGCAATCCGCGCGAGATCGTCGGGCGTGTCGGCGAACCGCAGGATCGCCAGCGTCTCGCTGGGGGAGGTCGCGCGGGTGATGCGCCCGACGTCGCCCGCGATGGCCGACAGTCGCGCCACGCGGGCGGCATCCAGCACCTCGTCGGCCGGCGCGCCGCGCAGCACCGCCGGCACCCTGTCCCACCGCACCAGCCCGCGCGCGGCATCGGTCAGCGCCGCCGTCATCCGGGGCGACAGGGCGCCGATCCGCCGCGCGGTGCGCGTCAGCGTCGCGCCGGCCTTGACGGTCGCGCTGGCGCCGCCGGAGACGAGGATCGCGCCGGAGGCCGCCAGCCCCAGCGCGGCCAGCCCGATCTCCAGCTCGTCGATCTCTTCGCCCGTCCACCAGGCCAGGCCGTTGCGGCGCAGCGCGTTGATGTCGCCCAGCGGCGTCAGTTCCACCGGCACCGCGCAGGCGCCAAGCTGCGCCAGCGTCGTGCAGGCGGTGATGTCCCAGGCGCAGAGGGCGCAGTCGCCGGCCGTCGCAAGCGCGCCCCGCCCCTCGCCCAGCGCCTCGCGGGCCGCCCTGTCTGTCCCGGGGGGCAGGACGATGCCGCGCGTATCGGCGATCTCGACCAGCAGCGCGATGTCCAGCGGGTCGTCCGCCGCCAGCGCCGCCTCGATCTCGGCCACCAGCCAGTCCGCCGAGGCCTGCCGCGCCACCGCGCGATCCAGCGCCCGGCGCGCCTCGTCGGCGGTGCGGGCGATCACCGGTTCGGCGAAGGGATGCTGCGACAGGGTCCAGCCGGTCACGCCCCAGGTGCCCAGCATCCACGCCGTGACCCCGGCACGCCAGAGCCCGGCAACCGCCATCGCGGATCAGCCCGCGCTTGCCGCCCAGTCCCAGTAGAGCGCGCGGGCGCGCTTCGCCATCCGGCCGCTCTGGTAATGGGTGCCGTCGAATTCGCTGACCGGGGTGACCTTGTTCATGTTGCCCGACAGGAACACCTCCTCGGCCTGCCGGAAATCCTCGAAGCCCAGCACCGTCTCGTGCACCGTCACGCCGTCGGCGCGCAGGTTGGCGATATGCCGGGCGCGGGTGATCCCGGCGAGAAAGGTGCCGTTCGCGACCGGGGTAAAGACCTCGCCGTCGCGGACCATGAAGACATTGGCGGTGGCGGTTTCGGCCACGTTGCCCATCGCGTCGGCCACCAGCGCGTTGCCATAGCCCTTGGCCCGCGCCTCGGCGATCATCCGGGCGTTGTTGGGATACAGGCAGCCGGCCTTGGCGTTGACGACCGCGCAATCCAGCGTCGGGCGGCGGAACCGCGTGGTGGTCAGCGTCGTGGCGGCGGTCTCGGGCGCCATCGGTATCTCTTCGAGGCTGATCGCGAAGCCGGTGACGCCGGGTTTCGGAACGATCGCCAGGTCGCCGCTTTCGATCGCCCAGTACATCGGCCGGATGTAGACGGCGGCGTCCTTCGGGTAGCGCGCCAACCCCTCGCGCACGATCGCCACCATCTCGTCGGTGGTCACGGTCGGGGTGATCATCAGCGCCTCGGCCGAGCGGTTGACGCGGGCGCAATGCAGGTCGAGATCGGGCGCCAGCCCATGCGCGAAGCGCGCGCCGTCGAAGACCGTGGTGCCCAGCCAGGCGCCGTGATCGGCGGCGCGCAGGATCATCGCGTCGCCGTCGTGCCACGCGCCATCGACCCAGGTGCGGATGTTGCTTCCGGTGGCCATGCGCCGCTCCTCCCTCGCCATTCGGGGCGGAGTTAAGCAGCGCCCGCCGCCAAGGTCCAGTGGCCGGGCTTGCGCCGCCGCGCGGCCCCGGCATCGGGCGGCGCGATATCCGCTTGCCCCGGCGGGCCGGCCGATGGCTAATGCGGCACCGAAGCGAGCCGCCGATGCCCCCGTTCCTGACCTTCCTGCGCGACAACGCCCGCTGGCTGGCGGCCGGGGCGCTGATGTCGTTCCTGTCGAGCTTCGGGCAGACCTTCTTCATCTCGATCTTCGCGGGCGAGATCCGGGCCGAGTTCGGCCTCGGCCATGCCGAATGGGGCGCGATCTACGCCACCGGCACGGCGGCCTCGGCGGCGCTGATGCTGTGGGCCGGCGGGCTGGCCGACCGGTTCCGGGTGGCGACGCTGGGCGCGGCGGTGCTGGCCGGCATCGCCATCGCCGCGGCCTTCATGGCGTTCAACTCCGCGGCGGCGCTGTTGCCGGCGGTGATCTTCTGTCTGCGGTTCACCGGGCAGGGCATGGCCAGCCATGTCGCGATGGTGGCGATGGCGCGCTGGTTCGTGGCCACCCGCGGCCGCGCGCTCGCGGTGGCGACGCTGGGCTTCCTGCTGGGCGAGGCGACGATGCCGCTGACCTTCGTCTGGCTCAAGGCGCGGATCGACTGGCAGATGCTCTGGGCGCTGTCAGCGATGTTCGTGCTCGCGATGATCCCGCTGCTGTGGCGGCTGCTGCGGACCGAGCGCGTGCCGCAGTCGCGCGGCGGCGCGACCCAGCAGCCGGGCATGGCAGGGCGGCACTGGCGCCGGGCCGAGGCGCTGCGCCACCCGCTGTTCTGGGCGCTGATGCCGGCGCTGGTCGGCTCGCCCGCCTGCGTCACCGCGTTCTGGTTCCAGCAGGTGCATTTCGCCGCGGTGAAGGGCTGGGACCACCTCGCGCTGGTCGCCGTGTTCCCGCTGGGATCGGCGGCCTTCCTGGTGGCGACGGCAGGCTTCGGCTGGGCGATCGACCGGTTCGGCGCGGGCCGGGTGCTGCCGGTCTACCTTGTGCCGCTGGCGCTGGGCTTCGCGGTGCTGGGCCTGACCGGCACGCTGGCCGGGGCGGCGGCCGGCGTGATGCTGCTGGGCCTTGCCGGCGGCGGGCAGGCCACCCTGCCGGCGGCCTGCTGGGCCGAGTTCTACGGCACCCGCCACCTTGGCGCGATCAAGGCCGCGGTCGCCTCGGCGATGGTGGCGGGGTCCGCGATCGGGCCGGCGATGTCGGGCGCGCTGATCGATGCGGGGCTGGCGATGCCGGTGCAGCTTCTGGCCTATGCCGCCTGGTTCCTCGGCGCGGGGCTGGTCATGCTGGCGCCGCTGGCGCGGGCCTGGGCGGCGCGGTCGGTCTAGCCGCCGCCGCGGCGCAGGTAGACGTAATAGGCCCCCGATCCGCCGTGGCGCAGATGCGCCTCGGCCACCTGCAAGACGATCGCGCCCAGCGGCGGCTGGGCCAGCCACACCGGCACCTGGTGGCGCAGCACGCCCTGGCGCTGCGGGATCGGCCCGTCATCGGCGCCGCGCCGGCCCTTGCCGGTGATCACCAGCGCCAGCCGCACCCCGCGGGCATGGGCATCGCGCAGAAACCCGGTCAGCGCCGGATGCGCCTCGGCCAGCGTCATGCCGTGCAGGTCGATCCGCGCCTCGGGCGCGAGCTTGCCGCGGGTCATCTGCTTGTGCGCCTTGCGGTCCATCCGCACCGGCGTGCGCGCCAGACGGTCGGACAGCGAGGGCGCGAGATCGTGGCCGAACGCCACGTCCGGCACCGACTCGCCGATGCGGAAATCGGGCAGCGCCGGCTTCGCCCGGTGCGGCGCGGGCGCCTTGGCCGGTTCGGGCGCCTCCCGGTCCACCTTGCGGGCGTGTTCGGGATGCAGGGCGGTGGTGGCCGCGGCGACGCGCGACCACAGTTCCCGCTCCTCGGGGGACAGCCGGCGCGGCCGCCGGGTCATGCCGCGCCCCTTGGCCGCAGCGGCCAGAGCGTGATCGCGGCATCCAGCGCGCCGGCACGCTCCCCCGCCGCGCGGCCGGTGCCGCAAAACAGGTCGGCCCGGCCGGGGCCGCGGATCGCGCTGCCGGTATCCTGCGCGATCCGAAGGCCGGGCGCGACACCGGGCACGCCGGGGCCGATCCAGACCGGCGCGCCCAGCGACACATGCGCGGGATCGACGGCCAAAGTCACATCCCCGGTCACCGGCCGGCCCATCGCGCCCAACGGGCCGAGCGCGACATCGATCTCGCGCGGCGCAAAGAAGATGTAGGAGGCATTGACATCCAGCAGCGCGGCGACCTCGCCGGGATGCGCGGCGCACCAGGCCCGGATCGCGGCCAGCGACATCCGCTCAGCCGCCACCGCGCCGCGGCGGATCAGCTCCGCGCCGATCGAGCGATAGGGATGGCCGTTCTTCGCGGCATGGCCCAGCCGGATCAGCCGGCCGTCGGGGAACCGCAACCGCGCCGAGCCCTGGACATGAACGAGGAACGCCTCAAGCGGATCGTCGAGCCAGCCCAGTTCCAGACCGGCCAGCGCGGGTCCCGCGCCGATCTCGGCCCGGCTCAGCCACGGCCGGTCCGCCGGCAGGCCGGGCGGCACGGCGTGCAGCGGAAACCGGAACCGCCCGGTGCGCACCGGGCTGGCGTCGATCTCGGGTTCGAAATAGCCGGTCAGCCGGCCGTCCCGCGGCGCCGCGGCCTCGAAATGCGCCGCGAAGAAGGCGGGGGCATCGCCGATGGCCGACGGATCGGGGCGCGGCCAGCCGGGGCTGATCAGGTCCAGGGTGCGGCAGTAGGCCGCAAGCGCCGCGTCCGGCCTGTCACCCGGCCAGCCGGGCAGGCCCGCCAGACCGCCCGCGCCCGGCACCGGGTCACTCGCCCGTGGCGACCAGTTGCCAGTTCGGATCGTTCGATCCCATCTGCCGCGAGAAGGTCCAGACATCGCGCATCTTCTTGACCGACTTGGGATCGCCCTCGACGATCTCGCCCTCGGCATTGCGCACGACAGACGTCATCTCGCCGACATAGCGCACCGCGATGTCGGCCTGCCGCGTGTCGCGGTCGAATGTCGCGTCGTGCAGGGTCAGTTCACGGATGCCCATGAAGGTGGCATCGACGGTCAGGCCCTGCTCGCGCCGCGCCTGCACCACGGCCTCGAAGCTTTCGAACACGTCCTCGGACAGGAAGTCGCGCACCTTTTCCAGATCGCCGGTCTCGAAAGCCATCAGGATCATCTCGTAGGCGCCGCGTGCGCCCTGCAGGAATTCGGAGACCGAGAACCCCGGTTCCGCCATCTTCATCGCGGCGAGCGCATGGGCGGCCTCGCTGCCGTCGGGCGCATGGTCTGAAATGTCGCGGTCCGGCCCGCCCTCGATCACCTCGAAGCCGCGGCGCTGCGCCTTCTCGGCGGCGGAGGGCTGCAGCGGCACGGGCGGCTTCTCGAACCCCTCGCGGGAGCCGAGCACGCTGCGCAGGCGCAGGATCAGGAATACGGCGATTGCGGCCAGGACCAGAAGTTGGATCACGGCGTTGCTCATTTGGCTCCTCGGACCGGCCGGGCCGGGCTTGGGTTGGTAATCTTGGCGCTTCCCACCTATGTAGGCGAGGGGGCCGGGCAAGTCCACCTCGGCCCCCATGATGACCCGCAACCCCTGAACGGAACGTGACCCGCCGGAGGGCCCGCATGTATCTTTTCCTCGCCTTCCTCGCCGTGCCGCTGATCGAGATCGCGCTGTTCATCGAGATCGGCGGGCTGATCGGGCTGTGGCCGACGCTGGGGATCGTCGTGGCGACCGCGATCGCCGGCAGCCTTATGGTCCGCAGTCAGGGCGCGCAGGCGATCGCCGATCTGCGCCGGTCGCTGGAAACGCTGGGCGATCCCGGCCGGGCGCTGGCCGAGGGCGCGGTGATCCTGTTCGCCGGGGCGCTGCTGCTGACGCCGGGGTTCTTCACCGATACCGTCGGCCTGCTCCTGCTGCTGCCGCCGGTGCGCCGCGCGCTGATCGCGGCGGCCGCGCGGCGGGTGCAGGTGGCGCGCTTCACCGTCGGCACCCCGCCGCCGGGCGAGGCCCGCGGCCCGCGCCGGCCAGATGACGCGATCGATGGCGACTGGCGTGAAATCGACGGCGCCAGAGGTGAATCGGACGGCCCCTCGCCCTGGCAGCGGCATTGAGGCGGCCGGGCCGAGGTGCTAGGAAGCGCGCGACCTTGTGACACCGGAGAGTGAGATGACCGAAACCGGCAACGGCGCGCAGCCCGCAGCAGCCCCGCAGGCGGCACAGCCGCAGGTGAAGATGCAGGTGATGGCGCAGTTTATCCGCGACATGTCCTTCGAGAATGCCGTGGCCCAGCGCGGCCTGGGCGACAGCAACGTGCAGCCGGAAATCCAGGTGCAGGTAAGCCTCGACGCGCGCAAGCGGTCGGTCGAGCACCAGTACGAGGTGATCTGCAAGTTCAAGATCACCTCGTCCAACAAGGGCGACGGCGCGACGCTGTTCCTGCTGGAGCTGGATTACGGCGGCATCTTCCATGTCGAGGGTGTGCCGGAAGAACAGCTGCACCCGTTCCTGCTGATCGAATGCCCGCGGATGATCTTCCCCTTCGTGCGGCGCATCGTCTCGGATATCACCCGCGATGGCGGCTTCCCGCCGCTCAATCTCGATACCGTCGATTTCCTCGCGCTCTACCGCCAGGAAATCGCCCGTCGCGCGGCCGAGCCCAAGGCCGCCGAACCGGCGGCCGAGCCGAAGCCGAGCTGACCGGCCCGCCCGGTCCCCGCGCCGGGCCGGGGCCGGGCGCGGCCCGCCCCGGCCTTGCCCGGTCGCCCGGCGCGGGGTAGTGCTGGTGCGATCCGCCAGCGAGGGGAAGGCCGCCATGCCCGCAGACGATCCTGCAACGCTTGTCTCCACCGACTGGCTGGAGGCGCATCTGAAGGATCCCGATCTGCGGGTGCTCGACGCGTCCTGGTACCTGCCCGACATGGGCCGCGACGCGAGGGCGGACTACAATGCCGGCCACATCCCCGGCGCCCGGTTCTTCGATATCGACGAGATTTGCGATACCCGGTCGGACCTGCCGCACATGGCGCCGCCGGTTGAAAAGTTCATGTCGCGGATGCGCGCCATGGGCGTGGGCGACGGCCACCAGGTCGTCGTCTACGACGGCGCGGGGATGTTTTCCGCCCCGCGGGTATGGTGGACCTTCCGGCTGATGGGCAAGCGCGATGTCGCGGTGCTGGACGGCGGCATGCCGAAATGGCAGGCCGAGGGCCGGCCGCTGGAGGACATGCCGCCGATCACCCGCGACCGGCACATGACCGTCCAGCGCCAGGCGCATCTGGTCAAGGACGTCACGCAGGTCGCCGCCGCCGCCAAGCTGGGCGACTGGCAGATCGTCGATGCCCGCTCCCCCGCCCGGTTCCGCGGCGAGGAACCGGAGCCTCGGCCGGGTCTGCGCCAGGGCCATATCCCGAATTCGCGGAACCTGCATTACCGCGCGCTGCTGAACGACGACGGCACGATGAAGGACGCGGACGGGTTGCGCGCCGCCTTCGCCGGGGCCGGCGTCGATCCGGCGCGGCCGGTGATCACCACCTGCGGGTCCGGGGTCAGCGCGGCGATCGTCAACCTGGCGCTGGAAATCCTCGGTCATCGCGATCATGCGCTCTACGACGGGTCGTGGGCGGAATGGGGCATGTATGGCGACCTCAAGGTCGCGAAGGGGGACTGAGATGTTCGCAACCCTGGCGGAACAGCCGGCCGACAAGATCCTGCAACTGATGGGCCAGTACCGGGCCGATCCGCGCGCCGACAAGATCGACCTGGGCGTGGGCGTCTACAAGAACGCCGAGGGCGTGACCCCGATCATGCGCGCGGTGAAGGCCGCCGAAAAGCGGTGGTGGGAAACCGAGACGACGAAAAGCTACACCGGGCTGGCCGGGGAGCCGGAGTATCGCGACGCGATGGCCGGGCTGGTGCTGGGCGAGGCCGTCGCGGCCGATCGCATCGCGTCGGTCGCGACGCCGGGCGGCACCGGCGCGGTGCGGCAGGCGCTGGAGATGGTGAAGATGGCCGCGCCCGACGTGACCGTCTGGGTGTCGGACCCGACCTGGCCCAACCACCTGTCGATCCTGAAGCACCTGGGCCTCAAGACCCGGATGTACCGCTATTTCGACGCCGGAACCCGCGGGCTGGACACGGCCGGGATGATGGAAGACCTCGCCGGGATGCAGCCCGGCGACGTGGTGCTGGTGCATGGCTGCTGCCACAACCCCACCGGCGCCAACCCCACCGCCGCGGAATGGGACGCGCTGGCCGCGCTGATCGAGGCGAAGGGCGCGCTGCCGATGATCGACCTGGCCTACCAGGGGTTCGGCGACGGGCTGCAGGCCGATGCCGGGCCGACGCGGATGATCTGCGCGCGGCTGCCCGAGGCGCTGATCGCGGCCTCGTGCTCGAAGAACTTCGGGATCTACCGCGAGCGGACCGGCATCCTGTTCTCGATCGCCGAGGGCGAAACGGGCCGCGACCTCGCGCAGGGCACGATGGCGCATCTCAACCGCCAGAACTTCTCCTTCCCGCCCGATCACGGCGCGCGGCTGGTGTCGGTGATCCTGACCGACCCGGCGCTGCGCGCCGACTGGGAGGCGGAGCTGGAAGAGGTGCGCACCGGCATGATCGCGCTGCGCGAGACTCTGGCGGCGGAGCTTCGGCAACTGACGAATTCCGACCGGTTCGATTTCCTCGCCCGGCATCGCGGCATGTTCTCGCGCCTCGGAGCGACGCCCGAACAGGTGGCGAAGATGCGCGAGGATCACGCGATCTACATGGTCGGCGATTCGCGGATGAACATCGCCGGGCTCAACGCCCGGACGATCCCGGTTCTGGCCCGCGCGATCGTCGCCGCCGGCGTCTGAGCGCGAACCCTCGGCCCGCGCGGGCCGGCGTTCCGCGCCGCATGGCAGATTCTGGTAACCCCGGCCCTGTAGGCTGCGCGCGACGCCATCGCCGGGCGTGACGCCGCTGCGGCGGGCCCGGCCCATCTGCCACGCGGGAAGGTCGGGCTCTTGGTCGCCAAAGGGATTCGAAGGGCGCTGCCGGTTCTGGCCGCCGCCGCCTGCCTCGGGCCGGCGCCGGGCGTGCGGGCGGACACCGCCGATGCGTTGCTGCGCGAGGGCTACCAGATCGCCTGGGGCGGTTTCGCGGCGATCACCACCTGCATCGACGCCGGCGATGTCTACGAGATCGGCCCCTACCTGTTCGTCTGCAACGGCGGCCCCGGCGCCTTCCCGTTCCACTTCGGCACCGTCTACCTCGTCGCCCGCGTCACGCGGCAGGAGGAGCGCGACGTGCTGTCCACCTACCTGTGCCTCGAGACCGAACGCGGCGCCGACACCTGCTTTCACGGCGCGGTCTACCGCCGCTAGCGGCCCGGCGGGGCCGCGCCACGAAAAAGGGCCCGGGCCTTCCGGCCCGGGCCCACCACTCGTGACGAACCGCTCAGCCCTTGGCGAACTCCGGATAGGCCTCCATCCCGAGTTCGGAGATGTCGAGCCCGTTCATCTCTTCCTCTTCCGAGACGCGGATGCCCATCACCGCCTTCAGGATGAACCAGACGACCATGGAGGCGGCGAAGGTGAACACACCGTAGGCCACGATACCGGTCAGCTGGGTCATCAGGTTGGCGTCGCCGTTGTAGAAGATCACCGCGATCGTGCCCCAGATCCCCGCGAACAGGTGCACCGGGATCGCGCCGACCACGTCGTCGATCTTCAGCTTGTCCAGGAACGGAACGGTGAAGACCACGATCACGCCGCCCACGGCACCGATCCACAGGGCGCCGAACAGGGTGGGCGCCAGCGGTTCCGCCGTGATCGACACGAGGCCGGCCAGCGCGCCGTTCAGAACCATGGTCAGGTCCGGCTTGCCATACATCACCTGCGTCAGGATCAGCGCGGTCACCGCACCGGCCGCGGCGGCCATGTTGGTATTGGCGAAGATCCGCGACACGTCGGAAACGTCACCCACCGTGCCCATCGCCAGCTGCGAACCGCCGTTGAAGCCGAACCAGCCGAGCCACAGGATGAAGGTGCCCAGCGTGGCGAGCGCGAGGTTGGAGCCCGGCATCGGGTTGACCTTGCCGTCCTTGTACTTGCCAAGGCGCGGGCCCAGCACGATGGCGCCGGCCAGCGCGGCCCAGCCACCGACCGAGTGGACGACGGTCGAGCCGGCGAAGTCGGAGAAGCCCATTTCCGACAGCCAGCCGCCGCCCCACTGCCAGGACCCGGAAATCGGATACATGACGCCGGTCAGCACGACCACGAAGATCAGGAAGGGCCAGAGCTTGATCCGCTCGGCCAGCGCGCCCGACACGATCGAGGCGGTGGCGGCCACGAACACCAGCTGGAAGAAGAAGTCCGAACCGATGGAGGCATAGTCCAGCGCCGCGTCTGCCGCGGCCACGCCGACCGGGTCCAGCACGGTCGGCACGAAGAAGCTGCCGACATAGCCGTTGAACTCGCCCGGATACATCAGGTTGAAGCCGATCAGCCAGTACATGATCGCGGCGACCGAGTAGAGCGAGATGTTCTTCGTCATCTGCATCGTGACGTTCTTGGACCGCACGAGCCCGCCTTCGAGCATCGCGAAACCGGCGGCCATGAAGAACACCAGGAACCCTGCCATGCAGAACAGCAGGGTGGTCATGATATAGGGGCCGATCTCGTCGAAGGACGGCGCGGCCTCCTGTGCAAGGCCCATGGTCGGAAGCGCGATCGCGACAGCCGCCAGGGGAAGGAGCTTGGTAATGTTCATCTGTATTTCACCCTCTGGAGATGACGCTGCCGGTTACAGCGCGTCTTCGTTGGTTTCGCCTGTGCGCACCCGGACGGCTTGGCTCACGTCGAGCACGAAAATCTTGCCGTCGCCGATCTTGTCGGTCTTGGCGGTCTTCTGGATGGTGTCGACGACCTGGTCGGCCATCGCGGTGGCGACCACGATCTCCAGCTTGACCTTGGGCACGAAGTTCACCGCGTATTCGGCGCCGCGATAGATTTCGGTGTGGCCGGACTGCGAGCCGAAGCCCTTGATCTCCGTCACCATCATGCCGCGCACGCCGATGGCGGTGAGCGCCTCGCGCACCTCCTCCAGCTTGAACGGCTTGATCGCTGCAATGATCAGTTTCACGTCATTTCCCTTCCGTTCACCTGTCCCCAAGTGGACCCATGGCCTCAGTGGGCGGTTTTCGCAGTTGCAGCACAAGGAAGGGGCCGGGCGCGGCGGGCCGGGAATCCCGCTGGATTGCACAGATTTTGCACAGTTTGGGCGAGATGCTTAGAATTTAGGCTTAGCGAAAACCGAATCGTGAGGGCAAACCGCTCCACTTCGGCCCGGATGCGCGCTAGGATCGGGCAAAACGGGCAGGCAGACTTCGGGTTCAGGCTTTCATGGGCGGCTCACACACGAGACGTCCGCCCCTCGTGGCGGACCGGCGCTATCCGCCTGATGCCGCAGCGCGGCGTCGGGCGTCGAAACCTGCGCCGAAGAAAAAGACGGCGCGGGCCGGGTCGCGGCGCAGGGCCCGCTCTGGCGGGTTGTTGCGGCGGCTGATCGGCGGGCTGTTCCGGCTGGTCTGGCGGCTGGCCTGGGGGATCGGCTGGCGTGTCGGGATGGTGGTGGCGCTGATCCTCGCCGCGACCACGGGCTACTACGCGCTGACCCTGCCCAACCACGGCGCGCTGCTGGACGCCCGCGCGCGCGGGTCGGTCACGATGCTGGATTCGGCCGGCGAGGTCTTTGCCTGGCGCGGCGAGACCTTCGGCGGCCAGATCAGCGCCGACCATGTCTCGCCACATCTGCGCGATGCCGTGATCGCGACGGAAGACAAGCGGTTCTACCGCCATCTCGGCATCTCGCCGCGCGGCATCGCAGGGGCGATCCGGATCAACCTGTCGGAAGGCCGGGGCCCGCTGGAGGGCCACGGCGGATCGACGATCACCCAGCAGGTGGCGAAGCTTCTGTGCCTCGGCGTGCCCTACGACCCCGACACCTGGAAGGACGAGGCCGCCTACGAGGCCGATTGCCGCGTCGGCTCGCTGTGGCGCAAGATCAAGGAAATCCCCTACGCCTTCGCGCTGGAAGCGCGCTACACCAAGAACCAGATCCTGACGATCTACCTCAACCGCGCCTACCTGGGCGCCGGGGCGCGCGGGTTCGAGGCCGCGGCGCAGCGCTACTTCGGCAAGTCGGCCAATGTCGTGACCCCGTCGGAGGCCGCGATGCTGGCGGGGCTGCTGAAGGCGCCGTCGCGCTACGCGCCCACCGCCAACCTGGCGCGCAGCCAGGCGCGCGCGGAGCTGATCCTTGGGCTGATGCACGACCAGGGTTACCTGACCGATACCGAATTCGCGGCGGCCACGGCCAGTCCCGCGCAACTGTCGGAGGCCGCCGAGGCCCGCGCCGGCGGCTATTTCGCCGACTGGGTGATGGAACAGGGCCCGTCGTTCCTGACCAGCGAGACCACCGAGGACGTGGTGATCAAGACCACGCTCGACCAGCGCGTCCAGACCGCCGCCGAAGCCGCGCTGAAGGAGGTTTTCGACACCCGCGTTCGCGAGGGCAGCGAGGCACAGGCGGCGATCGTGGTGATGTCGGCCGACGGGGCGGTGCGCGGGATGGTCGGCGGCCGCAAGACGCAGGTCGCCGGCGCGTTCAACCGCGCCACCCAGGCGCTGCGGCAGACCGGATCGACCTTCAAGCCGTTCATCTACGCCGCCGCGCTCGATCTCGGCTACCGGCCCGATGACCTCGTGCTCGACGCGCCGCTGACGATCGACGTGCCGGGATCGGGCCCCTGGTCGCCGAAGAACTACGCCGACGAATACATGGGCGAGGTGACGCTGACAGAGGCGTTGCAGCATTCGCTGAACACCGCCGCCGTCCGGCTTTCCGAGACGGTGGGGCGCGACGCGGTGCGCCAGGTCGCGTCCGATTTCGGCTTCGCCTCGGACCTCGCCGACGGGCCGGCGCTGGCGCTGGGCGTGTCGGAATCGACGCTGATCGAGATGACCGGGGCCTTCGCGGGGATCCTGAACGGCGGCTCCTCGGTGCAGCCCTACGGGCTGGTGGAGCTGCGCATCCAGGGCGACGACGGCGCGCTGATCGGCCAGGAGGGCGGGATCGGCGAGCGCGTGATCACCGAAACCGCGGCGCGGCAGCTTGTCTGGATGATGGCGCAGGTCGTCGATGCCGGCACCGGCCAGCGCGCCCGCCTGCCCGGTCACCCCGCTGCGGGCAAGACCGGCACGACGCAGGCCGCCCGCGACGCCTGGTTCATCGGCTTCACCGCCGACTACGTCGCCGGCGTCTGGATGGGATATGACGACAACACGCCGCTTACCGGCGTCACCGGCGGCGGCCTGCCGGCCGAGATCTGGCACGAGGTCATGGCCCGGGTCCACGATGGCCTGCCGGCGCGGCCGCTGCCGGAACTGTCGCCCGAGGCGTTGCCACCGCGCGCCCCGCAGGCCTATCCCGGCACCGTCTATTCGAGCGACGACATCCGGCCCGCGCCGCAGCAAAACGAACTCGACCGGGCGATCAACGGCATCCTGGGGGCGATCTTCGGAACCGGGAACTGACGGCGGCCTTCCGTGGCTCAGCCGGCCTGCCGCAGATCGCCGATCAGCGCGTCAAGATCGCCGCGGCGACGGTCGAGCATCGCGCCGATCTCGGTCCGTTCGGTCGCCAGCATGTTCACCCCCTCGATGATGAGGTTGAAGAACAGGTCGCGGCCCGACTTGTCGGACACGTGCCAGCGCACCTCGAACGGGGCCGAGCCCGGCAGGTAGGCGAGCGAGGTGACCTCGTAGAAGCTCTTGACCGGGCCGACGCCCGTCACCTCGATCCGTCCGCCGGCGAATTCGCGGAACCGCCGGCCGTACTTGCGCGCCACATAGCCGCGAAACGCGGTCGTGAAGGCCGACATCTGCCCGCCCGAGGCGCTGCGCGCCGCCACGCCCAGCGCGCTGCGGGCGATGATCGCCACGTCGGCGTAGCGCGAGAAGATGCTTTCGAAATCGCGCAGCATCGCCGCTTCGGACCGGCCGGAATTGATCACCCCGTTGATCTCGCCCACCAGCCGGTCGATCAGCGACCGCGCGGTGCCGACGCTGATCGCCCGCGCCGGCGCAACGGGAAGGACCGTCGCCGCAAGGCCGGCGGCAGCGCCCAGCAGCACCGTTCGGCGGCCGGGATTACCGGAGGTCGGGGTCTTCATAGGGATCGTACGCATTGGACTCATCCTGTTGGCCCAGCTGGAACCGCCGGTTCTGCAGGTAGAGCAGCCGGGACTGGGCGTAACTGTCGGCGCTTTCATAGAGGATCGAATCGACCAGGTCCGAAAAGCGGTACCGGTCGCCGAGCCGCGCGGCGACGCGCGCGCCCGTCGCGGTCGAGGCCTCGTCGCCCTTCAGCGCGATGGAGGTGGGGTTCATCAGCACGTCGACCACCGTTCCGGCAAAGTCGCGTTCGGTCGACGGGCCGATCACCGGAACCTCCAGATAGGCGCCTTCGGCGACGCCCCAGGCATGCAGGGTCTGGCCGAAATCGGTGCGCGCCGCGGGCAGGCCGATCGAGGTCGCCGGGTCGAAGATGCCGGCGATCCCGAGGGTCGAGTTGATCGCGAAGCGGAAGAACGTCTGGCCCGCCTTCTCGATCTGGCCCTGCAGGATGTGGTTCACGAAGTCGCCCGGCTGATCCAGGTTCGAGGCGAAGTTGCTTACCCCGGTGCGCAGCGGGCCGGGCACGACGGTGCCGTAGGCGGTGGCCGTGGGCCGCACGATCGCCTTGTCGAGCCCGACGTTGAAGGCATGGGCGCCGCGGTTCTGCGCCTCGTAGGGATCGTTGATCCCGTCCGCCGGCGGCGCCGCGGCGCAGCCGGCAAGGGCCGCGGCCATGGCGATGCCAAGTGCGGCCTTGCGAAGTCTCGGGGCGGTTCGGTCAGCTTGGGTCACGCGGTCACTCGCTCGATTCTGTGGCGGCAACCGCGGCGGGCTGCCCCTTGAGGGATAGGGCGGAGGGCCTTGGAAGACAACCGCGGCCGCCTACTCAATGCCGTGAAAAGGTTTCGGCGAGGTGAGCGACGCCGCGCCTGCGGGCACTTTCGCTTGGATCGCCGGGGGGCTAGCCTTGCCCGGCAACGGAAGCGGGAGGCGATTCCATGGCCGGACGGATCGAGGCGAAACTGGCGGAACTGGGGGTGACGCTGCCGTCGGCCCCGGCCCCCGCGGCGAATTACGTGCCCTTCGTGCGGACGGGCAACCTGCTGTTCGTGTCCGGCCAGATCAGCCAGGGCCCCGGCGGGCTGATCACCGGCAAGCTGGGCGCCGACATGGACGTGGCGCATGGCGCCTCGGCCGCGCGGGCCTGCGGCATGGCGCTTCTGGCCCAGGCCCGCGCGGCGCTCGACGGCGATCTCGACAGGCTGGTGCGGGTGGTGAAACTCACCGGTTTCGTCAACTCGACGCCGGATTTCACCGACCAGCCCAAGGTGATCAACGGCTGTTCCGATTTCCTTGTCGAGGTTCTGGGCGATGCCGGGCGGCATTCCCGCTCCGCCGTTTCGGCCGCCTCGCTGCCGCTTGGCGTGTCGGTGGAAATCGAGGCGATCTTCGAGGTCGCCTGATGCCCGCCCTGCCCGCCGCCTTCCTCGGCCCGCCGATCGCGCATCGCGCGCTCCATGACCGGGCGGCGGGACGGCCGGAAAACTCCGCCGCCGCGGTGCGCGCGGCTGTGGCAGCGGGCTACGGGATCGAGATCGACATCCAGCCCTCGGCCGACGGCGTGCCGATGGTGTTTCACGACTACGATCTGCAACGCCTCACCGGCCGGTCGGGTCAGGTCAGTGACCTGACGGCGGCGGACCTGGCCCGCACGCCGCTTCTGGGCGGCGACGACGGGGTGCCGACGCTGGCCGAGGTGCTGAAGATCGTGGCGGGCCGGGCCGCGCTGCTGGTCGAGATCAAGGATCAGGACGGCGCGATGGGCGCGAATGTCGGCCCGCTGGAACGCGCGGTCGCCGGGGTGCTGGCGGGCTATGCCGGGCCGGTGGCGGTGATGTCGTTCAACCCCCATTCCGTCGCGGCGATGGCACGGGCCGCGCCCGACCTGCCGCGCGGCCTGACGACCTGCGGCTGGGACGCGGCGGAGGCGGCGGAGGATGGCGTCTCGCCCGAGGACAGCGCGCGGCTGCGCGCGATTCCCGATTACGATCGCGTCGGCGCGAGTTTCATCTCGCATCACCATCTCGACCTCGGCCGCCCGCGGGTGGCGGACCTCAAGGCCGCGGGCGCCGCCGTGCTGTGCTGGACGATCCGCTCGCCCGCCGAGGAGGCGGCGGCGCGGCGGGTGGCGCAGAACGTCACCTTCGAGGGCTATGCCGCGGCCCTGCGCGCTTGACCTGCCCGCGCCGCGCCCCATCCTTCCCGCGCGTTGAGACCGGAACCCGCCCGCGATGACCGACGCGCCGCTCACCGTCACCCTTCATTCCGCCATTTCCGAAATCGGGGAAGCGGACTGGGATGCCTGCGCCTGCCCGGAAGCGGCAGATGGCGGCCGGCCGCTGGACCCGTTCACCACCTACCGGTTCCTGCATGCGCTGGAGCAATCCGGCTCCGTCGGCCCCGGCACCGGGTGGGAGCCGCATTACCTGGTCGTTCGGCGCGGCGACGATCCGGTCGCGGCGATGCCGATGTACGCCAAGGGCCATTCGCAGGGCGAATACATCTTCGATCATTCCTGGGCCGATGCCTACATGCGCGCCGGCGGGCGCTACTACCCCAAGCTTCAGGTCGCCGTGCCGTTCACCCCGGCGACTGGCCGCCGCTTCCTGACCCGCCGGGGTGAAGAGGTCGCGGGCCGGGCCGCGCTGGTGCAGGCGATGGTGCAGATCGCCGCCGACAACGGCCTCTCGTCGGCCCATGTCACCTTCTGCACCGCCGACGAGGCCGAGGCGGGCGCGCAGATGGGGCTTCTGCATCGCGTCACCCAGCAGTTTCACTGGGAAAACCGCGGCTACGGGGATTTCGACGGCTTCCTCGCCGATCTCGCCTCGCGCAAGCGCAAGGCGATCCGCAAGGAGCGCCAGCGCGCGCAGGAGTTCGGCGGCACGATCCGACGGCTGACCGGCGCCGACATCCGCGCCGAACACTGGGATGCGTTCTGGGCCTTCTACCAGGACACCGGATCGCGGAAATGGGGCCGGCCCTACCTGACGCGCGAATTCTTCGACATCGCGGCGGAGCGGCTTGCCGGCGACATCCTGCTGGTGCTGGCCGAACGCGCCGGCCGGCCCGTCGCCGGGGCGTTGAACGTGATCGGACGCGAGACGCTTTACGGCCGCTACTGGGGCTGCGTCGAGGATCACCCCTGCCTGCACTTCGAATGCTGCTACTACCAGGCGATCGACGCGGCGATCGGGATGGGCCTTGGCCGGGTGGAGGCCGGGGCGCAGGGCGAACACAAGCTGGCCCGCGGCTACCTGCCCAGCGAAACCCATTCGCTGCACTGGATCGCCGATCCGTCGTTCCGCGACGCGGTTTCGCGCTACCTTGATCAGGAACGTGCGATGATGGGCGAGGAAATGACGATTCTGGCCGATTACGGCCCGTTTCGGAGAGTCGATGCCAACGAGTAGGGCGGCGCTGCCGCGATTTGCGAGGATCAGAAGATGCCGAAACTCACGCTCTGCACCAACCCGATGTCGCGCGGCCGTATCGCGCGCTGGATGCTGGAAGAGGTCGGCCAGCCCTACGACACCCGGATCGTCGCCTATGGCGACGAGATCAAGGCCCCGGAATATCTGGCGATCAACCCGATGGGCAAGGTGCCGGCGCTGCTGCACGGCGACCGCGTGGTGACCGAATGCGCCGCGATCGTGACCTACCTGGCCGATGCCTTCCCCGAGGCCGGGCTGATGCCCGCCGACCGCGCGGCGTTCTATCGCTGGATGTTCTTCGCCGCCGGGCCGCTGGAGGCCGCGATCATCGACCGTGCGCTGGGCGTGACGGTGCCCGAGGACAAGCGCGCGATGGTCGGCTACGGCGATTTCGACCAGGCGGTTCGGGTGCTGGCCGATCACGTCGGGCGGCAGCCCCATGTCTGCGGCTATGCGTTCAGCGCCGCCGATGTCTATGTCGGGTCGCAGGTGGGATGGGGGCTGCGCTTTGGCACGATGCCGGCGCTGCCGGAGTTTCAGGCCTACTGGGACAGGCTGAAGGACCGCCCGGCGCAGACCCGCGCCGCGGCAATCGATGACGCGCTTTTGGACAACAAGGAGTGACCATGCCCGCCACCAGGCTGACCGACCGTTCCGTGCTCGACCCGCTGCTGGCCGCCGGCTGGACGATGGAGGACGACCGCGACGCGATCCGCAAGACCTATCAGTTCCGCAATTTCGTCGAGGCCTTCGGTTTCATGACGAAGGCCGCGCTGGTGGCCGAGAAGATGAACCACCATCCCGAATGGTCGAATGTCTACCGCAAGGTCGACGTGGTGCTGACCACCCATGACGCCGGCGGCCTGACGGAGCTTGACGTGACGCTTGCGCAGAAGATGGAGGAGCTTGCGGGCGGCTGATCCGCCCGCAAGCGCCGGAGCCGGCCGGCGTTTCAGATCGCCGCCAGCATCGCCTCGCCGCCGGACACCTCGCAGGTGCCGGGGCCTTCCTCCTTGTGAAAGACCTTGACCACCCCGTCCTCGACCAGCATCGCGTAGCGCTGCGACCGGTCGATCAGCCCGCGCGGCGGGGCCGAGAAATCCAGCCCCAAAGCCTTGGTGAAGGCGGCTTCGGCATCGGCCAGCATGGTGATCCCCGCATCCGTCGCGCCGGTGTCCTTGCCCCAGGCCTCCAGCACGAAGGGGTCGTTCACCGCAAGACAGCAGACCTCGTCCACGCCCTTGGCCTTCAGCCCGTCCATCACCCGGACGAAGCTGGGCACGTGGGCGGAATGGCAGGTCGGCGTGTAGGCGCCGGGCACGGCGAACAGCACGACCTTCCGGCCCTTGGTGAAACCGGCCGTGTCCACCGGCTGCACATCGCCGGGAATGACCTTGAGAACCGTCGCCGACGGCAGTGCCTGACCTTCCGAAATCGCCATTGTGGGTGTCCCTCTCGCGTTGCGTTTCCGACGCCCTCGGATATAGGCTGCGCCCCGGCAAGAACCAGTGAGGACGCGCATGGCGGGGATCGTGATCGTGGGGGCCGGGCAGGCGGCGGCCTCGCTGGCGGCGAAGCTGCGCGGGCTGGGCCATGACGGGCCGCTGACCATCGTCGGCGAGGAACCCGCCGCGCCCTACCAGCGCCCGCCGCTGTCCAAGGGCTACCTGCTGGGCGAGATGCCGCTTGACCGGCTGATGCTGCGCGCGCCGTCGTTCTGGGAGGACCAGCGCGTCGCCCTGCGGCTGGGCGCGGCGGTGACCGCGATCGACCGCGCCGCGAAAACCGTGACCGTGGCCGGCGAGGCACTGGGCTACGACCAGCTCGCGCTGACCACCGGGGCGACGCCGCGCCGCCTGCCGGCGGCGACCGGCGGCGATCTCGATGGCGTCTACACCGTGCGCACGCTGGCCGATGTCGATGCGATGGCGCCGGAATTCGAACCGGGCCGGCGACTTGTCGTGGTCGGCGGCGGCTACATCGGGCTGGAGGCGGCGGCGGTCGCCCGCAAGCTGGGGCTGGAGGTGACGGTGGTGGAACTGGCGCCCCGCATCCTCGCCCGCGTCGCCTCGGCCGAAACCGCCCAGGCGGTGGCCGGCCTGCATGCGCGTCACGGCGTGACGATCCGCACCGGCACCGGGCTGGCGCGGCTGGCGGGCGAGGGAAGGGTGACCGGCGCGGAACTGGACGACGGCAGCATCCTGCCGGCCGATTTCGTGATCGTCGGCGTCGGCATCACGCCCGATACGCGGCTGGCCGAGGCCGCGGGGCTGGAGATCGACAACGGCATCGCGGTGGACGATCAGGGCCGCACATCGGACCCGGCGATCTGGGCGGCGGGGGATTGCGCCGCGTTCCCGCATGCCGGCGGGCGGCTGCGGCTGGAAAGCGTGGGCAACGCGATCGACATGGGCGAACTGGTGGCCGCGAACATGCTGGGCGCGGGCAAGGCCTATGTGCCGAAACCGTGGTTCTGGTCGGACCAGTACGACATGAAGCTGCAGATCGCCGGGCTGAACACCGGCTACGACCGGACGGTGCGGCGCGCGGCCGGCGATGGCCTGTCGATCTGGTACTTTGCCGGCGACAGGCTGCTGGCCGTCGACGCGATCGACGATCCGCGCGCCTACATGATCGGCAAGCGGCTGATCGAGGCGGGCCGCAGCCCCGACCCCGCCGCGCTGGCCGATCCGGCGACCGACCTCAAGGCGCTTCTGGCGTGAGGATCGTGGGCGGCGCGCGGCGCGGGCTGAAGCTGGCCGATGTCGGCGCCGGCGACCCGGCGGCGCATCTGCGGCCAACCTCGGACCGGGTGCGCGAGGCGATCTTCAACATCCTGACGAACGGGCCCCATGGCAACCCGGTGGCGGGCGCGCGGGTGCTCGACCTGTTCGCCGGGACCGGGGCGATGGGGCTGGAGGCGCTGTCGCGCGGCGCGGCGCGGGTGGCCTTCGTCGACGAGGGCGCGGCGGCGCGGGCGATCCTGCGGCGCAACATCGACCTGATGCAGGCGATGGGCGTCACCGATGTCTGGCGCCGCGACGCGACGCGGATGGGGCCGAACCGGGGGCCGGGTTACGACCTCGTGTTCCTCGATCCGCCTTATGGCAAGGCGCTGGGTGAGGCGGCGCTGGCCTCGTGCCGCGCCGGTGGCTGGCTGGCGCCCGGCGCGCTGATCGTCTGGGAGGAAGGCGCGGCCCCGGCGCCACCCGAGGGGTTCGAGATGCTCGATCAACGCCGCTACGGCGAAACCTGGGTCACGATCCTTCGGGCGCCGGAATGAGGCCGGCGGGGATTCTGTTCGATTGCGACGGCGTGATCGTCGACAGCGAGGGCGCGGCGATCGCGATCATGCAGGACGAGGCCCGCGCGCACGGGATCGAGATGGATGCCGACGAAATCCGCCGCCGCTTCGTCGGCGGCACGATCCAGACCACGCATGAGGAACTGCGCAGGCTGGGCATGCCGCTGGACGGCGACTGGGTGGATCGGTTCTACGAACGGCTCTATGCGCGGCTGGCCGAGGGCACCGCGCTGATCGACGGGATCGAGGCGCTGCTCGACCGGCTGGACGGCGCGGGCATCGCCTATGCCATCGGCTCCAACGGCCGGATGGCGAAGATGGAGATCACGCTGGGCCAGCACCCCGCCGTGATGGCCCGCTTCGGCGACCGGATATTCTCTGGCCAGGATCTGGGCTGCCCGAAGCCCGATCCGGGCCTGTGGCTGCACTGCGCCGCCGCGCTGGGCCTGCCGCCCGACGCCTGCGCGGTGGTCGATGACAGCCCGTCGGGTGTGCTGGGCGCGGTGCGGGCCGGCATTCCGGTCTACGGTTTCGCCGAACATGACGACGGCGCGGCGATGGCGAAGCTGGGCGCGCGGGTGGTTCACCGGATGGATGATCTGCCGGCGCTGTGGGGCCTGTGAGCGGCGATCCTTTTCGGGGTGCTCAGAAGGCGCGGAAGGTCATCGTGGTCAGGGTGCGGCTGATACCGGGAATGTCGAACAGCTTCTCCGTCAGGTAATGGCCGACATCGGCGCCCTCGGGGATGTAGACCTTGGCGATCAGATCGTAATCGCCGGAGGTCGAATAAAGCTCCGACACGACTTCGCGGTCGTAGATCGCATCCGCCACCTCGTAGGTCTTGCCGGGCTGGCAGCGGAACTGGACGAAAACGCAGCGCATGGCGGCCTCCCTTGGGTCTTCGGGGGCAGACTAGGGGGATTTGCCGGCCGGCGGAAGCGGGTTCGGGGGCTGTGGTCGCCGCGGGGCGCGCGGCGCGCCGGTCTATTCCGGCTCCAGCGCCAGCGGCACCGGCGCGCCGGGCAGGTCGGCGGTGTCCAGCGCCCGCGTCGGCCGGGCCAGCCGGTTGCGCACCACCCAGTGCAGCCGGGTTTCGGCGCGGGTGATCGCGACATAGGCCAGCCGCTTCCACAACGGCAGCCCGGCCTCCGTCCGGCCGGCGCGGGCGGCGGCGAAGAGATCGGGCGCGAAGACCTGCACCTGATCCCATTGCGAGCCCTGCGCCTTGTGGATCGTCACCGCCGCGCCGTGCAGGAAGGCCGCGCCCATCCGCGCGGCGGAGGCGATGAACGGCTCCTCGCTGTCGGGCAGTTCGATCTTGATGATCGAGGCGGCCGACAGCCGCGGTTCCTCCGCCCCGATGACATGCAGGCGGGAAAAGCCGGGCTTCTTGCCGGGGCCCAGATAGACAACCTGCGCCCCCTTCACGAGGCCCCGCGCCTCGAGGTCGATGCGTTTCTTGCGGTGCTTGAGCGGCAGTTCGATCCCGTCGCAGATCAGGGGTTCGCCGGGCAGCAGCGCGTCCGCCGGCGCGCCATGGGCGGCGCGGAAGGCGTGGATCAGCCGGATCCGGGTCTGGTTGCGCCAGACCAGCACGGGCGACCGCGCCAACAGGTCGGCATCCACCCGTTCGGCCCAGTGAACCCGGTCGTCGCGACGCGCGGCCTCGGCGACCATCCGTTCGAAATCCTCGAACTCCAGCCCCGGATCGGCCAGCGCATGGGCGAGGTCGAGGATCGGGCTGTCGCCCTCCTGCCGGTGCACCCGGTGCAGCA
>CAYUXM010000003.1:0-39764 GCA_964448765.1 uncultured Rhodobacterales bacterium
GCTCGTATCCCGCCATGTCCACGATCGGCCGCCGCGCCACGCCGGTGGCCATCCCCGCCTTCGCCACCGCCGGCGGCACGACGTGGATCAGCCGCGGATCGAACGGCGTCGGGATGATGTAGTCGCGCCCGAAGGTCAGCTTGCGGCCATAGGCCATCGCCACCTCGTCGGGCACGTCGGCGCGCGCCAGCGCCGCCAGCGCTTGGGCGCAGGCGATCTTCATCTCGTCGTTGATCGCCCGGGCATGAATGTCCAGCGCGCCGCGGAAGAGGTAGGGAAAACCCAGAACGTTGTTGACCTGGTTGGGATAGTCCGACCGCCCGGTGGCCACGATCGCATCGGCCCGGACGGCATGCGCCTCTTCCGGCGTGATCTCGGGGTCCGGGTTCGCCATGGCGAAAATCACCGGGTTGTCGGCCATGCTGGCCACCATTTCGGGCGTCACCGCGCCCTTGGCCGAAACTCCCAGAAACACGTCGGCCCCGGCCATCGCCTCGTCCAGCGTGCGCAGGTCGGTCTTCGCGGCATGGGCGGATTTCCACTGGTTCATGCCCTCGGTGCGGCCCTGCCAGATCACCCCCTTGGTGTCGCACATCAGGCAGTTGTCGGGCCGCGCCCCCATCGCCTTGAGGAGTTCCAGACAGGCGATCCCCGCCGCGCCCGCGCCGTTCAGGACGATCCGCACCTCCTCGATCTTCTTGCCGCTGAGTTCCAGCGCGTTGATCAGGCCCGCGGCGCAGATCACGGCGGTGCCGTGCTGGTCGTCATGGAACACCGGGATGTCCATCATCTCCTTCAGCCGGCTTTCGATGATGAAGCATTCGGGCGCCTTGATGTCCTCGAGGTTGATGCCGCCGAAGGTCGGCCCCATCAGCCGCACCGCCCGGATGATCTCGTCGGCGTCCTCGGTATCCAGTTCGATGTCGATGGCGTTCACGTCGGCGAAGCGCTTGAACAGCACCGCCTTGCCCTCCATCACCGGCTTCGAGGCCAGCGCGCCGAGATTGCCCAGGCCCAGGATCGCCGATCCGTTCGACACCACGGCGACCATGTTGCCCTTCACCGTGTAGTCATAGGCGGTTTCCGGCCGCTCCGCGATCGCCTCCACCGGCACCGCGACGCCGGGGGAATAGGCGAGGCTCAGGTCGCGCTGGGTGGTCATCGGCTTGCTGGCCACGACCTCGTATTTCCCCGGCTGCGGCAACAGGTGATAGCCCAGCGCCTCCTCGGGCGTGATTCGCGATTTCGATGCCATGGCCGCGGCCCCTCCCCTGACCGGTCGTGCCGGGATAACCCCGTCCGGGCGCCGGGCGCAATTCTCCGGCGAAGAATTGTGCCGCAGGTGCCCGGCCTTGCGAGAGGATTCCATTTCCCGCGCCGCCGCAATAGGCTCGGCCAACCGGCCGGAGGGAGTAAAGCGTGACAGGATCGCAGGGCGCCGTGACGCCGATGATGGCGCAGTATCTCGAGATCAAGGGGCGGCACCCCGATGCCCTCCTGTTCTACCGGATGGGCGATTTCTACGAGATGTTCTTCGACGACGCGGTGGCCGCCGCCGAGGCGCTCGACATCGCGCTGACGAAACGCGGCCAGCACCAGGGCCAGGATATCCCGATGTGCGGCGTGCCGGTCCATTCCGCCGAAAGCTACCTGCTGGCGCTGATCCGCAAGGGATTCCGCGTCGCCATCGCCGAACAGATGGAAGACCCGGCCGAGGCGAGGAAACGCGGCGCCAAGGCGGTGGTGGCGCGCGATGTCGTGCGCCTCGTCACCCCCGGCACGCTGACCGAAGATTCGCTGCTCGAGGCGCGGCGCAACAATTTCCTCGCCGCCTATGCCGAGATCCGCGACGAGGCCGCGCTGGCCTGGGCCGACATTTCCACCGGCGAGATCCGGGCGATGCCCTGCCCGCCGGCGCGGCTGGGCCCGGAACTGGCGCGGCTGGCCCCGCGCGAGGTGCTGCTCGCCGAGGGCCGCGAGGCCGGGCGCGCGGCGGCGATTTCCGAAACCGGCGCGGCGCTGACCCTGCGGCCGCGCACCGCCTTCGACAGCCAGTCCGGCGAACGCCGGCTCTGCGCGCTGCTGGGCGTCGCGACGCTCGAGGCCTTCGGCGCCTTCGGCCGGGCCGAAACCGCCGCGCTGGGCGCGATCGTCGACTACCTGGATCTCACGCAGCGCGGCAAGCTGCCGCTTCTGCGCGCGCCGGTGCGCGAAACCCCCGGCGGCGCGATGCAGATCGACGCGGCGACGCGGCGGAACCTGGAACTCACCCAGGCCTTGTCGGGCGGGCGCGAGGGCTCGCTTGTCACCGCGATCGACCGGACGGTGACGGCGGCGGGCGCGCGGTTGCTGGAACGGCGCATCTCGGCCCCGTCCTGCGCCTTGCCCGAAGTCCACTCCCGTCACGCCGCGGTGCGGGCGCTGGTCGAGGACGGCAGCCTGCGCGACGACCTGCGCGCCGCGCTGCGCCGGGTGCCCGACATCGACCGCGCGCTGTGCCGTCTGGCGCTCGACCGGGCCGGCCCGCGCGACCTCGCGGCGATCCGCTCCGGGCTGGGGCAGGCCGCGACCATCGCCAGCCGGCTGTCCGGCGCCGACCTGCCCGACCGGCTTCGCGCCGCGGCGCGGGCGCTGACCGGTCACGATGATCTTCTGGCCCTGCTGACCGCCGCGCTGGTCGAAGAACCGCCGCTGCTGGCCCGCGATGGCGGCTTCATCGCGCCGGGCCACGACGCCGATCTCGACGCGGCGCGCGAGTTGCGCGACGAAGGCCGCGGCGTGATCGCGCGGATGCAGGCCGACTATGCCGAGCGCGCCGGGGTGCCCAGCCTGAAGATCAGGCACAACAACGTCCTGGGCTATTTCATCGAGACCACCGCGACCCATGCGCAGAAGATGCTGGCCCCGCCGCTGTCGGAGGTCTTCATCCACCGCCAGACCACGGCCAACCAGATCCGCTTCACCACGGTCGACCTGTCGGACCTGGAAACCCGGATCCTGAATGCCGGAAACCGGGCGCTGGAGATCGAAAAACGGCTCTATTCCGTCCTGAGAGAGGCGATCCTGGCCGAGGCCGGCGGGATCGGCCAGACCGCGCGGGCGCTGGCCGAGATCGACCTCGCCGCCGCCCTGGCGGAACTCGCGCAGGCCGCCGACTGGTGCGAACCGGAGGTCGACGACAGCCACGCCTTCGACGTCACCGCCGGCCGGCATCCGGTGGTCGAACGCGCGCTGGCCCGCGCCGGGGGCGACCCGTTCATCCCCAACGATTGCGACCTGGCGCAGGACGCGACCCCGGCGATCTGGCTGATCACCGGGCCGAACATGGCCGGCAAGTCGACCTTCCTGCGCCAGAACGCGCTGATCGCGCTGCTGGCGCAGGCGGGCAGTTTCGTGCCGGCGCAATCGGCGCGGATCGGGCTGGTCAGCCAGCTGTTCAGCCGCGTCGGCGCGGCCGACGACCTCGCGCGCGGCCGGTCGACCTTCATGGTCGAGATGGTCGAAACCGCCGCGATCCTGAACCAGTCCGACGATCGCGCGCTGGTCATCCTCGACGAGATCGGCCGCGGCACCGCGACATGGGACGGGCTGTCGATCGCCTGGGCGGTGCTGGAACACCTGCACGGCGTGAACCGCTGCCGGGCGCTCTTCGCCACCCATTACCACGAACTCACAGTGCTGGCCGGCAAGCTGCACGGGGTGCAGAACGCGACCGTCCGGGTGCGGGAATGGCAGGGCGAGGTGATCTTCCTGCACGAGGTCGCGCGCGGCGCGGCCGACCGGTCCTACGGCGTGCAGGTCGCCCGCCTCGCCGGTCTGCCGCCGGCGGTGGTGGCGCGGGCGCGCGAGGTGCTCGAATCGCTCGAATCCGCCGACCGGTCCGGCCGGGCCAGCGCGGCCAGCCTCGTCGACGACCTGCCGCTGTTCAGCGCCCGCGCCGAACCACCGCCGTCGCCCCCGGTTAGCGGGCCCTCCGAGGTCGAGCGGGTGCTGGCCACGATCAGGCCGGACGACCTGTCGCCGCGCGAGGCGCTGCAACTGCTCTACGACCTCTGCGGCCTGCTCGACCCGCCGGACGGGGCGTGAGGCGCGGTTTTGGTCGGGAAATATCCTCGGGGGGAGCCGCCGAAGGCGGCCGGGGGGCAGACAGCCCCCCGCCGCGGCGCCGCAATCAGCCCTTCGGGGTCGAGGACACGCCGACCTGCGCCGGGCGCAGGAGCCGGTCGTGCAGCAAGAACCCCTCGGTCATCACCTGGATGATCTCGCCGGCCTGGGTGCCGGGCACCGGCGCCTCGAACATCGCCTGGTGCAATTGCGGATCGAACGCATCGCCCAGGGCCGGCGTGACCGGGGCGATGCCATGTTTCGAGAACACGTTCAGTAGCTCGCGCAGCGTCAGCTCCACCCCCTCGATGAGCGCCGCGGCGGCGGCCCGCTGATCCTCGCCCGCGGCGTCGAGGGCGCGGCGCAGGTTGTCGTAGACCGGCAGAAGATCGCGGGCGAGCTTCGATCCGCCGTATTCCTCGGCCTCGCGGCGGTCGCGTTCGCCGCGCTTGCGGGTATTCTCGGCATCGGCCAGCGCGCGCATGAAACGGTCGCGCAATTCGTCGCGTTCGGCCTGCAGCGCCGCGATCGTCTCGGCCATCGCCTCGGCCGCAGTCTCCGCCGTCTCCTCGCCGATCGCCGCCTGATCCTCGAGGATTTCGTCCTTCTTCATGTCGGTCATGCCCTACCCCTTGCCCCGGTCCGACACCAGCCGCCCGACCAGTTGCGCCGTGTAATCCACGATCGGCACCACCCGCCCGTAGTTCAGCCGGGTCGGGCCGATCACGCCGATCGCGCCGATGATCTTTCGATCCGCGTTCATATAGGGAGACACCACCAGAGCGGAACCCGAAAGTGAAAAAAGCTTGTTCTCGGAGCCGATGAAAATCCGCACGCCCTCGCCGCCCTCGGCAAGTTCCAGGAACTCGACGATGTCGCGCTTGCGTTCCAGATCGTCGAACAGTTCGCGCACCCGCTCGATTTCCCCGGCCTCGGCGGCGATCAGGTTCGACCGCCCGCGGACGATCAGCCGTTCCTGCCCCTCCACCGGCGTCTCCCAGACCGCCACGCCGCTTTCGACGAGGCCGCGGGCCAGTGCATCAAGCTCCTGCCGGCGGCGCACCAGCTCCTGTGCGAATTCGCGGCGCAGTTCGGGCAGGCTGCGGCCCTCGGCGATGGCGTTGAGGAAATTCGCCGCCTCGCGCATCGACGAAGGCGTCTGGCCCGGGGGCGGCGTGAACACGCGGTTCTCGACATGGCCGTCGCTGAACACCAGAACGACGAGCGCCCGGTCGGCCCCGAGCGGGACGAATTCCACGTGCCGGATCGCCGCCTCGTGCTTGGGCGTCAGCACCAGCGAGGCCGACTGCGTGATCCCCGACAGCGCATGCCCGACCCGGTCGAGCAGCACGCTCACGTCCGGGTCGTTCTGCCCCGCTGTCGCGTCGATGCGCTCGCGATCGGTCTCGTCGAGGGCGGAGACCTCCATCAGCCCGTCGACGAACATCCGCAACCCCAGCTGCGTCGGCACCCGGCCGGCCGAGACATGCGGGCTGTCGAGCAGGCCGAGATATTCGAGATCCTGCATCACGTTGCGGATCGTCGCGGCCGAGACCTTTTCGGTCATCGTGCGGGTCAGGCTTCGCGACCCGACCGGATCGCCGGTGTCGAGATAGCCCTCGACCACCCGGCGAAACACCTCGCGCGAGCGCTCGTTCAGCTCGGTCAGGATATTGCGGTTCTCGGTCATCCTCGGGCCCGCCCCGCGATGGGGCCCCATTGAATAAAGGTGTTGCGCGGCCGTCGTCAACGGGGCCGGGGCACCCCGGCCGCCGCCGCGCCGACCCGATCGGGCTTGCGCCCGGCCCGGCCGCGGGCCTATCACCGGCCGGGACCAGAAGCGAAAGGACAGACCATGCGCCCTTCCGGCCGGAGCCAGGACGAACTGCGCGCGGTCACGATCGAGACCGGCGTGACCAAACATGCCGAGGGCTCGGCGCTGATCCGCATGGGCGACACCCATGTGCTGTGCACCGCCAGCGTGGAAGACCGGCCGCCGCCGTTCCTCAAGGGCACCGGTCTGGGCTGGGTAACGGCGGAATACGGCATGCTGCCGCGCGCCACGACCACCCGCAACCGGCGCGAGGCGGCCGCCGGCAAGCAGGGCGGCCGCACCCAGGAGATCCAGCGCCTGATCGGCCGGGCATTGCGCGCCGGGGTCGACCGTGTGGCGCTGGGCGAACGCCAGATCGTGATCGACTGCGACGTGCTGCAGGCCGACGGCGGCACCCGCTGCGCGGCGATCACCGGCGGCTGGGTGGCGCTGCGGCTGGCCACGAACCGGCTGATCAAGGCCGGGCTGGTGACATCTGATCCGATCACCGACCATGTCGCGGCGGTCAGCTGCGGCATCTACGCGGGCCAGCCGCTGCTGGACCTCGATTATGCCGAGGACAGCGAGGCGGGAACAGACGGCAATTTCGTGATGACCGGCCGCGGCCGGCTGATCGAGGTGCAGATGTCGGCCGAGGGCGCGACCTTCGGGCGCGACGAGATGACCCGGCTGCTGGATCTTGCCGAGGCCGGCGTCGCGGCGCTGGTCGAGGCGCAGAAGGCGGCATTGTGATGCGGAAGTTCACCGGCGACAGGCTGCTGCTGGCGACCCACAATGCCGGCAAGCTGGACGAGATGCAGGCGCTGCTGGGCCCGATGGGGATCACGGTGGTCGGGGCCGGTGAGCTTGGGCTTGACGAACCGGAAGAGACCGAGACGACCTTCCTGGGCAACGCCAGGATCAAGGCCCATGCCGCGGCCCGGGCGACCGGCCTGCCGGCGCTGGCCGACGATTCCGGCATCGAGGTCGACGGGCTGGGCGGCGCGCCCGGGGTCCATACCGCCGATTGGGCGGCAACACCGGACGGCCGCGATTTCGACCAGGCTATGAACCGGACCTGGGCCGCGCTGGAGGAGGCGCAGGCCCCCTATCCCCGCACCGCGCGGTTCCGCGCCACGCTGGTGCTGGCCTGGCCGGACGGGCATGACGAGGTGTTCGAGGGCAGGGCGGAGGGCGAGGTCGTCTGGCCGACCCGCGGCGCGCATGGTCATGGCTACGATCCGATGTTCCAGCCCGCGGGCCAGAGCCGGACCTTTGCCGAGATGGGGCCGGAGGAGAAGAACGCGATCAGCCACCGGGCCGATGCGGTGGCGAAGCTGATGGCCTGCCTCGCGCCGGTGCAGCGGATTTCCACCGGCTCGCCCTTCGAGGAGAAATGGGCGTTCAGCCGCGCCGTGGTGAAGGGCGGCTGGTGTTTCGTCGCCGGTGTCACGGGCTATGACTACGCGACGATGACGATGCCCGCAGCGGCTCTGGACCAGGCCCGCAACTGCTTTGCCACGATTGACAAGGTATTGAAACAAGGCGGTTTTTCAATGTCAGACGTGGTCCGTGTGCAATACACGATCACCGAGGCCGCACTGGCCGACGAGATCGCCCCGGCGCTGCGCGAGGCGCTGGCCGAGGTGCGGCCGGCCTCGACCATGGTCGTCGCCGGGCTGGTGACGCCGGAGATGAAGGTCGAGGTCGAGGTCACGGCCTTTCGGGGCTGAGGATGGAGGACTGGCAATCCGGCGGGTTCGGGCTTTACCTGCACTGGCCGTTTTGCGCCTCGAAATGCCCCTATTGCGATTTCAACAGCCATGTGGCGGCCGCGATCGACCAGGTCCGCTGGCGCCGGGCCTACCAGGCCGAGATCGCGCGGGTTTCGGCGGAAACCGGGCCGCGGGTGCTGAACACGGTGTTCTTCGGGGGTGGCACCCCGTCGCTGATGGCGCCGGAGCTTGTGGCGGCGGTGCTGGAGGCGGTGCGCGCGGCCTGGCCGATGGCCAACGATGCCGAGATCACGCTGGAGGCCAATCCCGGCAGCGTCGAGGCCGGCCGGTTCCGCGGCTACCGCGACGCCGGCGTCAACCGTGTCTCGCTGGGTGTGCAGGCGTTGAACGACGATGATCTGCGCCGGCTCGGCCGGTTGCACTCGGCGGCGGAGGCGCGGGCGGCCTTCGACGTGGCCCGAAAGACCTTCGACCGGGTGAGTTTCGACCTGATCTATGCCCGGCAGGACCAGACCGCGGCGGGCTGGCGGCGCGAGCTGCGCGACGCGCTGGCCATGGCCGTGGATCACCTGTCGCTGTACCAGTTGACGATCGAGGAGGGCACGGCCTTTGCCACCCGCCATGCTGCGGGCGGGCTGGCCGGCCTGCCCGACGAGGATCGCGCGGCCGATCTCTGGGAGATCACGCAGGAGGAATGCGGTGCCGCCGGTCTGCCGGGCTACGAGATATCGAATCACGCCCGGCCCGGCGCCGAAAGCCGGCACAACCTGGTCTACTGGCGGTCGGGCGACTGGGCCGGGATCGGGCCGGGGGCGCAGGGCCGGCTGACACTGGACGGCGTGCGTTGGGCCACCGAGGCGCCGCGGGCGCCGGGGGAATGGCTGGAAGCGGTCGAGGGCCGCGGCGCGGGCGAGGCGCCGCGCGCGGCGCTCAGCCGGGACGATCGCGCGGTGGAATATGTCATGATGGGCTTGCGGCTGACCGAGGGGATCGATCTGTCACGCCTGCCCGCTTTTGGCGCGAACGTCACGAATGACAAGGAAATCAAGGTGTTGGAGGATTCCGGTCTGGTTGAAACCGGGCATGGCCGGCTGCGCGCCACGGCCATTGGCCGGCCGCTTCTGAATGCCGTGCTGCGCCGGATCCTGGCCTGAGATGAGGGCGCTGTGGCTGATCGGCGGGCTGGTCGCGATGGCGCTGGCCGGGATCGGGGCGGTGCTGCCGCTGGTGCCGACGGTGCCGTTCCTGCTGCTGGCCGCGTTCTGCTTCGCACGATCCTCAGAGCGGTTGCATGCCTGGCTCCTGAACCATCCGCGGTTCGGCCCGCCGATCACCGCCTGGGCGGAACGGCAGGCCATCGCGCGAACGGCGAAATGGGCCGCGTCAGGCTCGATTCTGGCGGCGTTCGGCCTGTCCGTGCTGCTGGGCGTCGGGCTGCCGGTGCTGGCGATCCAGGCCGCGGTGCTGGCAGGCGTGGCGCTGTTCATCTGGACCCGGCCAGAGGGCTGAGCGGCTACATGCCGCCCAGATGCTGGCACAGCCGGTCGAGCTGGTCGAGATCACGGTAGCGGATCGTCACAACGCCACCGTCATGGCCGCGATGATCGATCGAGACAGACATCCCGAGCGCGGCCGAAAGATCGCGCTCCAGCACCTTGGTATCGGCGTCCTTTTCGGCGCGGGGCGCGGCGGGGCGGTCGGGCTTCGGCGCCATGGCCTTGCGGGCCAGCGCCTCGGTCTCGCGCACCGACAGGCCCTTGGCGATGACCTGCCGGGCCAGCGCCGCCGGATCGGGGGTGGTGATCAGCGCCCGGGCGTGACCGGCGCTGATCCGGCCTTCGCGCAGGTGATGCTGCACCTCGTCGGGCAGGGTCAGCAGCCGCAGCAGATTGGCGATATGGCTGCGGCTTTTCGACAGCGCCTCGGCCAGCCTCTCCTGGGTATGGCCGAACCGCTCCATCAGCTGGCGATAGCCCATCGCTTCTTCCACCGGGTTCAGGTCTGCGCGCTGGATGTTCTCGATGATCGCGATTTCCAGCACCTCGGTATCGCTGAACTCGCGCACCAGAACGGGAACCTCGTGCAGCCGGGCCAGTTGCGCGGCGCGCCAGCGGCGTTCGCCGGCGACGATCTCGTAGCCCGCATCTCCGCGCGGCCGCACGATCAGCGGCTGGATGATGCCCTTTTCACGGATCGAGGCCGCCAGCTCCTCCAGCGCGGCGCCGTCGAAATCGCGGCGCGGCTGGTCGGGATTCGGCGCCAGCGACTCGACCGGGACCGAGAGATCGGCGCGGCGCGGGCGCGACGATTCCCCGGCATCGGCGACACCGACATCGGCCATCAGCGCCGACAGGCCGCGGCCAAGACCCCGGCGTTCGTTCTTCTTGTCAGACATCGATGTCTCCCTCTCAGCTCCGCGGCCGGATCGGCTCAGCCCCGCGCAGAATAGCGCTCCAGCAACTCGCGCGCGAGGGCGCGATAGGCCTCGCTGCCGCGCGAGGCGGGATCGTAGGCAAGAACCGGCATCGCGTAGGAGGGCGCCTCGGACAGGCGCACGTTGCGCGGGATCACCGTGTCGAACACCAGGTCGCCGAGCGTGGTGCGGGCATCGGCCTCGACCTGGCGGGACAGGTTGTTGCGGCTGTCGGCCATCGTCATCAGCACGCCATCGATCCGGAGCCCGGGATTCGGCCCGATCCGGACCTCGCGCACCGTCAGCATCAGTTGCGACAGGCCTTCCAGCGCGAAGAACTCCGCCTGCAGCGGCACCAGAACGGCATGGGCCGCCACGAGAGCGTTGATCGTCAGCAGGCTGAGCGAGGGCGGGCAGTCGATCAGCACGATGTCGAAGCCGAAGGAATCGATCGCCGGCTGGCGCAGCGCGTCGTGCAGGAGGAAGGAGCGCTTCTCGTTGGCGACAAGGTCGATATCGGCGGAAGACAGATCGGTCGTCGCCGGACAGATCCAGATGTTGGCGAAGGTCGAGGCCTGGATCACCTCGTCGAGCGGGGCCTCCTCGAGGATGAGGTCATAGCTGGTCAGGCCGCGGCGGTCCGGGTCGAGCCCGAGGCCGGTGGAGGCATTGCCCTGCGGGTCGATATCGACCACGAGCACGCGCAACCCGATCTCGGCCAGCGCAGCGGCAAGGTTGATGGCCGTCGTCGTCTTGCCGACGCCGCCCTTCTGGTTGGCGATCGCGACGATTCTCGGGCCGGGCGGTCGGGTGGGATCAGCCACGCGCAATGTCCTCGATCTGAAGGATGACCGCCTGCGAGTCGGTCCTGCTGGGGTGTTTTTGGTACCGGAACCGCCAGGACGCAAGGGCCTCCGCCAGTTCCGCCTCGCAGTTTCGCCCCTTCGGGAAAAACGCCTTTCCCGACGGGTGCATATGGCGCGCCGCGTAGCCCAGAAGACGGTCGAGCGGCGCCAGCGCCCGGGCCGAGACGATATCGGCCGCGAGCGGCGGCAAGGCCTCGATCCGCTCCGCGCGAACCGTCGCCCGGACCCCGGTTTCGCGCAGCGCGGCGGACAGGAAGGCGGCCTTGCGCTGATCGCTTTCCACCAGCGTCACACGCAGGTCCGGCGCTTCGGCGGCGGCGAGGATCGCGACGACAAGGCCGGGCAGCCCGCCGCCGCTGCCCAGATCGGCCCAATGGCCGCCGACGGCCCCGGCAAGATCGTGAAGCTGGAGGGAATCGAGGATGTGCCGGGTCCAGACCTCGCGCAGCGTGGCGGCCGACACGAGGTTGATGCGTGGCGTCCATTTCTCCAGCAGGGCGACATAGGCGGCGAGTCGCTCGGCTGTTTCACGTGAAACAGGCCGCCCGCGCAGGTCGGAAAGTTCGTCCGGGCTCATCCGGCGGAACGCTGCCGGCTTCGCTGCTTCAGTCGCGCAAGGATGAGCGTGAGCGCGGCCGGCGTCATCCCGTCGATCCGGGAGGCCTGGGCCAGCGTGGCGGGCCTGGCGCGGTCGAGCTTGTCGCCGAGTTCCCGCGACAGGCCGGAGATCTCGGCATAGGGGAAATCCGCCGGGATGGCGTGCTGCTCGTCCCGGCGCAACGCCTCCGCATCCGCCTTCTGCCGGTCCAGGTAAACGGCATAGGTCGCGTCACGTTCGATCTGGGCCCGGACCGCCGGGTCGATCGCCGCCAGATCCGGCGCGATCCGCAGCAGATCGTCGAAGCCGATGTCCGGGAACGACAGGAGCGCGAATCCGTTGCGGCGCACGCCGTCGGAATTCACCCGCAGGCCCTGCGCCACGGCCTCGGTGGGCGACAGCACCAGCGCCTCCAGCGCCGCGCGGCCGGACTCCAGCGCCTCCCGCTTCGCCGCGAAGGCCGCGGCGCGCCGCGCTCCGACACAGCCGATCGCCAGGCCCATCGGCGTCAACCTCTGGTCGGCATTGTCGGCACGAAGCGACAGCCGGAACTCGGCCCGCGACGTGAACATCCGGTACGGTTCGCTCACACCGCGGGTCACGAGGTCGTCGATCATCACGCCGATATAGCTGTCCGCCCGACTGAAAACCGCGGCGTCGCGGCCGGCGGCCGCCGCGGCGGCATTCAGCCCGGCGACAAGCCCCTGCGCGGCGGCCTCCTCGTAGCCTGTCGTCCCGTTGATCTGCCCGGCAAGAAACAGGCCCGGGGCCGCGCGCAGCTCCAGCGTCGGCGCAAGGGCACGGGGATCGACGTAGTCGTATTCGATCGCATAGCCCGGTTGCAGGATCGTCGCGGCCTCCAGCCCCGCGATGCTGCGCACGTAGTCTTCCTGAACGTCTTCCGGCAGCGAGGTCGAAATCCCGTTGGGGTAGACCGTGGGATCGTCCAGCCCCTCGGGCTCAAGGAACACCTGGTGGGACTGCTTGTCGGCGAACCGCACGACCTTGTCCTCGATCGACGGGCAGTAGCGCGGCCCGACACCTTCGATCTGGCCGCCATACATCGCGGAGCGGGACAGGTTGTCGCGGATGATGTCGTGCGTTCGGGGATTGGTATGGGTGATCCCGCAGCAGACCTGCCGCACGAAAGGCCTGTCATGCAGGACGGAAAACATCACAGGCGCGTCATCGCCCGGCTGGCTGTCGACCCGCGCCCAGTCGATGGTGCGGCCGTCCAGTCGCGGCGGCGTTCCTGTCTTCAGCCGGCCCATCGGCAGGCCCCGCCCCGCCAGCCGCTCGCCCAGCCGGGTGGATGGGGCCTCGCCCCAACGGCCGCCCGCCACCTGACGATCGCCGATATGAATCACCCCGCGCAGGAAGGTGCCCGAGGTGAGCACCACCGAGCGCGCGGCGATGCGCGACCCGTCCGCCAGCTCCACACCGGCGATTCGCACG
Organism: uncultured Rhodobacterales bacterium; assembly: GCA_964448765.1. Classification (GTDB taxonomy): domain Bacteria; phylum Pseudomonadota; class Alphaproteobacteria; order Rhodobacterales; family Rhodobacteraceae; genus JANSXY01. Next base: position 12,986 of record CAYUXM010000003.1, read on the forward strand.
CCGTCCTCCAGAACATCGGCGACTTCGCCCTCGATCACCGTCAGCCCTGGCCGCGCCGCCACCATCTGCTGGACCGCCTCGCGGTACAGCTTGCGATCGGCCTGCGCCCGTGGGCCCTGAACGGCGGGGCCCTTGCGACGGTTGAGCAGCCGGAACTGGATCCCGCCGCGGTCGGCCGCAATACCCATCACGCCATCCAGCGCATCGATCTCACGCACGAGGTGGCCCTTTCCCAGGCCGCCGATCGCCGGGTTGCAGGACATCACGCCGATCGCCGCGCGCTTCAGGGTAATCAGCGCCGTCTGCGCGCCCAGACGGGCCGCGGCATCCGCGGCCTCCACGCCGGCATGGCCCCCGCCGATCACGATGACGTCGAACTGTTTCACGTGAAACATCCTCACTTGCCGATGCAGAAGCTGGCAAAGATCTCGTCCAGCAGGTCTTCCACGTCAACCCGCCCCACCAGCCTGTCCAGGGTCCGGCAGGTCTCCCGCAGCCGTTCGGCCGCGAGTTCCGCCCGCTCCGGCCCCGCTTCTAACTCGGATCGCGCCGACACCAAAGCCTCAAGTGCCGCCGCCACCGCGCGCTTCTGCCGGTCCCGCACGATCACGGCCCCGCCGCGCACCCGGCCGCGCAACTCCGCCTCCACCGCCGCCACCAGCTCGCCGATCCCGGCCCCCGTGAGGCCGGAGACCGAAAGCCGGCCGGTCGCGGGCCGCCTGTCCGCCTTGCCCTGAACCAGCAGGTCGCCCGGCCGCGGCGACAGCAGGGGAACATCGCCTTCGTCCAGCAGGAACAGGCGAAGATCGGCCGCCTCCGCCCGCGCTACCGCACGGTCCACCCCGATCCGCTCCACCGCATCCTCCGCCGCGCGCAACCCCGCCGTATCCAGCATCGTCACCGGCAACCCGCCAAGATCCATCCGAACCTCGATCACGTCGCGCGTGGTCCCCGCCTGTTCCGAGGTGATCGCCGCCTCACGTCCGGCCAGGGCGTTCAGCAGGGTCGACTTTCCCGCGTTCGGCCGGCCGACGATGGCCACCTCGAACCCGTCGCGAATCCGCTCGGCGGCGCCATAGCCGGCGACCTCCGCGCGAAGATCGGCGGCGACACCGTCGACAAGCGCCAGAACCTCCGGCGCCACGTCCACCGGAACCTCCTCGTCCGCGAAATCGATCGTCGCCTCGACCAGAGCGGCGGCCCGCACCAGCGCGTGGCGCCACCGCTCGGCCCGCCGACCCACCGCGCCCTCCAGCACCCGCAGCGCCTGCCGCCGCTGGGCCTCGGTCTCCGCCTCGATCAGGTCCGCCAGCCCCTCGACCTGCGCAAGGTCGAGCCGGCCGTTCTCCAGCGCGCGGCGGGTGAATTCACCCGGTTCGGCATGCCGCAATCCCGGTTCCCCGGCCAGCGCCCGAAGCGCCGCCGCGGCCACCGCCACCGATCCGTGCAGCTGAAGTTCCACCACATCCTCGCCGGTGAAACTCGCCCCCGCGCCGAACCAGATCACCAGCCCCTCGTCGATCACCTCGCCGTCCCGGACCAGCCGGCGCAGCCCGGCCCGGCGTTCGGCCGGCAGCGGCCCGGCCAGCGTGGTCGCGGCCCGCTTCGCCGCCGGGCCCGAGATCCGGATCACGCATACCCCGGCACGGCCCCGCGCCGTCGCCTCGGCAAAGATCGTGTCCATGGCGCAACCCGCTGGCTCCCGCCCCCGTCAGGCGTTCATCGATTCGAAGAATTCCGAATTCGTCTTGGTCTGCTTCAGTTTCGAGATCAGGAACTCGATCGCGTCCGTGGTGCCCATCGGGTTCAGGATCCGGCGCAGAACATAGGTCTTCTGCAGGTCGGTCTTCTCGACCAGAAGCTCCTCCTTCCGGGTGCCGGATTTCAGGATGTCCATCGCCGGGAACACCCGCTTGTCCGCCACCTTCCGGTCCAGCACGATCTCGGAATTGCCGGTGCCCTTGAACTCCTCGAAGATCACCTCGTCCATCCGGCTGCCGGTATCGATCAGCGCGGTGGCGATGATCGTCAGGCTGCCGCCCTCCTCGATGTTCCGCGCGGCGCCGAAGAACCGCTTCGGCCGCTGCAGCGCGTTCGCGTCGACGCCGCCGGTCAACACCTTGCCCGAGGACGGCACCACGGTATTGAAAGCCCGTCCGAGGCGGGTGATCGAATCAAGCAGGATGACGACGTCGCGCTTGTGCTCGACCAGCCGCTTGGCCTTCTCGATCACCATCTCGCTGACCGCGACGTGCCGCGTCGCCGGTTCGTCGAAGGTCGACGAGATGACCTCGCCCTTCACGCTGCGCTGCATGTCGGTCACTTCCTCCGGCCGCTCGTCGATGAGCAGCACGATCAGGTAGCATTCCGGGTGATTGACCTCGATCGACCGGGCGATGTTCTGCAGCAGAACCGTCTTGCCGGTGCGCGGCGGCGCCACGATCAGTGCCCGTTGCCCCTTGCCGATCGGCGAGACCAGGTCGATGATCCGGGCCGACCGGTCGCGGATCGTCGGATCCTCGATCTCCATCTTCAGCCGTTCGTCGGGATAAAGCGGCGTGAGATTGTCGAAGGCGACCTTGTGGCGCGCCTTCTCCGGTTCCTGGAAATTGATCCTGGTGACCTTGGTAAGGGCGAAATACCGCTCCGTCTCTCCCGGAGACCGGATCACCCCCTCCACGGTGTCGCCGGTGCGCAGGCCCCATTGCCGGATCATGTCCGGGCTGACGTAGATGTCGTCCGGTCCCGGCAGGTAGTTCGCCTCCGGCGACCGCAGGAAACCGAAGCCGTCCTGCAGCACCTCGAGCACCCCGTCGCCGCCGATCTCGTAGCCGTCATCGGCATATTCCCGCAGGATCGAGAACATCATCTCGCCCTTGCGCATCGTCGAGGCGTTCTCGACCTCCAGTTCCTCGGCCATCGCCAGAAGGTCGGCCGGGCTCTTGGCCTTCAGGTCGGAAAGATTCAGACGGTCCTTGATCATGTGGCGTCTCGGTCAGCGGGCAGTTGCCCCGAAGGGGTCATGCGAAGTGTCAGGGGGAAGCGCGGCGCCGGACGGCCCGCCGGCGCTTCCCTTAGCCGCGCCGCGGCGCAAAGTCAAACGGCGACTGGATCAGAACTTCACGATCACCGACAGGACGATCACCACCATCAAGAGGGTCGGCACCTCGTTCATCATCCGGTAGGTCCGGCCGCTTCGGCTGTTCTCGCCGCGCAGGAACTCCTTGCGGCGCAGGCCCAGCCAGTGGTGAAACCAGGTCATGCCGATGACGCCCGCCGCCTTCGTCCAGGGCCAGACCGAGCCCCAGTCGACGATCCCGGGCGTGAACACCAGCGCCAGCCCGAACAGCCAGGTCGCGATCATCGACGGGTTCATGATGTAGCGCAGCAGCTTCATCTCCATCACCTGGAAGATTTCATCCGTCTCGCTGCCCGCCCCGGCGCGTTCGACATGGTAGACGTAGATCCGCGGCAGGTAGAACAGGCCAGCCATCCAGGCCAGCACCGACATCACGTGAAACGCCTTGGTCCAGGGATAGGACAGGGCGAGAAAATCCGACATCCGGGCCTCCGCGGTTCCAACACTCCCCTAAAAAGAATAGAGAATAAAGAAAAGGATGTTGTTTTTGTTGGCCCGGTGGACAACTGCAATTCCGCGGTTCTCCCGGGCCATGTCCCCAGCCTGCAAGCCTGTGGAAAACCCTGTGCAAGATCTGCAGAAAATCCGCGATCCACAATTTTTATTTGCAATAACAACGCCTTAATACCTGTCGCGGTGATATCGCTTTGTGTATGACTATCCGCCGGCGCGGCTCCCACAGCGTTGCCCACAGGCGTCTGGCGCAGCCGATCCACCGTGGACAACTGGTCCGGGACTTGACAGTCCCGGCCGGCGGCCCGCACATCCGGGGTGTTTGTGCCGTCCGTACCGCCGCCATCCCGCCCTTTCCCGCCGGGTTCTCCACAGGGTCTTCGACATGCCGCGCCGCTTCGTCCTCGCCTCGGGCTCCGCGATCCGGGCCAGCCTGCTGGGCCGGGCCGGGATCGCGGCCGATGTCGTGCCGGCGCGGATCGACGAGGCAGCGGCCCGCGCCGCGCTGCTCGCCGACGGCGCCGCGCCGCGCGACCTTGCCGATGCGCTGGCCGAGATGAAGGCGCGGAAAGTGTCCGCGCGGCACCCGCAGGCGCTGGTTCTCGGCTGCGACCAGGTTCTCGAGATCGGCGGCGACCTGCTGTCCAAGCCGCGCGACAGGGACGAGGCCCGCGCCCAGCTCGCCCGCCTCTCGGGCACAAGCCACCGGCTGCTGTCGGCCGCCGTCGTCTGCGAGGATGGCCGCCCGCTGTGGCGCCATGTCGGCGAAGTGCGGCTGACGATGCACGCGCTGTCCCCGGGCTATGTCTCGGACTATGTTGACCGTTGCTGGGACAGCATCCGGCATGCCGTCGGCTGCTACAAGCTGGAGGAGGAGGGCGCGCGGATGTTCGCGCGGATCGAGGGCGGCTATTTCGATGTTCTGGGCCTGCCGCTTCTGGAGCTTCTGGATTGGCTCGCCCTGAACCGGGAGATCGCGCGATGACGGACCATCCGCGCGTTCCCCTGGCCGGCGTGGTGGGCACGCCGATCGGCTATTCGCGCTCGCCGCGGCTGCATGCGCACTGGTTGCGCCGTTACGGGATCGCCGGGCATTACGTTCCGCTCGAGGTCGCGCAGGCCGATCTTCAGGCGGTTCTGTCAGCGCTGCCGAAGGCCGGCTTCGTCGGTTGCAACGTCACCATTCCGCACAAGGAAGCGGTGCTGGCGATGGCCGATATCGTGACGGATCGCGCGGCGCTGATCGGCGCCGCAAACACGCTGATCTTCCTGTCCGACGGACGGATCCATGCCGACAACACCGATGGCGTCGGCTTTCTCGCCAGCCTGCGTCAGGGCGCCCCGGCCTGGAGCCCGGCGGCCGGCCCGGCGGCCGTGTTCGGCGCCGGCGGCGCGGCGCGGGCGATCATCTCGGCGCTGCTCGAGGTCGGCGTGCCCGAGATCCGGCTCGCCAACCGCACCCGGGCGCGGGCCGAAACGCTGCGCCAGGAATTCGGCGCGCGGATCCGGGTCTGCGACTGGGTGCAGGCCGCCGATGTGCTCGACGGCGCGATCACCGTGGTGAACACGACCGCGCTGGGCAGCACCGGCCGGCCGGAACTCGATCTCCCGGTCGAGGCGATCGATCCCCGCGCCACGGTCACGGATCTCGTCTACACGCCCTTGCGCACCACCTTTCTCGATGCCGCCCAGGCACGCGGTTGCGTCACCGTCGACGGGCTCGGCATGCTGCTGCATCAGGCGGTACCGGGCTTCGAACGCTGGTTCGGCCAGCGCCCCGAGGTCGACGCGGCCGCGCGGCGTGCGGCGCTGGCATCGTGAGGCGGCCGCGGCTGATCGGGCTCACCGGGTCGATCGGGATGGGCAAGTCCACCACCGCGGGCATGTTCGCCGAGGCCGGCCTGCCGGTCTGGGATGCCGATGCCGCCGTGCACCGGCTCTATGCCGCAGGCGGCCCGGCCGGCCCGGCGCTCGCCGCGCTGTGCGCCGAGGCCGTGGGGCCCGACGGCGCCGTGGATCGCGCCGCGCTCAAGGCCTGGATGGCCCGCGATCCGGGCGCGCTGGCGCGGATCGAGGCCGTGGTGCACCCGCTGGTCGCCGCCGACCGCGCGGAATTCATCGCGAGGGCCGCGGCGCAGGGCGCGCCGGCCGTCGTGCTCGACATCCCGCTGCTGTTCGAAACCGGCGCCGATGCGGGGATGGACCGTGTCGTCGTCGTCTCCGCCCCGGCCGAGGTGCAGCGCGCCCGCGTGCTGGCCCGCCCCGGCATGACCGAGGCGCAATTCGACATGATCCTGGCCCGGCAGATGCCCGATGCCGAGAAGCGCGCCCGCGCGGACGACGTGATCGCGACGCTGACGCTTGAGGGTGCCCGCGCCGCCGTGGCAAGACTCGTGGCACAGGAACGCGAAAGGGCCGCCGATGCGTGAGATCGTTCTGGATACCGAGACCACCGGCTTCGAACCCGCCGAAGGTCACCGCATCGTCGAGATCGGCGCGATCGAACTGCTCAACCACATGCCCACCGGCCGCACCTTTCACCAGTATATCAACCCCGAGCGCACGATGCCCGCCGAGGCGTTCGAGGTGCACGGGCTGGGCGACGATTTCCTGCGCGACAAACCCGTGTTCGCGCAGATCGCCGATGCCTTCCTCGACTTCATCGGCCGCGACAGCAAGCTGGTGATCCACAATGCCGGTTTCGACATGAAGTTCCTGAACGCTGAACTCGGCTGGGTCTCGCGCAGCTTGATCGGGATGGACCGGGCGCTCGACACGCTGGCGATCGCCCGGCAGCGGTTTCCCGGCGCGCCGGCCTCGCTCGATGCGCTCTGCCGCCGGTTCGGCGTGGACAATTCCGCCCGCGAGAAACACGGCGCGCTGCTCGACAGCGAGATCCTGGCCGAGGTCTATCTGGAACTGATCGGCGGCCGGCAGCCCGATTTCGGGCTGGCCGTCGGCGGCGCGGGATCGTCCGCCGCGGCGACCGACACGGCCTGGCGCCCGCACCCGCGCCCGCGCCCGCTGCCGCCGCGGATCACCGCCGCCGAGGCGGAGGCGCACGCCGCCTTCGTCGCCGGTCTCGGCGATGGCGGCCTCTGGCCGAAGCGCGACGGCTAGGCGCGGTGCCCGGTCAGCCGGCCGCCGCGTCCAGCACGTAGCGCGCGGTCATCAGGTCGAGATGCGCGCCGCCGCCGTTCTTGCAGACCGTGATCTCCTCTTCCGACCGGCGCGCGAAGGCGCCGGTGTCGAGATCGTAGAAATCCGCCACCACGTCGGCCTCGGTGATCGCGCCCTCGGCCAGCGGCGCCATCAGCTCGCCGATGTGATGAAGCGTGGTGGCCCGCGCATCCACGAACACCCGCGCCCTTTGGAACACGGCGTTGTCGGCCTCGCGCATCGCCGGGGTATAGGCCCCGATCAGGTCCAGATGGGTGCCGGGCTGCAACCATGCGCCCCGGATCACCGGGTCCGACGACATCGTCGCGGTGGCGATGATCTCCGCTTGCCGAACCGCGGATTCGAGATCGTCGGCGACGGCGGCGCCAGTCGCCTCGGCGAAGGCCCGCGCCCGTTCGGCAGACCGGTTCCAGACGGTGAACTGGGCCCCCGGAAACGCCGCGGAATAGGCCTCGACCATCGACCGCGCAACCGTTCCCGCACCGACGATCAGGATCTTTCTCGCCTCCGGCCGGGCCAGCCGCCGCGCCGCCAGAAGGCTGTCGCCCGCGGTCTTCCATTTCGTCAGCAGGATGAAATCGATCAGCGCCTCCAGTGTGCCGGTCCTGTCGGCGAACAGCGTGACCGCGCCGTTCAGCGGGGGAACGCCCCGCGCAGGGTTGTCTGGAAAGATCGTCGCGACCTTGACGGCCTGGCCGAGCCCGTCGATCCAGGCCGAGCGGGTCAGCATCGTGTCGCCGCCGCGATAAAGCAGCATGTCGCCGACCTCGGCCCGTGGCAGCCGGTGCCCGGCCTCCAGCGCCTCGGTCAGCGCGATCCAGTCCAGCCGCGGCGCGACCTCCGGCCCGATGATCGTCACGGACATGCCTCTGCCTCCTCCCGGTTCAGTATCCCCTCGGCGACCAGTCGGTCGATCCAGCCGCGCGCCCCGTCGAACAGATGCGCCCGCCAGCCGCGCGCCTCGGCCGCCGCCACGTTCTCCGCCCGGTCGTCGGCGAACAGCAACGCGCCGCCGGTGAAGCCGGTGCCACGCTCCAGCGCGGCATAGATCTTCGGATCGGGTTTCATCATCCGCAGGTGGCCCGAGACGAAGCGCGCCTCGAAATCGCTGAGGAACGGGTAGGTCCGATCCGCCCGGTCCAGCGTCTCGGTGCCGAAATTCGTCAGCGCGAACACCGGCACGGCCTTTCTCCGCAGCGCCGCCAGCGCCGCGACCGATCCGGGAATCGCCGGTGCGAACATCTCGATCCAGCGGCTGTGCCAAAGCCCGATCTCGCGCGCCCAGCCGGGATGTCGCGCCGCCGTCGCGGCCACCGTTTCGGCCAGCGGCGCACCCAGGTCCACCGCAGCGTTCATCGCGTGCAGATCGACCTCGGCGAACAGCGCGCGGCGCCGGTCGGGCCCGATCACGCGGTCGTAGAAGGCCACGGGATGCCATTCGACCAGCACGTTGCCGATATCGAAGACCACCGCCTCAACCGCCATGCACGACCCTCCGGGCCGAGGCCGAAAGCTCCCGGTCCAGCGCGGACAGGAACCGCGCGCGATCGGCCCGCGTGAACCCGCGGCCCGAGCCCTGCAGGAACGGGTCGGCCGCCCGCCGTTCCGCCATCAGGTTGCGGCTGGCCAGCGCCGGGCCGATGTTCGAATCGGTATAGACCTCGCCGCGCGGCGTCACCACATGCGCGCCAGATGCGATCACCCGGCCGGCCAGCGGCATGTCGGCGGTGATCACCACGTCGCCGCCGCTCGCGCGCTCGGCGATCCAGTCATCCGCCGCGTCGGCGCCGGCGCCGACGAACACCATCTCCACCAGCGGATGGGCCGAGGGCCGCAGGCCGCCGTTCGTCACGATCGCGGTGGCGACCTTCAGCCGCGCGGCCACCTGCATCGCCTCGTCCCGCACCGGGCAGGCATCGGCATCGACATACAGCGTCACCCGGCCAGCGCCCCGGCGTGGAACTCGACATGCTCGGCCATGAAGCTCGCCACGAAGAAGTAGCTGTGGTCATAGCCCTTGCGGATCCGGAACGCGCCGTCCTGCCGATGCTCCGCCATCGCGCCGGCCAGCGCCTCGGGCTTGAGCAGGTGCAGGAACTGGTCGTCCAGCCCCTGGTCGATCAGCACCGGCCCGTCGAAACCCCCCTGCCGCATCATCAGCGTCGCGTCATGGCCCGCCCAGGCGGCCTCGTCCGCGCCGAGATAGGCGGCGAATTGCTTGCGCCCCCAGTCCGACGCGGCGGGATGGGCGATCGGCGCGAAGCCCGACACCGAGCGGAAACGCCCCGGCAGGCCCATCGCCAGCGTCAGCGCGCCATGCCCGCCCATCGAATGGCCGGTGATCCCCTGCCGCTCCTCGTCCAGCGCGAAATTCGCCGTCACGATCCGCGGCAGTTCCTCGGCCAGGTAATCCCACATCCGGAAATGCGGGGCCCAGGGCTCTTGCGTCGCGTTGACGTAGAAGCCCGCGCCCTGGCCAAGGTCGTAATCCTCGTGGTCGGCCACCCCCGGCCCGCGCGGCGAGGTATCGGGAAACACCAGCGCGACGCCGACGCGGGCGGCATGGGCCTGCGCGCCGGCCTTCACCATCGCGTTCTCATGCGTGCAGGTCAGGCCCGACAGGTACCACAGCACCGGCACCGGCCGCCGTTCCGCCGCCGGGGGCAGGAACAGGCCGAAGGTCATCTCGCAGCCGCAGGCCGCACTGTCATGGGCATAGACACCCTGGACACCGCCGAAACAGCGTTGTTCCGATATCGCGCGCATCGCCACCTCCGTTTGCCCGCCACCCTGTCAGAAGGTGCCGACCCAGGCAATCACCGCCGAAACCGTCACCACCGAAACCGCCGTCGAGACGAGGATCGAGGCCGAAACCCGCTGCGGCGCCACGCCGTAATGCTGGGCGAGGATGAACACGTTGCCCGCCACCGGCAGCGAGGCGGCGGCGATCATCACCCCGGCCGCGGCGCGGTCGACATCGAAGATCCACAGCGCCGCGACGGCGACGGCGGCGGGATGCAGCACCAGCTTGGCAAACGACAGCCACGCCGCCACCGACACCCGCTCCGCCGACCGCCCGGCCAGCGAGGCGCCGATCGCGAACAGCGCGCCGGGGGTGGCCGCGGCGCCCAGCAGCACGAGGAACTCATCGACCGCCGCGGGCAGCGCCCAGCCCGTCGATCCCCAGGCCATGCCGGCGGCCATCGAAACCAGCATCGGATTTTTCAGAATCCCCAGAACCAACTGCCAGACCATCCCGAACGATACGCGGCCCTGCCGCGATCCGGTGACGATCAGCGTGATCAGCGACGAGAACACGATCAGGTCGATCGACAGCACCATCAGCACCGGCCCCGCCGCCTGCGGCCCCAGCAGCATCACCAGCATCGGCACGCCCAGAAACCCGGTATTGCCGATCACGGCGCATTGCGCCTCCATCGCCGCCTCGGTCAGCGGTCGGCCGCGCAGGAAGGCGACGTCCATCGCCAGCAGGTAGACCAGAACGCAGGCCGACAGGTAGGCCATCGCGAAATCGGGATCGAACAGCTCGCCCAGCGGCAGCGTCGCCGCGAAGCGAAACAGCATCGCCGACAGCGCGAAGTAGAACACGAACTTGGTCAGCCAGGCCGTCGCCTCAGGCGGGAAGAAGCGGGTCCGCCCGGCCAGGTAGCCCAGACCGATCAGCGCGAAGAACGGAAGGGTTTTCAGAAAGATCGGCAGCATCGGGGCCCGGCGTTGGTTCGATCCTGCCTGTCACGGCCGCGCAGGTGATGCAAGCCGCTCAGCCCGCCGGGCGAGGGCCGCAGACCGGGCAGTCGGCCCGCCGGCGCAGCGTGATCTGCCGGCTTTCGCCCCACAGCGCGTCGTAGATCATCATCCGTCCGCGCAGCGACTTGCCGGCGCCGGTGATCTCCTTGATCGCCTCGACGGCCATCATCGCGCCGACGACGCCGGGCAGCGCGCCCATCACCCCGGCCTCGGCGCAGGACGGGGCAAGCCCCTCGGCCGGTGCATCGGGGAAGATGCAGGCGTAGCAGGGTGCGCCGGCAGCGGGATCGTAGAGCGAGATCTGCCCCTCCCATTGCGTGATCGCGGCCGAGATCAGCGGCCGGCCGGCCGCGACGGCGGCGGCGTTCACCAGGTAGCGGGTGGCGAAATTGTCCGACCCGTCGAGCACGAGATCATAGTCGGCGAACAGCGCCGCGGCATCCCCGGCCGTCAGGCGGCGGTTGTAGGGCCTGACCGTGACATGCGGGTTCAGCGCGCCGATCGCCGCCTGGGCGGAAAACACCTTCGCCATGCCCAGCCGGTCGTCGGCATGGATCACCTGCCGCTGGAGGTTCGAGTTCGACACGGTATCGTCGTCGATCACCCCGATCGTGCCGACCCCCGCCGCCGCAAGATACAGCAGCGAGGGCGAGCCAAGGCCCCCCGCGCCAACCACCAGCACCCGCGCGGACTTGAGCTTCATCTGCCCCGGCCCGCCGACCTCACGCAGCACGATGTGGCGGGCGTAGCGGTCCAGCTCGGCCGCGCTGAAGCCGCCCGATGCCTCCGGCGGCGGCGCTTCGGCCCGCGCCCCGGCGCGGCGGCGCAGCGCGCCCACCCCGGCGCGGTAGCCCAGCACCAGCGCCGCCAACAGGCCCAGCGCCAGCCAGCCGCGCCAGTCGCCGCCGGTCGTGGCCAGCAGCGGGTGCCCGCCCGGCAGGGTCAGATGCGCCAGCGTGACGCCGGCCCAGAGCAGCGCCAGCATCGCCCAGATCCCGCGCCAGGGCAGGCCGACGACCCGGCCCAGAAGCACCAGCGCGACCGCGGCGGCCAGGACCGTCACGATTGCCCCGTGGAACCGAAGCCGCCGCCGCCGCGCGCGGTCTCGCCCAATGCCGCGACCACGGAAAACCGCGCCCGCACCACCGGCGCCACGATCATCTGCGCGATCCGGTCGCCGTGGCGGATCAGGAACGGCTCGCGCCCGTAGTTGATCAGCAGAACGCCCAGAGGGCCGCGATAGTCGCTGTCGATCGTGCCCGGCGTGTTGGGCAGGCTGATTCCGTGTTTCAGCGCGAGGCCCGACCGCGGGCGAATCTGCACCTCGAACCCCTCGGGCACCTCGATCCGAAGGCCGGTGGGCACCACCGCGCGCCGCATCGGATCGAGGATGAAGCCGCTGTCGCGATCCTCCGGTTTCAGGTTGGCGCGAATGTCGGCGCCGGCAGCCCCGGCGGTCTCGTAGCCGGGCAGCGGCAGCGACCGGTCGGCCCAGTCCTCCCACAGGATGCGGATCACCGGGCTCATGCCAGCGCGTCCGCGATCCGCGCCGCCAGCCGCGCCGCGACCTCGGCCTTGGGCAGGCGCGGCCAGTCCTCCGCCCCCTCGGCCGTCACAAGGGTGACGGCGTTTTCCGTTCCGCCCATGATCCCGGTGCCGGGCGAGACGTCGTTCGCCACGATCCAGTCGCAGCCCTTGCGGGCGCGCTTGGCGCCGGCATGGGCCAGCACGTCGTCGGTTTCCGCCGCGAAGCCGATCACCAGCCTCGGCCGGCCCTCGCCCATCCGCGCCACGGTGGCGAGGATGTCGGGGTTCTCGGCGAACTCCAGCGCCGGCGCGGTGCCCTTGTCATCCTTCTTCATCTTGCGTTCAGCGGCATTTGCCACCCGCCAGTCCGCCACCGCGGCGGCGAAGACGGCGGCCTCGGCGGGCAGGGCGGCCTGCACGGCCTCGGCCATCTCGCGCGCGGTCTCCACCGGCACGACGGTCACGCCCGCGGGCGGCGGCACGCTGGCCGGGCCGGTCACGAAGGTGACATCGGCGCCAAGGTCGCGCAACGCCGCGGCGATGGCCGTGCCCTGCGCGCCGGAGGACCGGTTGGCGATGTAGCGCACCGGGTCGATCGGTTCATGCGTCGGGCCGGAGGTGACCAGAACGTGCCGCCCCGCCAGCGGCCCGGTGCCCAGCGCCGCCGTGATCGCGGCGAAAATCTCGTCCGGTTCCGCCATCCGGCCCGGCCCGAATTCGCCGCAGGCCATCGCGCCGGCGTTCGGGCCGACGGTCAGCACGCCATCGGCGGCAAGCTGCGCGCGGTTGCGGCGGGTGGCGGGATGGTCCCACATCCGCAGGTTCATCGCCGGCGCGATCAGCACTTTCGTATCGGTCGCCAGCAGCAGGGTGGAGGCCAGATCCTCGGCCCGGCCCTGCGCCATCTTCGCCATCAGATCGGCGGTGGCGGGCGCGACCACGATCAGGTCGGCCACGCGCGACAGCTGGATATGCCCCATCTCGGCCTCGTCGCCGAGGTCGAACAGCTCCGTCCGCACCTTCTCGCCCGCGAGCGCGGCCACCGACAGCGGCGTGACGAATTCCGCCGCCGCCCGCGTCATCACCGGGGTGACGGCCGCGCCCGCGTCGCGCAGGCGGCGGATCAGCTCCAGCACCTTGTAGGCCGCGATGCCGCCGCCGATGATCAGTAGAATGCGCCTGTCCGCCAGCATCGGGGCCTCGCCGGAAACCTTGCTACAGGTGTAGGACCGGGGGCCGGCGATGGCAACGGGCGCGACGTCCTGACGAGACGTCGGGCCGCCTAGCCACGGAACGCCGCGCAGGGGTCTTCGCGCGGCGCGGCATCGGTGACGATCCAGAGGTCGAAGGGCTGATCGGCGCCGGCGGGCCGTTCCAGTTGCCCCAGCGACAGGACGGTCACATCCGGCGCCGCCAGCGCGAGTTTCGCCGGCACGCCGTAATCGGTGCGGGCATGGCCCGATCCGGTGATCACCGCCACCGGGCCGCCGGTGTCGCGCAGTGCCGCCAGCGCGGCATCGGCCAGCACCGCGTCGCGCAGCCGTTGCGCGGCGACCATGCCGGGCAGCATGTCGCCGGGCAGCGCGTCGCAATGGGCCGCCATCTGTTCGGCCTCCCGCGTCGCCTGCTGGGCCTCGGGCAGCGGCCGGTCCAGCCCGTAGCGCGCTGCGCCGGCGCCGAAGACCTCGGCCAGCGGCGCCTCGAAGACGCGCCGCGCCTCGCCACGCGGCACGGCCGCGCCACGAATCTCGGCCTCGGGCGCGGCGCCGAAGATCGGCCAGTACATCGCGAAATCCGGCCAGCCGGCCTCGGCCCAGCCCAGCGCCGCGCCCAGCGTATCGGCATCGGCGCGGGCCGTGTCGGTCGCGCGCGCGGCCTGGTCCCGCGTCAGCATCTCGAACACCAGCGCGGCCGGGCGCAGCGCGGCCACGGCGCGGGCCTGGTTCAGGTGATGGGCCGGATTGTCATGCACCTCGCCCAGCACGACGATATCGGCCCGAAGCGCGTCCAGCGCCTCGGGGCCGATCTCCGCCGCACCGGCCGGGGCCGCCAGCGAAAGCGCAAGGACGAGCGCGCGGATCATCCGAGGAAATGCATGACCTCGCGCGATTGCGCCTCGAGGCTCTTGCGCATCTTCGCGAAGGCGGCGGCCTCCAGCTGCCGGATCCGTTCCTTCGACAGGCCCAGTTCCTCGCCCAGGCTTTCCAGCGTGCGCGGTTCCTCGCGCAGCTTGCGCTCGGTCACGATGAAGCGTTCGCGGGGGGTGAGTGTGCCCATCGCCGCGATCAGCCAGTCCCGCAGCTGCGCCGAATCGTGCCGGGTTTCGACTTCTTCGGCGGCCTGCTGGCCCTCGTCCTCCAGCGCCTCGATCCATTCGCGGCCGTCCTCCTCGGAGGATTGCGTGGCGTTGAGCGAGAAATCGGAGCCTGACAGCCGGCCCTCCATCATCTCGACATCGGCCAGCGGCACGCCGACCTCGCGGGCGATCATCTCGCGCAGCTGGTGCCCGTCCAGCCGGACGCCGGCGGCCTCGGCCTCGCGCTCCAGCCGCGCCTGCACGCGGCGCATGTTGAAAAACAGCGCCTTCTGCGACGAGGTCGAGCCGGTGCGCACCAGCGACCAGTTGCGCATCACGTAATCCTGGATCGAGGCCTTGATCCACCACACGGCATAGGTGGAAAACCGGACACCGCGATCGGGGTCGAACTTGTCGGCGGCCTTCATCAGGCCCAGCCCGGCCTCCTGGATCAGGTCGTTCATCGGGGCGCCGTAGCGGCGAAACTTCGACGCCATCGAAATCGCAAGCCGCATGTAGGCCGTCACCAGCCGGTGCAGCGCCGCCTCGTCGCGGCGGTCGCGCCACGCATAGGCGAGCTGCAATTCCGTTTCGGCATCCAGAAGTTCCGCCCGCATGGCGCGGCGCGGCAGCGCGTTGTCTCCAAATCCGTCGAGTGCCATGTCCGCCTCCCGGTTTGCTGGCTGGCGTTCCGTATCGGTCCCGTCTCTGCGTCCGGATTATCTGTGCTACGCAGCGTGTCGCCGTTCGGATCACCGGGGCGAGGGGCGTTTCATCCCATCACGGGCTTGTGACGCATCGTGGGGTGCCGTTGCCGAAACCCCGGGCAATCCGCTACCGGAAGCCATCGGGCGGCACGGTGCCGCCGGGCAACGCCGGAGGCCGGGCATGTACGAGTTGATCATCGGCGACGTCAGCTATTCCAGCTGGTCGTTGCGCGGCTGGCTGGTGCTGGAGCGGTTCGGGATACCGCATCGCGCCCGGCAGGTCGATTTCCACGCCGCCGAGGTCGCCGCGCAGCTGGGCGATGTCGCGCCGGCGCGCACGGTTCCGGCCCTTGTCACGCCCGAGGGCGCGGTGGTCTGGGACAGCCTCGCCATCGCCGAGGAGATCGCCACGCGGCACCCCGACGCCGGCCATTGGCCCGCCGATCCGGCCCTGCGCGCCACCGCCCGCAGCCTTGCCGCCGAGATGCATTCGGGCTTCGCCGCGCTGCGGACCGATTGCCCGATGAACCTGCGCTGCGCCTATGCCGGGGTGCCGGTGGCCGAGGCCGTGCGGGCCGATCTGGCCCGGATCGAGACGATCTGGGGCCATGCGCTGGACCGGTCCGGCGGGCCGTGGCTTTGCGGCGATTACTCTGTGGCCGACGCGTTCTTCGCGCCGGTGGCGGGGCGGATCGCCGGCTACGGCCTGCCGGTGGGCGATGCCGCCGCCGCCTATGTCGCCCGGCACCTTGCCGATCCGGCGTTTCGCCGCTGGCGGGCGATGGGCCTTGTCATCGGGGCCGACCTGCCGTGGTACGCGCGCGACTTCGCGCAGGTCGCTTGGCCCGGCCCGGCCCCGATGCCGGCCCGCGCCGTCGCCGGGGGCCGGGCGGACAACACCGCCTGCCCGTATTCCGGCGAAACCCCGACACACCTGATGGAGACCGGGGGCCGCGTCTTCGGCTTCTGCAACGCCGTCTGCCGCGACAAGACGGTGGCGGACCCCGAGGCCTGGCCGGCCTTCATGGACATTCTCCGCGGCTGAGCCGATACTCCCGCGCAGGTTGTAGCCAGTGCCGGGGGTATGATGGTCGCGCGGGCCTATACCGTGGCCTTCGAAGGGGTGGAGGCGCGGATCGTCGAGGTGCAATGCGCCGTCGCGCCGGGAATGCCGGCCTTCCAGATCGTCGGCCTGCCCGACAAGGCGGTGAGCGAGGCGCGCGAACGGGTGCGCGCGGCGCTGACCGCGCTGTCGATCGCGCTGCCGTCGAAGCGGATCACCGTGAACCTGTCGCCCGCCGACCTGCCCAAGGAGGGCAGCCATTTCGACCTGCCGATCGCTCTGGCCCTGCTGGCCGCGATCGACATCCTGCCGCGCGAGGAGGTCGAGACGACGGTGGCGCTGGGCGAGCTGTCGCTCGACGGCCGGCTGGTGGCGGTGATCGGCGCGTTGCCGGCGGCGATGGCCGCGGCGGAGGAAGGCCGGCAGCTTCTGTGCCCGGCGGCCTGCGGGGCCGAGGCCGCCTGGGTCGGCGCGGTGCCGGTGATCGGCGCGGCCACGCTGATCGAGGTGGTGCGGCATTATACCGGCCAGTCGCCCCTGCCCCCCGCCACCCCCGGCGAGGTGATCGACGCGCCCGGCGGCCGCGACCTGCGCGACGTCAAGGGCCAGGAGCGCGCCAAGCGGGCGCTGGAGATCGCGGCGGCCGGCCGCCACCACCTGCTGATGATCGGCACCCCCGGATCGGGCAAATCGATGCTGGCGGCCCGGATGCCGGGCATCCTGCCGCCGCTCAGCCCGGCCGAGGCGCTGGAGACCTCGATGATCCATTCGCTGTCTGGGCTTCTGGAAGAGGGCGGGATTTCCCGCGCCCGCCCGTTCCGCGAACCGCATCACACCGCCAGCATGGCCGCGATCGTCGGCGGCGGGCGCGGCGCGAAACCCGGCGAGATCAGCCTCGCCCACAACGGCGTGCTGTTTCTTGACGAGTTTCCCGAGTTTCCCCGCGCGGTGCTGGAGACCCTGCGCCAGCCGATCGAGACCGGCGAGGTGGTGGTGGCCCGCGCCAACGCCCATGTCCGCTATCCCTGCCGGTTCCTGCTGGTCGCCGCCGCCAACCCCTGCAAATGCGGCTACCTGAGCGACCCGGCCCGTGCCTGCGCCCGCGCGCCGGCCTGCGGCGAGGACTACCTTGGCCGGATTTCCGGCCCGCTGCTGGATCGGTTCGACCTGCGCATCGACGTGCCGCCGGTCGCCTACCGAGATCTCGACCTGCCCGAGACCGGCGAGGGCACCGCCGATGTCGCCGCGCGGGTGGCCGCGGCGCGGCAGCGCCAGGAAGACCGGTTCGCCGATGTCGCCGAGGCCCGCGTCAATGCCGATGCCGAGGGCGCCGTGCTGGAACGGATCGCCGCGCCGGATGCCGAGGGCCGCGCGATGCTGGCCCGCGCGGCGGACCGGCTGTCGCTGTCGGCGCGGGGCTATCACCGGGTCTTGCGGGTGGCGCGCACCATCGCCGATCTCGCCGGGGCAGAGACGGTTCTGGCCCCGCATGTCGCCGAGGCAATCAGCTTTCGCCTCGCCGCGCGGGCGGAGGCATGAGCGGGCGCAGGAAATCCGCGATCCGGTCCAGCGCCTGACCGGCCTCGGGCAGCCAGCGCCCGGCCAACGGCCAGGCATGGATGCCGTCGGGCCACAGATCGACCGCCACCTGCCCGCCTTCGTCGCGCAGCCGGTCGGCCATGCGCAGCGTGTCGTCGCGCAGGATTTCCGTGGCGGCGGCCTGAAGGAAGACCGGCGGGCAGCCGGGAAAGGCCGCGAAGAGCGGCGAGACTCGCGGATCGTCGGGGCCAAGCCCGCCCAGCACCATCCCGCGCAGCTCCTCGATCCGTTCGACGGGCAGCAGCGGATCGGCCCGCGCGTTGCCGGCCAGCGACGCGCCCGACAGTGTCATGTCCGTCCAGGGCGACAGCGCGAAGGCGGCGCGCGGCGGCAGGCCCGCGCGGCACAGGTCGGACAGCAGCGCAAGCGCCAGCCCGCCGCCGGCGCTGTCGCCGCCCAGCACGATCCCGCCCGGCGCATGGCCTTCGTCCAGCAGCCGGTCAAAGGCCGCGCGCGCGGCCTCGAAGGCCGCCGGGGCGGGATGTTCGGGGGCCAGCGGGTAGGCCGGCAGCACGGCGGGCAGGCCGGTGCGGGCCGACAGCCGCGCCAGCATCGCGCGATGCGTCGCCGGGCTGCCGGCGATGTAGCCGCCGCCGTGCAGGTAGAGGATCACGCTGCGGGCGGCGCGGCGGCCGCAGGCCAGCCGCAGCCCGCCGTCGCCCCAGGGTTTGGCCCGGGTGCCCGGCGGATCGCGCAGGAAAACCCGCGCGCCCCATTCCATCGCGACGCGGGCCTGTCCGGCGGTCGATTGCCGGCGCATCGCGGGTTTCATCAGCCCGCGCGCCAGCGCCTTGCCGATGGCCAGCCGAAGGCTCACCGCGCCGCCGCGATCTTGCCCTCGATCACCTGCCACAGCCGCTGCGCGGTGTTGATCCCGTCGAAACGTTCGAGTTCCTGGATGCCGGTGGGCGAGGTGACGTTGATCTCGGTCAGCCAGTCGCCGATCACGTCGATGCCGACGAAGACCTGCCCCTTCTCGCGCAGCAGCGGGCCGATCCGGGCGCAGATCTCGCGGTCCCGGTCGGTCAGCCCGGTCGGTTCCGGCCGGCCGCCGACATGCATGTTCGACCGGGTCTCCCCGGCCGCCGGGACGCGGTTGATCGCGCCCACCGGCTCGCCGTCGACAAGGATGATCCGCTTGTCGCCCTTCGACACATCCGGGACGAATTTCTGCGCGATCAGCGGTTCGCGCGACAGCGAGGTGAACAGCTCGTGCAGGCTGGCGAGGTTGCGGTCGTTCGGGTCGAGCCGGAAGACGCCGGCGCCGCCATTGCCGTAAAGCGGCTTGAGGATGATGTCGCCATGTTCCTCCTTGAACCGGCGAATCTCGGCCAGGTCGCGGGCGATCAGCGTCGGCGGGGTCAGATCGGCGAAGGTCAGGACCAGCAGCTTTTCGGGATAGTTGCGCACCCAGAACGGGTCATTCACCACCAGCGTGCCGGGATGCACCCGGTCGAGCAGATGGGTGGTGGTGATGTAGCCCATGTCGAACGGCGGATCCTGCCGGAGCCAGACCACGTCCCGGTCGTCGAGGTCGATCTCGGCCTCGGCGCCCAGCGTGTAGTGGTTGCCCGCCTCGCGCCGGACCTCCAGCGGCCAGCCGCGTGCCAGCACCCGGCCCTCGCGGTAGGCCAGCCGGTCGGGCGTGTAGTAGAACAGATCGTGCCCCCGCGCCTGCGCCTCCAGCGCGATGCGGAAGGTCGAATCGGCCTCGATATCGATCGGGCCGATCGGGTCCATCTGGATGGCGACCTTGAGCGACATGCGGATCCCTCCTGCTGGGTGCAGCCCACAGATGGCGCAGGGCGCGGGCGGATGCAATCGCGGCGTTTCCCGGCCGCCGCGCGGCGGGGGCTTCGCGCCCCCGCGGCCCGGCGCGGCCGGGCCTTCCCCCGCGGGATACTTGAAGACCAAAATGAACCCTGCCGGGCCTATCCGGCCCAGCCGGCGGGCGCGTCATCGGCGCTGAAGGCGCCCGCCAGCAGCGCCACGCGGCCCTGCCCGTCGACGGTGGCGAGATCGAACCGCATCTGCGCCGCCTGGCCCTCTGGCCGGGTGGCGAGGAAGGCCATCGCGGTCGACAGGATCCGGCCGATCTGGGCCGGGGCAAGATGGGCCATGGCAGTGGCGTGATCGGGGGCCTGCTTGACCTCGACGAAGACATAGCCGCCACCCTCGGCCGCGATCAGGTCGATCTCGCCCGCCGGGCCGCGCCAGCGGCGGGCGATCACCTCGGCCCCGCGGGCCGCGTAGTGCCGGGCCACGGCGTCTTCCGCCGCGAGGCCGGCGGCGACGGAGCGCGCGCCGCTCATTCCCGCGCCGCCCGGCCAAGGTCGAGCGCGCGCTGGTAGACCTCGCGCCGCGGCAGGCCGAGCGCGGCGGCGACCTCGGCCGCGGCATCCTTGACCGAGAGCCGCGCGAGCGCGTCGGCCAGCGCGGCATCGACATCCTCGGGCCCGGCCGCACGGCCGCGGGCGCGGTCGACCAGCACCACGATCTCGCCCTTCGGCGGCGCGCCGGCATAATGGGCCGCGAGGTCGGCCAGCGTGCCGCGCCGCACCTCCTCGAACCTCTTGGTCAGTTCCCGGCAGACGGCGGCCGCGCGGGTTTCGCCCAACTGCGCGGCCATCTCGGCCAGGAGCGCGCCCAGCCGTTTCGGGCTTTCGTAGAGGACCAGGGTGGCGGGCACCGGGGCAAGCTCCCTCAGGAACGCGGCCCGCGCGGTTTTCGCCGGTGGCGGGAAGCCGGCGAACAGGAACCGGTCGGACGGCAGGCCCGAGACGGTGAGCGCCGCCAGCACCGCCGAGGGGCCGGGCGCGGAGACCAGCCGGTGCCCCGCCGCCACGGCGGCGCCGGCCAGCTGGTAGCCCGGATCGGCCACCAGCGGCGTGCCGGCCTCGGAGGCGTAGACGACCGATTTGCCCGCCGCGAGGGCCGCCATAAGCCTTGGCCGGGCGGTCTTGGCATTGTGGTCGTGGTAGGAGACCAGCGGCCGGTCGTCCGGCGCGATGCCGTGGATCTCCATCAGGTGGCGCAGGCTGCGGGTATCCTCGGCCGCGATCACATCGGCCCCGGCCAGCAGGTCGAGCGCGCGCAGCGTGATGTCGCGCGCCGCGCCGATCGGCGTGGCGATCAGGTAGAGCCCCGGTTCGACCGGTTTCGCGCCCGGCTGCCCGACGCCGCCCATGCCGCTGGCCCCCCGCTCAAAGTTTACTTCGCATCCGGAAGCGCATAGGGTCTGGCGCGATGCGCCGAGGCGCACCGCCCCGCCCCGACCTGCCCCCGGATGAAGGACCGCCGCATGTTCGCCCGTTTGAGACAGGCCCGCAAGTCGATCCCGCGCAGCCTTGCCGCGCTGGCGCTGACCGCGCTGGCCGCCTGCCAGCCCACCGGCCTTGGCGGGCCCAGCGTCAACACATCGGCGCCGGTGCCGGTGGCGCTTCTGGTGCCGTCGGGGTCGGGCAATTCCGGCGACGAGGTGCTGGCGCGGTCTCTGACCCAGGCCGCGCAGCTGGCGATCGCCGACCTGCAGGGCGTACAGATCGACCTTCGGGTCTACAATACCGGCGGCGCGGCACCGCTGGCCGCCGATGCCGCGCGCCGCGCGGTCAGCGACGGCGCCAAGATCATCCTTGGCCCGGTCTATGCGGAATCGGCCAATGCCGCGGGCCTTGCCGTGGCGCCCTCGGGCGTCAACGTGCTGGCGTTCTCGAACAACCCGGCGGTGGCGGGCGGCAATGTCTTCGTGCTGGGCCCGACCTTCCAGAACACCGCCAACCGGCTGGCCGCCTATGCGGCGCGGCAGGGCAAGTCGCGCATCGTCGTGGTCTACGACCAGAACCAGGCGGGCGAGCTGGGCCGCCGCGCGATCGAGGCGGCGCTGATCCGCTCGGGCATCACCGTCGCCGGGATGATCGGCTACGAGTTCAGCCAGGAGGGCGTGATCGCCGCCGTGCCGCAGATCGTCGAGACGGTGCGCACGATGCAGGCCGACGCGGTGTTCCTGACCGCCGATACCGCCGGGGCGCTGCCCTACCTGGCGCAGATGCTGCCGGAGTCCGGGATCGACCCGGCGACGGTGACCTATATCGGCCTCACCCGATGGGACATTCCGCCCGGCACCCTTGCGCTGCCCGGCGTGCAGGGCGGCTGGTTCGCGCTGCCCGACCCGGCGCTGGCCGAGCAGTTCTCAGCCCGCTACGCGCAGGCCCACGGCGGCCCGCCGCACCCGATCGCGGGGCTGGCCTATGACGGGATCGCGGCGATCGGGGCACTGGTGCGGCAGGGCAGTTCCTCGGCCCTGACGGGGGCCTCGCTGACCCAGCCGGCGGGGTTCGCCGGGGTGAACGGCGTGTTCCGGCTGCTGCCGGACGGCACCAACGAACGGGGCCTTGCCGTCGCGCAGGTCCAGAGCAACCAGGTGTTCGTGATTGACCCAGCCCCTCGCAGCTTCGGCCTCTCCGGTTTCTGAACCGCAGGCCCCCGGCCTGATCGACACCGAGGCCGAGGGCGCGGTTCCCGGCTTTCGCTCCGACCGGCTGATCGAGCATCTCGACGCGGTGCTGCCCGGCCTTGCCGACGACAAGGCGCGCCGCGCCGAGGTCGTGCGCGTGCTGACGGCGGCGCGGGCGGCGGGCATGGCCGCGATCGAGGCGGAGTTCCTGACCCATCCGCGCCGCGCCCGGGCCACCGTGCGCGCCTATGCCGACATGACCGACGCGATCGTCGCGGTCGCCTTCGATGTCGCCACCCGGCACCTGCACAGGCCGGGCACGCCGACCGAGGCCGAGCGGCTTTCGGTGCTGGCCGTCGGCGGCTACGGCCGGGCCGAGATGGCGCCGCATTCCGATGTCGACCTGCTGTTCCTGACGCCCTGGAAGATCACCGCCTGGGCCGAAAGCGTGATCGAATCGATGCTCTACATGCTGTGGGACATGCGGCTGAAGGTCGGCCATGCCTCGCGCACGGTGAAGGATTGCCTGCGGCTGGGCCGCGAGGACGCGACGATCCGCACCGCGCTGCTGGAACACCGGTTCCTGTCCGGCGACGCGGCGCTGGCCGGTGAGCTGGACGACCGGTTGCGCGCCGAGCTGTTCGCCAAGACCGGGGCGGAGTTCATCGAGGTCAAGCTGGAGGAGCGCGCGGCGCGGCACAAGCGGCAGGGCGGCCAGCGCTATGTGCTGGAGCCGAACGTGAAGGAGGGCAAGGGCGGGCTGCGCGACCTGCAGACGCTCTACTGGATCGGCAAGTATCTGCACGGTGTCCGCTCCGCCGCCGATCTGGTGCCCCTTGGCGTGTTCTCGCAGGACGAATACGAGACGTTCCGCGAGGCCGAAAGCTTTCTCTGGGCGGTGCGCTGCCACCTGCACCAGGTCGCGGGCCGCGCCGCCGACCAGTTGACCTTCGACATGCAGGTGACCCTGGCCGAGCGGATGGGCTACGAGGATCTCGGCGGGCGGCGCGCGGTCGAGCATTTCATGCAGGACTATTTCCGCCACGCCACGCGGGTGGGAGAGTTGACGCGGGTGTTCCTGACCGCGCTGGAGGCGCGGCACGCCAAGCGCGCGCCGATGCTCGTCGGGCTGTTCCGGCGCCGCCGCAAGGTGCGCAAGGGCTATGCCGTGCTGCACGGCAGGCTGACGGTGGAAGACCCCGAAGCCTTCGTCGCCGACAAGCTCAACATCCTGCGGATGTTCGAGGAGGGGCTGCGCACCGGGTTGCTGTTGCATCCCGACGCGATGCGGCTGGCGGCGGCGAACCTGCACCTGATCGACGACGAGATGCGCGACAGCCCGGAGGCGGCGAAGCTGTTCCTCGGCCTGATGCTGAACCACGGCAACCCCGAACGGGCGCTGCGGCGGATGAACGAACTGGGCGTGCTGTCGGCCTTCGTGCCGGAATTCGAGCCGGTCGTGGCGATGATGCAGTTCAACGTCTACCACCATTACACGGTGGACGAGCACATCATCCAGTGCATCGCCATCCTCGCCCAGATCGAGCGCGGCGACCTGGTGGAGGAACTGCCGATCGCCAGCCGGATCCTCGCCGAGGGGGTGAACCGCCGGGTTCTCTACATCGCTCTGTTCCTGCACGACATCGGCAAGGGCCGGCCCGAGGATCATTCGATCCTCGGCGCGCTGATCGCGCGCCGGGTGGCGCCGCGGCTGGGGCTGAACGCCGAGGAATCCGAAACCGTCGAATGGCTGGTGCGCTATCACCTGCTGATGTCCGACATGGCGCAGAAGCGCGACCTGTCGGACCCGCGCACGCTGCGCGACTTCGCCAAGGCGGTGAAGACCCGCAAGCGGCTCGACCTGCTCACTGTTCTCACGGTCTGCGACATCCGCGGGGTCGGGCCGGGGACGTGGAACAACTGGAAGGCGATGCTGCTGCGCCGGCTCTACGGGCTGACGGCGCAGGCGCTGGAGGACGGGCTGGAGCATCTCAACCGCGACAAGGCCGAGAACGAGGCCAAGCGCGCGCTGCGCGAGGCGCTTGCCGACTGGGCGCCGAAAGACCTGCGCGCCGAGGTCGCGCGGCATTACGGCCCCTACTGGCAGGGCCTGTCGACCGATACCCAGGCGGTGTTCGCGGGGCTGCTGCGCGACCTCGGCGACGACGAGATCCGGATCGACATCAAGCCCGACCTCGACCGCGACGCGACGCGGGTGTGTTTCGCGCTGGCCGATCATCCCGGCATCTTCTCGCGTCTCGCCGGGGCGCTGGCGCTGGTGGGCGCGAACGTGGTCGACGCGCGGACCTATACCTCGAAGGACGGCTATGCCACGGCGGTGTTCTGGATCCAGGACGCCGAGGGCAAGCCCTACGAGGCCGCGCGCCTGCCGCGGCTGCGCGGCATGATCGACAAGACGCTGCGCGGCGAGGTCGTCGCCGCCGAGGCGCTGCGCTCGCGCGACAAGATCAAGAAGCGCGAACGCCAGTTCACCTTCCCGACCTCGATCACCTTCGACAACGAGGGGTCCGATATCTACACGATCATCGAGGTCGATACCCGCGACCGGCCCGGCCTGCTGTATGATCTGACCCGGACGCTGGCGGCCAACAACATCTACATCGCCTCGGCGGTGATCGCGACCTATGGCGCGCAGGTCGTCGACAGCTTCTACGTCAAGGACATGTTCGGGCTGAAGCTGCATGCCCGCCACAAGCAGGCGGCGCTGGAACGCAAGCTCAGGCAGGCGATCACCGAGGGCGCGGAAAGGGCGCGCGCCTGATGCAGCCGATCCGGCTCGTCAAGGGCTTCATGACGGTGGGCGGCTGGACCTTCGCCAGCCGGATCCTGGGTTTCGCGCGCGACATCCTGATCGCCCGCACGCTGGGCGCCGGGCCGGTGGCCGAGGCGTTCCTGGTGGCCTTCACCCTGCCCAACATGTTTCGCCGGTTCTTCGGCGAGGGCGCGTTCAACATGGCCTTCATCCCGATGTTCTCGAAACGGCTGGAGGCCGGGGAGGATGCCGCCGGCTTCGCGCGCGAGGCGATGGCGGGCCTGGCCACCGTGCTGATCGTGCTGACGGTGGTGGCGCTGGCGGCGATGCCCTGGCTGGTGCTGGCGCTGGCCGGCGGCTTCGCCGTGGACGAGCGGTTCGCGCTGGCGGTCGGCTACGGCCGGATCGCCTTTCCCTACATCCTGTTCATCTCGCTTGCCGCGCTCCTGTCGGGGGTGCTGAACGCCACCGGGCGCTTCGCCGCCGCCGCCGCCGCGCCGGTCCTGCTGAACGTGATCTTCATTTCCGCGCTCGTCGGCGCCGGGGCGCTGGGCTGGCCGGTGGGCGACACGCTGGCCTGGGCGGTGCCGGTGGCCGGGATCGCGCAGCTTGCGCTGGTCTGGCAGGCGGCGGCGCGGGCCGGGTTCCGGCTGGTGCCGTCGCGGCCGCGGCTGTCGCCCGAGATGCGGCGGCTGGCGGTGATCGCCGGGCCGGCGATGCTGGCCGGCGGGGTGGTGCAGGTGAACCTGATCATCGGCCGGCAGGTGGCCAGCTTCTTCGACGGCGCGGTGGCCTGGCTGTCCTATGCCGACCGGCTGTACCAGTTGCCGCTGGGCGTGGTCGGCATCGCCATCGGCGTGGTGCTGCTGCCCGACCTGTCGCGGCGGCTGAAGGCCGGGGACGCGGCCGGCGGGCAGGCCAGTTTCAGCCGCGCGGCGGAATTCGGCATGGCGCTGACCGTGCCGGCGGCGGTGGCGCTGGTGGTGATCGCCTGGCCGCTGACCTCGGTGCTGTTCGAACGCGGCGCCTTCGGCCCGGCCGATACCGCGGCCACCGCGCTGGCGGTCGCCGTCTACGGCGCGGGGCTGCCGGCCTTCGTGCTGCAAAAGGTGCTGCAACCGCTTTACTTCGCGCGCGAGGATACCCGCAGCCCGTTCCGCTACGCGGTGGTGGCGATGGTGGTGAACGCGGTGGTGGCCGTCGGGCTGGCGCCGGCGCTGGGCTTCATCGCCGCGGCGCTGGGCACGACGGCGGCGGGCTGGGCGATGGTCTGGCTCCTGTGGCGCGGATCGCGGGGGATGGGGGCGGCGGGGCGGGCCGATGCGCGGTTCCGCGCCCGGTTGCCGCGGATCGTCGCGGCCTCGGCGCTGATGGGCGCGGTGCTGTGGGGCGTGGCGCTGGCGCTGGCGCCGATGCTGGTGGCGCCGGGCCTGCGCTACCTCGCGCTCGCCCTGCTGGTCGTCGCCGGCATGGTGGCCTATTTCGGCGCCGGCGTGGCGCTGGGCGCCTTCCGCCCGGACGAGTTCCGCGCCGCCCTGTCGCGTCAGCGGTGACGGAGACGCGCGCGCAACGCCGACCAGCCGCCGGGGCCAAGCAGGAACGACAGCGCGAAGCCCGCCGCGAAGCCCGCGACATCGGCGACCCAGTCCCATGTCGCGCCGAAGATCAGCCCGAACACCAGCTGGATGCCCAGCAGCAACCCGATCAGCGAGAACGCCCGCGCCCGGTTCGCGTTCACCGCGCCCAGCCGCGCCCACAGGATGAACGTGAAGGCCCCGATCAGGCCGTAGACCGCCGGGAACCCGCCGATCAGCGCGGCCC
>CAYUXM010000004.1:0-37778 GCA_964448765.1 uncultured Rhodobacterales bacterium
GCTCGGCCCGCAACGGGAATAATCTGACGTCCGTTATGCTATTGTGATGACCGGAGCCAAGCAGCCGGGAACCGATTCAGGCTCCGTCGAATGCCGTGTGACAGAAGAAACCGTGCGATCGGGAAGGTCGGGGCGCCGCGGGCCGAGGCCCGGCCCTGCGCGCGTCATCGGCCCCGCCGGCCGCGGGGCTGGCGCCGGCAGACCGGGGCGCCGCGGTGACCGTCCCTGTCCATATCGTCGAGGACGATCCCGCCGTGCGGGATTCCCTGGCCCTGCTGTTCATCGAGCGCGGCCACCCTGTCGCGGTGTTTCCCGACGGCGGCGCGTTCCTGTCCGGGTTGGACAACACCGTAACCGGCTGCGCGATCATCGACCTGAACCTGCCGGACATGAGCGGGATCGACCTGCTGCGCAGCGTCGGCAGGCTGGCGCCCGATCTCGGTTTCGTGGTGCTGACGGGGCACGCCGATGTCCGGCAGGCGGTGGAGGCGATGCGGCTCGGGGCGATCGATTTCGTCGAGAAGCCCGCGCCGCCGGAGCGGCTGCTCGCCGCGGTCGCGCAGGCCGGGACCGCGCGGCGCAGGGCCGATCCGGTCGCGCGGGACCGGATCGACCGGCTGACGCCGCGCGAACGCGAGGTCATGGTGCTGCTGGTCGCCGGTCACACCAACAAGGAAATCGCGCGGCAACTCGGCATCTCGCCGCGCACCGCCGAGGTGCACCGCCGCAACGCGATGCGCAAGACCGGGTCCGACAGTCTCGCCGCCGCGGTGCGGCTGGCGGTGGCGGCGGGGGTGGAGCCGCCGCCGCGAACCTGACCGGCGCCGCCCGACACGCCCGCCCCCTCACGCCTGCCGCACGGCGGCGCGGGCGGCGCGGGCGATCACCAGTTCCTCGTTCGTCGGCACCACCAGCACCGGCACCGCCGCGCCGTCGGGCGAGATAACGGTGGCATTGCGCGCGTTGCGCGCCGGATCGACGGCCACGCCCATCCAGCCGGTGGTGTCGCAGACCTCGGCGCGCACCCGGGCCGAGTTCTCGCCGATCCCGCCAGTAAAGACGAAAGCGTCGATCCCGCCCAGCGCCGCGGCCATCGCGCCCAGTTCGCGGCGGATGCGGGTGGTGAAATAGGCGATCGCCTCGTCGGCCTCGCGGGTGCCCGCGGCCTCCAGCCGGCGCATGTCGTTCGACAGGCCCGACAGGCCCAGCAAGCCCGAACGGCGATAGAGCAGGTCCGAGATTTCCTCGGGCCCCATCCCCTCCTGGTCCATCAGGTAAAGCATCACGCCGGGGTCGAGCTGGCCGCAGCGGGTGCCCATCGGCAGCCCGTCGAGCGCGGAAAACCCCATCGACGAGGCGACCGAGCGGCCTTCGCGGATCGCGCAGATCGAGGCGCCGTTGCCCAGATGCGCCACCACCACCCGTCCCGTCGCCACCTCCGGCGCGATCCCGGTCAGGGCCCCGGCGATGTAGTCGTAGCTCAGCCCGTGAAAGCCGTAGCGCCGCACGCCCCGGTCGTAATACTCGCGCGGCAGGCCGAAGGTGTCATGCACCCAGGGATGGGCGCGGTGGAAGGCGGTGTCGAAACAGGCGACCTGCGGCACATCGGCAAAGGCCTGCATCGCGGCCCGGATGCCGGCAAGGTTGTGCGGCTGGTGCAGCGGTGCGAAGGGTTCCAGCCGCGCGAGATCGTCAAGGATCGCGCCGTCCACGGTGACCGGCGCGGCATAGTCGGCGCCGCCATGCACCACCCGGTGGCCGACCGCGCGCAGGTCGAGATCGGGAAAGGCGCCGCGAAACCCCGCCAGCGCCGCCGCCAGCGCGCCGGCATGGCTTGACAGGTCGCCCTCCGGCACCTCGATCGCCCTGCCCCCGGCATCGGCCATCACCAGCGTGCCCTCCGGCCCGATCCGGTCGGCCTGCGCGGTGGCCAGCGCCGTGTCGCCCTCTGCCGGAAACAGCGCGAGCTTGAGCGAGGACGACCCCGCGTTCAGCGTCAGGACGGCCGCGGTCATCGCGCCGGCCCGGCCGCGTGATGCAGCGCCGCCACCGCGCAGGAGGCCAGCCGCGACATCGCGCTGTCGGAACGCGAATTCAGGATCACCGGCACCTTCGCGCCCAGCATCACCCCCGCGCCCTCGGCATGGCTGATGAAGGCCAGTTGCTTGGCCAGCATGTTTCCGGCGTCGAGATCGGGCACCACGAGGATGTTGGCGCGCCCCGCCACCCCGTCCTTAAGACCCTTGGTGCGGGCCGCCCCGACATCGACGGCATTGTCCATCGCCAGCGGCCCCTCGACCAGCCCGCCCCGGATCTGGCCACGTTCGGCCATCTTCGACAAGAGCGCCCCGTCGATCGAGGACTGGATCGCGGGATTGACCGTCTCCACCGCCGACAGCACGCCGACCCGCGGCTCGATCCCCAAAGCCAGCGCGAGATCGATGGCGTTCTGCACGATATCGACCTTGGTGGCGAGGTCCGGCGCGATGTTGATCGCGGCATCGGTCACCATCACCGGCTGCGGCTGGCCCGGCACGTCCATCACGAAGACATGGGTGAACCGGCGACCGACCCGCAGCCCCCGTTCCTTGTCGAGCATCGGGTGCAACAGGTCGTCGGTATGCAGATGCCCCTTCATCACCGCCGCGGCGCGGCCGTCATGCACCAGCCGGCAGGCCTGCGCCGCCGCGGCCCGGTCGCCCCCGTCCACGTCGATCAGGTCGAGGCCGGACAGGTCGGCCCCGGTGTCCGTCGCCACCGCTTCGATCGCGGCCCGGCGCCCGATCAGGATCGGCGTGATCAGGCCCTCCCCGGCGGCCAGCAACGCGCCGCCCAGCGATTTGGCCTCGTCGGGGCAGACCACCGCGGTGGGCAGCGGCGGCAGGTCGCGCGCCCGCGCCAGCAGCGCCTGGAAATGCCGGTGCCGTTCGACGATCAGGCCCGGAATGTCGATGGAATCGCTGGCGAAGGGTTCGGTCGGGGCGATCACCTCGGCCTCGCCGGCCACGATCAGCGCGTCGTCGCCGATCCGGCGCACCTCGGTCGCGATGGCAAGGCCGCCATCGTCGAACTTCTCGCGCACCGTGACACGGATGCACAATTCGTCGCCGGCATGGGCGCGGGCGTGGAATTCGAGGAACTGGCGGCGGTAGAGCGTGCCGGGGCCGGGCAGCCGGGTGCCCAGCAGCGCCGAGATCAGCGCGGCGACGAACATCCCCGAGGCCACCGTTTCCGGCCCGCCGGGCGCCGCGCCCTCGGCCTTGGGCAGGTGCATCGGGTTGAAGTTGCCCGAGGCGGCGGCGAAGACATACAGATCGTCGGGCGTGATCAGGCGGCGCAGCTCCGCCGTCTCGCCGACCTCGATCTGCGCGAAGGTGCGGTTTTCAAGATGCATGTCAGGCTCTCCGTCGCGGCCGGCCCCGCCCCCGGCCGCCCGCCGGCCCGGCCCCGGCGCCGCCGGCCGCCGGCGTCGCGGCAGGCCCGGCCGCGTCCGGCGCGGGATCGCCGCCATCCTCCGGCGTCGGCAGCCCGGCGCGCAGCGGATCGGCGGCGATGTCGCCGGTCAGCGGCGGCTGGCCAAGGACCGCGCGGAACCGCTGCAACAGGTCCAGCGTTCGCGGCGACATCTCGTCGATCGCGCCGGGCACGTATTGCACGGTCTCGCAGGCCAGCCGGCGCTCGTCTTCGCCGGGCAGAAGCCGGGGCAGCGTGGCGATCGCGCGCTCGGGCTCGTAGGTGGCGATCAGCGTCTGTTCGTGGATGATCATCGCGCGGCGCTCGGCGCCCAGCGACCGGAACGGCTCGGCGCGGGTCAGCACGCGGCTGGACCGTTCCAGCCGGTCGCGGCGCACCGAGCCCCGATTGTCCGCCAGAAGGATCAGCATCCGGATCACCGCCTCTTCGAAACCGCCCCGGTCGATGTTGTAAAGCGCCGCGGCCACCTCGGGAAGCCCGCGCAGTTCGTCGGCGGATTTCAGCGTCCGGCGCGCCTCGTGCGTGCGGCCGAAGGCGCGCGCGAACGGGTTGCCCCAAAGCGCGTGGAAGGCCAGTTCAAAGGCCATGTCGTGGCTGTCGCGCCAGACGTCGATCGCCTGTTCGGCCATCTGCACCCACAGCGCCTCGGCGGCCAGAAACGGGTTGTCGGCCGCGGCCGGGCTGCGGGCCGCGCGCACCGTCTCGGCCGCCTGTGCCACCTGCCCCATGACCGGATTGCGCGACGACATCACCGCCCGGCCCAGCCGCTGCGGATGCAGCGCCCGGCTGATCTCGGCCGTCGTGCCGCTGACCGCGGCCCGGACGACGGGCCTGACCGCCGCGTCGTAGATCTGCGCCTGCACCTCGGAGGCGCGGGCGACCGCGGCGAAGGGACGTTCGTCCTCGGTGCCGTCGTCCAGCGCGCGGATGTCTTCCAGCCTGCGTTCGACGAAACCGACGGTGAAATGCGTTCTGCCGTCGCGCTCGACGACATCCTCGATCTGCATCTCGTAAAGGCCCGGCGCCAGCGCCTCGATCGTCTTGAGCGTCGAGGCGACCTCGCTGTGCTCCTTGTTGGCGATCTTCGATGACACGAAGATGCCGAGGTGGCCGACCTTCTCGTGCACCATGTAGACGATGCGCTGGCCGCGGATCCGGATCTCGTTCACGTCGGCATAGGTCTCGGCGATCCAGTTCAGCGCCTGCTGCGGCGGCGTGATGTTGTCGCCATGGCTGGCGAAAACGATGATCGGCGCGCGGATCGCCTTGATGTCGACCGGGCGGCCCGGCTCGATCCGGGCCTCGTTCTTGACCAGCCGGTTGCCGATGAACAGCTGTTCGACGATCCAGCGGATTTCCGGCTCGGTGAGCAGGAAGAACCCGCCCCACCAGGTTTCGAAGTCGAGAAAGGTCTTGCCGGCGTGATCGACGTCGCGGAACAGGTCGGCATATTTGCGAAACATCGTGCGCGACGGGTTCAGCAGTTCGAAATTCTGCACCAGATGCGCGCCGTCGAACAGCCCGCCGCCGATGTCGGACAGCAGCATCGGGATCCAGGCCCCGCCCAGAACCCCGGCATTGTAGCGCATCGTGTTCTCGCCCACGATCCCGGCCCAGGGCGCGACCGGGGCGCCGTTGATCACCACCGGGCCGGTGATGTCGGGATTGGTGGCCGCCAGCAGCAGCGTCGCCCAGCCGCCCTGGCAATTGCCGATCACGATCGGCTTGGAGGACTGCGGGTGACGGCGCATCACCTCGCGCACGAAGGCCGCCTCGGACCGGGTGACATGGCTCAGGAACTGGCCCGGCGCGGGATCGCGCCGGAAGGCGACGAAATAGACCGGGTGATGTTCGCGCAGCGCCACGCCGACCTGGCTGTCGATCTTGAAGCCGCCGATCCCCGGCCCGTGTCCGGCGCGCGGATCGATGATGATGTAGGGCCGGCGCGCATCGTTGATCTCGATGCCCTCGGGCGGCAGGATCCGCAGCAGCATGTAGTTCGACGGGAACGGCAGGTCGGCACCGTCCATCACCAGTTCGTAATCGTGCACGAGGACCGGCGGGCAGCCCGCCGCCTCGTGTTCGAGGAAGATGTCGCCGCGCCGGCGCAACACGTCGGCCGTCAGCACCGCGCGCTCGGCCGCGTCGCGCTGGTAGGCCTGCCAGGCGGCGGCGAGCGTGCCGGCGGTATGGGCGCCGTGCAGCGCCTGCGCCAGCTCCATCGCCCGCGTCATCGCCGCCTCGGTGCGGCCGGCGTGGGTCTCGACGATCCGGCGGCCGTGGCGGGCCAGCGCCCGCAGCTGGATGTCGCCGGTCCGGCGCGCCGCGTCGACCTCGTCGCGCGCCGCCCGCATCGCCCGGTCGGCACGTTCGAACGCGTCGCCGGTCGCGCGGCCGGCTCCCTGCGGCCGGGTCGGGTCGAACAGATCGAAGACATTGCCCATGGCAGACCTCTCACGCGGTGATCGAATAGCCGCCGTCGATGTCATGGACACCGCCGGTCAGGTTGCGCGCCTCCGGCGCGGCGAGGAAGGCGGCCATCGCGCCGACATCCTCGATCGTGGCGAGATGGTGGGTCGGCGCCCGGTCGGCCGCTTCGGACAGCAGCGCGTCGAAATGATCGATCCCCGAGGCCGCCCGCGTGGCCAGCGGCCCGGGCGACAGCGCATGCACCCGGATTCCCCTTGGCCCGAGTTCCGCGGCCGCGTAGCGGACCGCGCTTTCCAGCGCCGCCTTGACCGGCCCCATCAGGTTGTAGTGCCGCACCACGCGCGAGGATCCGAAGAACGACACCGACAGGCAGGTGCCGCCGTCCTGCATCAGCGGCTCGGCCGCCCGGATCATCCGCAGGAAGGAATGGACCGAGACATCCATCGCCAGCCCGAAGCCCTCGGCGCTGCAATCGACGACGCGGCCGTGCAGATCGGCCTTCGGCGCAAAGGCGATGGAATGCAGCAGCGTGTCGAGCCGCCCCCAGCGATCCGCGATCGTGGCGAAGAGCGCCTCCATCTCGCCGGCCCGCGTGACATCGAGCGGCCCCGTGATCTCGGCGCCGACCGCCTCGGCCAGCGGCCGCACATGCGGCTCGGCCCGGTCGTCGAGCCAGGTGACGGCAAGATCGGCGCCCTGTGCGCGAAACGCCTGCGCGCATCCCCAGGCGATGGACTGCGCATTGGCGATCCCGACGACGAGCACCTTCTGACCGGCAAGTGAAAACATCGCACCATCTCCCGTGCGCGTCAGTCAGGCATGCTTGCGCGACAGGGATACGACGCTTGTGCGCCAGACAGGTGAAACCCGGTCACCGGGCCGCGGCAAGACACTGCGCGCGGCCTGATCGAGATCAAGTCGCCGGACTTCCGCGCCGCTTATTAGGCATCTCCCACGCACCTTTGGTGATCCATGACGAATCGATCCGCTCCCGAGGCGACCGCGCTCGCGCATCTCGTCGCGCCGGCCCGCGGCGGGCTGCACCGGGCGGCCGCCCTGTCGGTCGCCGCGGCGCTGGTCTGGCCGCTGCAGGCCGGGATCCTTGCCCTCGCGCTGGGCGGGCTCGTCGCCGGGCGGGAGATGCCGGCCGCGGTGCTGGCGGCGGGCTTCGCCGGGCTGGGGCTGCTGCGCGCCGCGCTGGCGCTGGCCGCCGATGCCGCGGCGCAGGGCGCGGCCGAAACCGTCGTCGGGGCGCTGCGCGACCGGATCGTCGCGGCCGAGGCCCGGCGCGCCGCCGACAGTCCGTTCGGCGGGGCCGGCGCCATCGCCGCGCTGGCCGCCGAGAAGGCCGAGGCACTGGCGCCCTATGTGACCCGCTACGCCCCGGCCCGGGCCCGCGTCGCGATCGTTCCGCCGCTGCTGCTGATCCTCACCGCCTGGCAGTCCTGGGCGGCGGCGGCGGTGCTGGCGGTCGCCGGGCCGCTGATCCCGGTGTTCATGGCGCTGGTCGGCATGGCCGCGCGCGAGGCCAGCGCCCGGCAGATGGCCGAGATCGGCAGCCTGAACGACCTGCTGGTCGAACGGCTTTCGGCGCTGGTCGACATCCGCCTGCTCGGCGCGGCCGGCCCGGTCCGCGCGGGCTTCGCGGCCTCGGCGGCCGAGTTGCGCGCGCGCACCATGGCGGTGCTGCGGGTGGCCTTCCTGTCCTCCACCGTTCTGGAACTCTTCGCCGCGCTCGGGGTGGCGATGGTGGCGGTCTATGTCGGGTTCTCGCTTCTTGGCCTGCTGGGCTTCGGCAGCTGGGGCGGGCCGCTGTCGCCCGAGGCCGGGATCTTCCTTCTGCTGCTCGCACCCGAGGTCTTCCAGCCGCTGCGCGACCTCGCCGCGGCCTGGCACGACCGCGCCGCGGCCCTGGCGGTGGCGGACGAGGTCGCCCGCTGGGAAGCGGCCGACACGCCCGCGCTGCCCGGCACCGGCGGACCCGCCGCGCCGCTGCCCGGCCCCGCGACGATCCGGGTGTCGGGCGGCCGCACCCCGGACGGCCGGCCCCTGCCCGAGATCGCCATCGCGGCGGGCGAGACGATCGCACTGGTCGGGCCGAGCGGCGCGGGCAAGACCACGCTCCTTCGGCTGATCGCCGGGCTTGCCGCGCCTGGCCCCGGCCGGGTCGAGGTGGCCGGCCGGGTGCTCGACCGGACCTGCGCCGATGCCTGGCGGGCGCGGATCGGCTGGATGCCGCAGGCGCCGCATTTCCTCGCCGCAAGCCTGCGCCGCAACGTCACGCTGGACCGTGGCGGCGATCCCGGCCCGGCGCTGGAGCGTGCCGCGGTGGGCCCGGTGGTCGCCGCGCTGCCGCGGGGGCTCGACACCCGGCTGGGCGAAACCGGCACCGGCCTGTCGGGCGGCGAGGCGCGGCGGGTGATGCTGGCCCGCGCGGTGCATGGCCGGCCCGACGTGATCCTCGCCGACGAACCGACCGCCGACCTCGATGCCGGCACCGCCGCGGACGTCGCCGAGGGGTTGCTGGCGGCGGCCCGCGACGGGGCCACGCTGATCGTGGCGACGCATGACATGGCGCTGGCCCGCCGGATGGACCGGATCGTGACAGTCGGGGGCGCGGCATGAGCGCGCTGTGGTTCGTTCTGCGAACGCTGTGGCGCGACCGGCAGCGGGCGTTCCTGCGCGGCGCGGCGCTGGGCCTTGCCGTGCTGGCAATGGGGGTGGCGCTGCTGGGCCTGTCGGGCTGGTTCATCACCGCGGCGGCGGCGGCGGGGCTGGCCGGCACGGGCGCGGTGTTCGATGTTTTTCGCCCCTCCGCCGGGGTGCGGTTCCTCGCGCTTGGCCGGGCCGCGGCGCGCTACGGCGAACGGCTGTCGACCCATGACGCCACGCTGCGGGCGCTCGAGGCACTGCGGCTGCGGCTGCTCGACGGGATGATGGCCGCGCCCCTGCACCGGATGGCGCGGCTGCGCGGCGCGCAGGCGCTCAACCGGCTGACGGCCGATATCGACGCGCTCGACGGGGTGCCGCTGCGGCTGGCGCTGCCGCTGGCCGCCGGCCTTGCCGCGCAACTGGCGGCCTTCGTCGCGCTGTGGCTTCTGGCCGGCCCGGCGGTGGCGACCTGGGGGCTTGTCGCCTGGCTGGCCGGCGGGGCGACGATCTTCGCGCTCGCGGCCCGCCGTGCGGTGCCGCTGGCACGGCGCGGCGAGGCGGCGACGCAGGCGTTTCGCAGCCGGCTGATCGATCTGGTCCGCGCCCGTCGCGACCTGGCCGTCTACGGCAGCCTTCAGGCCCAGGCCGGCACCGTCCGCGCGGCCGAGGCGCGGCGACGGGCGCTGCGCAGCACGCTCGACCGGGTCGAGCGGCGCAGCGGCGCGGCGCTGTCGGCGCTTGGCGCGCTGGTCGTGGCCGGGGCGCTGTGGCTTGGCCTTGCCGGCGCCGCGGCGGGCACGGTGACTCCGGCGATCGCCGCGCTCGGCATCTTCGCGATGCTGGCGCTGGCCGAAACCCTCGCGCCGCTGCGCCGCGCCGCGGCCGATCTGGGCCGGATGGCCGACGCCGCGCGCCGGGTCCGGCGCGACCTGGGCCGCACGCCGGCCGGCGCCGATGCGCCGCCGGCCCGGTCCGTCGCCGCGCCCGCCCCTCCGGCGCCGCACGGCCCGGTCCTTGCCGTGCGGGGCCTCACGCTGGCCGCGCCGGGCGTCGGCCGGGCGGTGGTGGCGCGGCTCGACCTGTCGCTGTGGCCGGGCGAGACCCTGGCCCTGACCGGCCCCAGCGGATCGGGAAAGTCCACCGTCCTGTTCGCCTGCGCCGGCCTCTGGCCCGCCGCCGCCGGGCGGATCACGCTGCACGGCCGCACCCTCGTCGACTGGCCGGAACCGGCGCTGCGCGACCGGCTGACGCTGGTGCCGCAACGCGCCGCGCTGATCGCCGGCACGGTGGCCGAGGCGCTGCGGCTGGCCGCGCCCGACGCGACCGACGCGGCGCTGTGGCGGGCGCTGGAGGCCGTCGATCTCGCCGCCGTCCTGCATGCCCGCGGCGGGCTCGACCTGCGGCTTGGCCCGCGCGGCGAGGGCCTGTCGGGCGGCGAGGGCCGCCGCCTCGTGCTGGCCCGCGCGCTCCTGCGCGACCCCGAGGTGCTGTTGCTCGACGAGCCGACCGAGGGGCTGAACGCGGCGACCGCCGCCGCGGTGCTCGCGGGCCTTCGCGCCGCCCTGCCACGGGCGGCGATCCTGATGGCCAGCCACCGCGCGGCCGAGACTGCGACAGCGCACCGCACCCTTGCGCTGCAATAATACGTATCTGCGCCACAGCTTTTTGACTCAGGTCAAGGCCGTTGCCCGGCGCGAATAGATACATCCCCGATCAATGATTTACCGCGGCGCCCCGGCGCCGCCGAGACCGGGAGAGACGAATGGACTTCGGCATCGTCGAGCTGTCACGGCTGCAATTCGCCATGACTGCCATGTATCACTTCCTCTTCGTGCCGCTGACGCTGGGCCTGTCGATCATCGTGGCGATCATGGAAACGGTCTACGTCATGACCAACCGCCCGATCTGGCGGCAGATGACGAAATTCTGGGGCACGCTGTTCGGCATCAACTTCGTGCTCGGCGTCGCCACCGGGATCACGATGGAATTCCAGTTCGGCATGAACTGGAGCTACTACAGCCACTACGTCGGCGACATCTTCGGCGCGCCGCTGGCGATCGAGGGGCTGATGGCCTTCTTCCTCGAGGCGACCTTCGTGGGCCTGTTCTTCTTCGGCTGGGACAAGCTGACCAAGGTGCAGCACCTCGTCGTCGCGTGGCTCGTCGCGCTTGGTTCGAACTTCTCGGCGCTGTGGATCCTGATCGCCAACGGCTGGATGCAGAACCCGGTCGGCGCGGAATTCAACCCGATGACGATGCGGATGGAGATGACCGATTTCTTCGCGGTGCTGTTCAACGAGGTGGCGCAGGCGAAATTCGTCCATACCGTCAGCGCCGGCTACGTCACCGCCGCGGTCTTCGTGATCGGCGTGTCGGCCTGGTACATCCTGAAGAACCGCCACCTCGACCTCGCCCGCCGGTCGATCGCGGTCGCGGCCTCCTTCGGGCTGCTGTCGGCCCTGTCGGTCGTCGTGCTGGGCGACGAATCGGGCTATTCGGCGACCCACAGCCAGAAGATGAAACTCGCCGCGATCGAGGCGATGTGGGAAACCGAGCCGGCGCCGGCGAGCTTCACCGCCTTCGGGTTTCCCGACCAGGAGGCGCGCGAGACGCACTACGCGATCCACATCCCCTGGGCGATGGGGCTGATCGGCACCCGGTCGCTGACGACCGAGATCCCCGGCATCGCCGAACTGGTCGACCAGGCCGAGGGGCGGATCCGGTCGGGCCTGCTGGCCTATGACGCGCTGATGACCGTCCGCGCCGAGCGCGAGGCGACGCCCGAGGCGGTGCGGCTGCAGTTCGAGCGCCACTCCGCCGATCTCGGCTTCGCCTTCCTGCTGAAAGCATATGTCGACGACCCGCGCGCGGCGACCGAGGCGCAGATCGCCGCGGCGGCCGAAGACACGGTGCCCAGGGTCTGGCCGCTGTTCTGGGCGTTCCGGATCATGGTGGCGCTGGGCTTCGGCTTCATCGCCACGATGGCCTATTTCTTCTGGCGCGCCTCGTTCCGGGGCATGCAGTTCCCGCGCCCGGCGCTGCGGCTGGCCGTGGCGATGATCCCCGCGCCCTGGATCGCGGCGGAACTGGGCTGGTTCGTGGCCGAGTTCGGCCGCCAGCCCTGGACGGTGGACGGCATCCTGCCCACCGCGATGTCGGTTTCGGAACTGTCGATCACCGAGGTCGGGCTGACACTGGCGGGCTTCGTGGTCTTCTACACGGTGCTGTTCGTGATCGAGATCGGGCTGATGCTGAAATACATCCGCAAGGGCCCCTACATGGACCGCGACGAAACCGAGCGCTGGATGGCCGACCATGCCGAGGCGCTGGCCGGTTCGGGCCGCGCCGCCTTCCCCCAATCGCTGCCTGCGGAGTGACGAAGATGATCCTGCACGAGCTTCTGAGCTATGAAATCCTGCGCGTCGTCTGGTGGGCGCTGCTGGGCGTCCTGCTGATCGGCTTCGCGCTGACCGACGGGTTCGACATGGGCGTCGGCGCGCTTCTTCCCTTCGTCGGGCGCAGCGATGTCGAACGCCGGGTGGCGATCAACACCGTCGGCCCGGTCTGGGAAGGCAACCAGGTCTGGTTCATTCTCGGCGGCGGCGCGATCTTCGCCGCCTGGCCGCCGCTCTACGCCGTCAGCTTCTCGGGCTTCTACCTGGCGATGTTCGTGGTGCTGGCGGCTTTCATCGTCCGCCCGGTGGCGTTCAAGTACCGCTCCAAGCGCGACGGCGCGGCCTGGCGCTCGGCCTGGGACTGGGCGCTGTTCGCCTCGGGCGCGGTGCCGGCGCTGCTGTTCGGCGTGGCGGTCGGCAACGTGATCCAGGGCGTACCGTTCCATTTCACCGACGATCTGCACACGATCTACGAGGGCGTCTGGTACGCCAAGTTCATCGGGCTGCTCGATCCGTTCTCGATCCTCGCGGGGCTGGTGTCGCTGGCGATGCTGGTGATGCACGGCGCCGCCTGGCTGACGGTGAAGACCGAGGGGCCTGTGCAGGCCCGCGCCCGGGCCATCGGGTCGGTCGCCGCGCTGGCCGCCGTCGGCAGCTACGCGCTGGCCGGGCTGTGGCTTGCCATCGGGATCGGCGGCTACCGGATCCTCGGAGAGGTGGTGACCGACGGCCCCTCCAACCCGCTGCATTTCGAGGTCGCGCGCACCGCCAGTTGGCTTTCGGCCTATGCCGAGCGGCCGTGGATCGCGGTGGCGCCCGCGATGGGCATCGCCGGCGGCCTGCTGACCTGGGCGGGGCTGCGCGCCGGGCGCGAGGTTTCCACCCTGCTGGCTTCGAAGATGGCGATCTTCGGGGTGATCTCGTCGGTCGGGCTGACGATGTTTCCCTTCATCATGCCCTCGTCCTCCGATCCGCAATCCTCGCTGACGGTGTGGAACGCCTCGTCCTCGCACCTGACGCTGTTCATCATGCTGGTCTGCACGGTGATCTTCATGCCGCTCATCCTTGCCTATACCGCCTGGGTCTACCGGGTGCTCTGGGGCAAGGTGACCGAGCGGGACGTCACCGAGAACACCCAGACCGTCTACTGAGGAAAGGATATCGCCATGTGGTATTTCGCCTGGCTTCTCGGCCTGCCGCTCGCCGCGGTCTTCGCGGTGATGAACGCGATGTGGCTGGAACTGAAGGATGACGAACGCGCCATGGCCGGTGCCGGCGACGGCGCCGGACAGCCGCGCCGCCCGGCGGGCTGAGCCCGCGCCGGCCCGGACTGCCCCCACCGGCAGGTTTCGGCCGGTCGCCTGCCGCTTCGGACAGGCTGCGGCAGAAAACCGTTGGAACCCGCGCAGGGCATGCCAAGGTCGGGGCAGGCAGGACCGGAGGCGATGGCGGCAGGGTTTCACGACGACGAGGCGGCGGCGCGGCTGGGCCTTGCGCACTGGTGGCTCGACCCGGCGCGCGGCAAGGTCCGTATCGGGCCGGGCTGGCGGGCGCTCATCGGCACCGCGGCCGGGCCATCGACGGCACAGGCGCTGGGCGCGCGCGTTCATCCCGATGACCAGGCCGCCTTCGCGCGGATGGTCGCCGCCGACACGGCCACGGCCCGGAACCTGCGGGTGCTCGGCGATGACGGCCGGGTGCTGCCGGTCCTGTGCCGGGTGGTGCCGGGGCCGGAGGGTCTGTCCGGCGTCTGGATCGAAACCGGCGAGGCCGCGCCGCTGGCCGCCGATCCCGCGGCCGGGCCCGAGGCCTCGGCGCAGCGCGCGCTCGCCGCCCTGCCCGACGGGATCGCCGTCTACGACCCCGATGACCGGCTGGTCCTGACCAACGACCGCATGGGCGACCTGTTCGGCTATCCGGATGCCGCGCCGCTGATCGGCCGGCGCTTCGAGGACCAGGTGCGCGACGTGCTCGACCGGTCCGGCGTGCCCGAGGCCCGCGGCCGCGAGGAGGACTGGCTGGCCGATTTCCTCGCCCGCCGCGCCGCCGGCGATGTCGAGTTCGAGACGGAACTGGCGGACGGCCGGGTGATCCGGATGCACGACAGGGTGCTGCCGGACGGCTGGCGCGTCGGCACCCGGACCGACGTCACCGACCTGCGCCGCGCCGAGCGCGAGGCGAGCGCGACGCTGGCGCATCTGCGCTCGGCGATCGAATCGCTGCCCGACGCGGTGTTCCTGCTCGACAACGAGGGCCGGTTCACGCTGGCCAACGAGAAGGTGCGGCAACTGTTCCCGCTGATGTCCGACACCGTCGTGCCCGGCCGCCGCTTCGAGGAGATGCTGCGCATCGGCATCGCCCGCGGCGCCTATCCCGATGCCATCGGCCGCGAGGAGGCATGGATCGCCGAGGCGATGGCGTTCTGGCATCTCGACGAACCCGAGGTCGAACGCACGGTGCGGCTGGCGAACGGGCGCTGGGTCATGGCGATCGACCGGCGGCTGGCGGAAGGTGGCTGGATCAGCCTGAGGATCGACATCACCGAGATCAAGCGTGGCGAAAGCCGGCTCGCGGCGATTCTCGACGGATCGGGCCACGGCACCTGGGAATGGGACGTGGCAAGCCGCAGCCTGCGCGCCAGCACGCTGATGGAACAGACGATCGACCATTGGCTCGCCTCGGTCGGCCATGGTCGCGCCGATGTCGGGGAAAACCCGACGGCGTTCTTCCGCGGCCTCGTCCATCCCGAGGATCTCGCCCGTCTCAACGCGGCGATGGCGCGCCACCTCGCCGGCGCGACCGAGCGGCTGGATATCGAGATCCGCCAGCGCCACCGTGCCGGCCACTGGACCTGGGGCCGGGTGCGCGGCAAGATCAGCGCACGCGATCCCGAAGGGCGGCCGCAGCGCGTGGCCGGGGTGATCGTCGATATCACCGATCTCAAGACGATCCAGCTCGATCTCGAACGCTCGGCCCGGCTGAAACTGGAATTCCTCGAACGGATCAGCCACGAGATCCGGACGCCCCTGAACGGCGTTCTGGGCGCGCTGTCGCTGCTCGGCACGGGGCCGGAGACGCAGGAGAGGGCCCGGCTGATCCGCACCGCCGAGGAGTCCGGCGCGCGGCTGGTCGCCCTGATCGACCGGCTGGTGGACCTGACGCGGCTCGAAGACGGCCAGCTCGCGCCGGAACCGGCGCCGGTGACGCTGGACACGCTGGCCGCGGAGTTGCGCGAGGCGCATGGCCCGGCGGCGGCGTGCAAGGGCATCGCGCTCGACATCCTGACGGACCGGACGGCCTCCGAGCCGCGCGGGGCCGATGCCGGGCAGTTGCGCCGCCTGCTCGACCAGTTGCTCGACCACGCGATCGCGCGCACGGCGCGGGGCACGGTCGAGCTGAAGATCCGCACACCCGACATCGAGTGGGTGCGCTTCGACCTTGCCGACGACGGGCCGGCGCGGGACGAGGCCGCGCGGGCGCGGCTGTTCGAACCG
This sequence comes from uncultured Rhodobacterales bacterium, assembly GCA_964448765.1. Lineage (GTDB taxonomy): Bacteria > Pseudomonadota > Alphaproteobacteria > Rhodobacterales > Rhodobacteraceae > JANSXY01. The sequence goes on from CAYUXM010000004.1 coordinate 15,445, forward strand.
CTCTATCACGAGGCCGGCAACGCCCGCCCCGAGGCGGAGGCGGGCGACGGGCTGGGCCTGTTGGCCGCGAAGCGGCGCGCCGAGGCGCTGGGCGGAACGCTGGCGCTTGCCGACCGGCCCGGCGGCCGGGCGCTCCGGCTGGACCTGCCGCTGCCGCGGATCGCCTGACCCGGCCGCTCAGCCCGCCAGCGCGCGGTCGATCGCGGTGGCCAGCTTGTCGGTCAACTCGCCGATCTGCGCCTCGTCGATGATGAACGGCGGGGCCAGCAGCACGTGGTCGCCCTGCCGCCCGTCGCGGGTGCCGGCCATCGGGTAGCAGATCAGCCCGGCCTCGAACGCCTCGGCCTTGATCCGGGCGGCGATCCCGCGCGCCGGATCGAAGGGCGCCTTCGTCTCCCGGTCGGCCACCAGTTCGAGGCCAAGGAACAGGCCGCGGCCGCGGATGTCGCCGACATGCGGATGCTGGCCGAACCGGTCGTCCAGCGCGGCGCGCAGGGCCGCGCCCTGCACCCCGGCGCGCGCGACCAGCCCCTCGCGCAGCAGCTTCTCCACCACCGCGCGGCCCGCCGCGGCCGCGACCGGGTGGCCAAGATAGGTGTGCCCGTGCTGGAAGAACCCGCTGCCGGCCGCGATCGCGTCATGGATCGCGCCGGTGCACAGCATCGCCCCGATCGGCTGGTAGCCCGCGCCCAGCCCCTTGGCGATGCAGGCGATGTCGGGCGCGATGCCGTCGGCCTCGCAGGCGAACAGGTGGCCGGTGCGGCCCATGCCGCACATCACCTCGTCAAGGATCAGAAGCACCCCGTGGCGGTCGCAGATCTCGCGGATCCGGCGGAAGTATCCCGGCGCGGCCGGCACCGCGCCCAGCGTCGCGCCGACCACCGGTTCGGCGATGAAGGCCATCACGCTGTCGGGGCCAAGGCGCAGGATCTCGTCCTCCAGCTCCTGCGCGGCGCGCAGGCCGTAGGCCTCGGCGCTCTCGCCCTCCTCGCGCAGCACGTAGTCGTAGCAGGGCGCGATATGGCTGACCTCGATCAAGAGCGGCGCGAACTGCTGCCGCCGCCAGGCGTTGCCGCCGGCGGCCAGCGCCCCCAGCGTGTTGCCGTGATAGCTTTGCCGCCGCGCGATCAGGTGGCGGCGCTGCGGCTGGCCGGTTTCCACGAAGTATTGCCGCGCCAGCTTGATCGCCGCCTCCGTCGCCTCCGACCCGCCGGAGACGAAATAGACCCGGTCGAGCGCGCCGGGCGCGTTGGCGATCAACAGCTCGGCCAGCGCCTCGGCCGGATCGGAGGTGAAAAACCCGGTGTGGGCGAAGGCCAGATCGGCCACCTGCGCCTGCACCGCCGCGATCACGTCCGCGTCGCCATGGCCCAGGCAGGACACCGCCGCCCCGCCCGACCCGTCGAGATAGGCCTTGCCCGTGGCGTCGTAGAGGTAGCAGCCCGCGCCGCGCACGGCCTTCGGCGGCGCCTTGCGGCTGTTTCGGTGAAAGACATGGGTCATGCGCTCATCCCTTCGTGACAGGCTTGGCGAAATGCAGGCTCATGCGGTCCATGCCCTGCGCCTCGTAGAATCGATGGGCCTCGGTCCGGTCCAGACCGCTGCACAGGCGCAGCGCGTCGCATCCCTCGGCGGCGGCGATATCTTCGGCGGCACGCATCAGCGCCGCGCCGATCCCCTGCCCGCGCCGGTCCGCCAGGACGACGAGATCATCGACGAAAAGCGACCGGCCCCAGCGCAGATCGCAGGTCAGCCGATAGCCCAGCGCCCCCACCATCGCCGGTCCGTCGCAGGCGGCGATCACCGCGTAGCCCTGCGCCACGGCCGCGGCCAGCCGCCCGGTGAAACCCGCGTCATCGAGTTGACCGCGCAGAACGCGCAGAACGGCTTCGGCCGCGGCCGGATCGGCCAGGGGTTCGGTACGGATCGTCATGCGGCCTCCTTCAGGCTTGCCCGCAGCGCGGCGACGGAGGCGGCGTTGTCGGCCCAGCGCCGCCCCCCGGCGTCCTCAAGGCCGTTCTCGAACCCGACGCGGCAGTCCCCGCCCGCCCGCGCCGCGGCCCGAAGGCAGGCATGTTCCGCCGCGCCGAAGGCGCAGACCATCCAGCGCGCGCCCGGCGGCAGCAGCGCCAGCCGCGGCGCAAGCTCCTGCGGGGCACCGGCGCGGGGGGGATCGTATCGCCCCAGCACCAGCAGAACCGAGACCGGCCCCGGCGGCACGATACCGCGCGCCAGCCATTGCGTCAGCAGCACGATGTCGGCCGCGTCGTGAAGGATGTGCTGCACCTCGATCCCCTGATCGGCGCACAGGGCATAAAGCCCCGGCGCAAGCGCGGCATCGCGGGCGATCTCGCGGATCGCGACGCTGGCCCAGCCCGGCCGCAGGTCGCGCAGGCAGGCGTGTTGGTCGGCGACCGTGTAGCGCCCGGCGGCCTCGGTGGTGATCTGCACGCGCATCGCCGGCACCACGCGCACAAGTTCCGCCAGCGCCTCGCGGTAGCGGCCCGGATCGAGGCTGTGGCCGCCGGCCGCATCGCGGACATGCAGATGCAGCGCCGCCGCCCCGGCCGCGTGGCAGGCCCGCGCCGCCGCGACGGTTTCGGCCAGCGTCACCGGCAGCGCCGGGTGGTCGGCCTTGCCGCGCCGGGCGCCGTTCGGGGCGACCATGATCAGCGGGTCAGTCATGGCCATCGCCCCGCATCCGCAACCCGTCGGGATCGTAAAGCGGCCGGTGCCGCACCGTCGCCGCGAAGACCTCCCGCGCGATATCGACCTGAACCACCGCGCCCTCGGCCAGCGGCCGGTCCAGATGGGCCAGCGCCACCGGATGCCCGACGCGGTAGCCGTAGGCCGCCGAGGTGACCTGCCCCACGATCTCGTCGCCCTGCCAGACCGGTTCCTGCCCGATCGGGACGGCACCGTCATCGGCGAAGGCGAGCGAGACGATCCGCGGCCCCGCGCCTTCGGCCTGCCGCGCCACCAGCGCCGCGTGGCCGATGAACCCGCCGGCCTTGCGGGTGGCGGCCATCAGCCCGGCCTCGACCGGCGTGATGTCGCCGTCCAGCTCGTGCCCCATCGCGCGGAACCCCTTCTCGATCCGCATCGCGGTCTGGGCGTAAAGCCCCGCGGGGCGCGCCCCGGCGCCGGCCAGCGCGGCATGGATCGCCGGCGCGTCGGCGGAGGCGCAGGTGATCTCCCACCCCGCCTCGCCGACATACGAGAGCCGCGCGGCCCGCACCGGCCGGCCCGCGATCTCGGCGGCACCGTGACGGAAGAAACCCAGCCCCGCGAACCCCTCGGCGCCGCAGGCCCGGGCGACCCGCGCCGCGTCGGGCCCCATCAGGCCGATGAGGGCGAGGTCCTCCGTCCGGTCGGTCAGGCGGATGTCGACCCCCTCGGCATGGCGCGCAAGCCAGGCCATGTCGCGCCGGATCGCGGCGGTGCCGACGAACAGGCGGTAATGGTCCGCAGCGATCCGCTGCGCCGTCAGGTCGGATTCGAACCCGCCGCGCTGGTTCAGCATCGCGGTGTAGATCACCGATCCGGGCGGGCGCGCCATGTGGCCGGCGCAAACATGCAGCAAGAACGCTTCGGCCCCCGGCCCCTCGACATCGATCTTGCCGAAGCCTGACGCGTCGATCAGCGCCGCGCCCCGCTGCGCCGCCGCGACCTCGGCGCCGACCGCCTCGAACCAGTCCGGCCGCGCGAAGCGCGGCACCGGCTCCGCCGGGCCGCCGAACCACAGCGGCCGCTCCCAGCCGTAGGTCTGCCCGAACCGCGCCCCCGCCGCGCGGTGCTCGGCGTCCAGTGGCCCGCGCCGCAGGTCGCGGGCGGTGCGGAACTGCCGGCCGGGATAGGCGATCTCGTAATGGCTGCCCAGCACCTCGGGCACCCGCGCCATCAGGTGCTCGACCGAGTCGAAAACCGGGGCGAAGCGCCGCGCGTCGGCCTCGCCAAGGTCATAGGCGGTGCCCCCGTGCAGGATGCAATGCGCCAGGTTCATCCCCGCCCCGCCGGCCGAGGCGACACCGACGGAATTCATCCCGCAGCCCAGGAACAGCCCCCGCGTCTCGGCCGTCTCGCCCAGCATGAAACCGCCATCGGGCGTGAAGCTTTCCGGCCCGTTCAGCAGCATCTTCACCTCGGCCGTCTCCAGGGCCGGCAGTCGGTGCAGGGCATTGCGCATCATCGGCTCGAAATGGTCCCAGTCTTCCGGCAGCAGCCCGAAGGCAAAGCTTTCGTCCAGCACGCCCGCCGCGATCGCCTTGCCCCGGGGCTCGAACGCGCCGACGAGCAGCCCGCCGGAATCGTCGCGGATGTAGAGATGCCCGTCATGGTCGCCCAGCGTGGGCAGGTTGCCCGCGATCCCCTCGACCGGTTTCGTGAGCAGGTAGAAATGCTCGCAGGGCCACAGCGGCACCGCCGCCCCGGCCATCGCGCCGACCTCGCGCGACCACAGCCCCGCGCACAGCGCCACCGCGTCGCACATCACCGTGCCGCGCGTGGTCTCCACCCCCCTGATCCGGCCGCCTTCGGTCAGGATGCCGGTGACGCCGGTCTCCTCGAAGATCCGCGCGCCGTGGGCCTGCGCGCCCTTCACCAGCGCGGCGCAGAGATCGGAGGGCGAGACCCGGCCATCCTCGGGCGACCAGACCGCGCCGATCACGTCGTCGGCCCGCATCAGGGGCCAGCGTTCCGCCGCCTCGCCGGCCGTGATCGATTGCGCCGCCACGCCATAGGCCAGCGCCAGCGCCTCCTGCCGGCGGATATGGGTGAGCCTGTCGGGGGTGGTCGCGATCGACAGCGAGCCCTTGTTGATCCAGCCGACCGACTGGCCGGTTTCCCGCTCCAGCCGGCTGTAAAGATCGATCGAATGGCGGATCATCCGGGTCAGGTTGCGGGAATGGCGCAACGCCCGCACCTGCGCCGCCGAATGCCACGTGGTGCCGGAGGTCAGCCGGTTGCGCTCCAGCAGGATCGCGTCGCCGGCCCCCATATCCGCCAGGTGATACAGCGTCGAACAGCCCATGACACCACCACCGATGACCACGACGGCGGCGTGTTGCGGCAGGTCAGAAATCGACATGACAATCTCCGTTCGCGGAGTCCATGAAACACTTGTTTCAGAGGTTGACAACAAAAAACGCGTTTGAAACAGTCGTTTTCAACGCAGGAGGGATTCCGTGGCCGCGGCCGAGACGATCGAGGACCGCATCAGCGAACACTACGCCGAACTCAGCACCAAGCTGCGGACGGCGGCGGATTTCGTCGCCGGCCACCCGGTCGACGTGGCGACGCGCTCGCTGCGATCCGTCGCGCAGACCAGCGGGGTGTCGCCGGCGACCTTCTCGCGGCTTGCGCGGGTGCTGGGCTACGCCGATTACGAGGCGCTGCGCGAGGCCGGCCGTGCCGCCGTGGGGCAAAAGCTGATCCCGTTTTCCGAACGCGCGCGCAGCCTGCGCCAGCCCGAACGCCGCTCCGAGGCGGCGGACCTGCTGCACGAACAGGCCCGGGCCTGCATCGCCAATATCGCCTATATCGACCAGAACCTCTCGGCCGACCGGCTGGAGGCGGCGGCAGAGGCGCTGCACCGCGCGGGAACCGTGCTGCTGCTGGGCTCGATGGGGTCGGCCGGGCTGATCGACTATCTCGGCTACCAGGCGCAGTGGATCGCCTCGAACTGGCATGTCGCGGGCCGCAACGGCACCTCGACCGCGGCGATCCTGTCGCGGATGGGGCCGGACGACGCGCTGTTCGTCCTGGTCAAGACACCCTATGCCGCGCGCTCGGTCAACGCGCTCAGGGCGGCGCGCGACAAGGCCGTGGCGACGATCGTGGTGACCGACAGCCACGCCGCGCCGGCGCTGCGCTTCGCCGATCACGCCTTCGTCGTGCCGACGGTGAGCCCGAACTTCTTTTCCTCCTACGCGGCCACGCTCGTGCTGTTCGAGGCACTGGTCACGCTGCTGTTGACGAAGGCCGGGCCGGAGGCCGAAGATCGCATCCTCGCGATGGAGGACCAGGTGCGCAGACTGGGTGAGAACTGGTCTGAGTGACGAACCCGAAAGACATGCAACAAGGGAGAAAGCAATGTTTTTTAATCCGAAGCTGGCTGGGGTCGCCGTGGCGGCCACGATGGCGTTCGGCGCCGCCGCGCAGGCGCAGGAGCAGACTTTCATCACCATCGGCACCGGTGGTGTGACCGGCGTCTACTACCCGACCGGCGGCGCGATCTGCCGTCTCGTCAACAAGGACCGCAAGGAACACGGCATCCGCTGCTCGGTCGAATCGACGGGCGGTTCGGTCTACAACACCCGCACGATCCGCGAGGGCGAGCTGGATTTCGGCGTCGTGCAGTCCGACGTTCAGGGTGCCGCGATGAACGCCACCGGCGCCTTCGCCGACGATGAACCCTATGGCGACCTGCGCGCGGTGTTCTCGGTCCATCCCGAACCGCTGCATGTGATGGTGCGCGCCGATGCCGGCATCGCCTCGGTCATGGACATGAAGGGCAAGCGCGTGAACATCGGCAACCCCGGCTCCGGCACCCGGGTGCTGGCCGACGTGCTGATGGCGGCCGCCGGCGTCACGGTGGATGATTTCGCCCTGGCGGCCGAGCTGAAATCCTCCGAACAGTCGGCGGCGCTGTGCGACGGCAAGATCGACGCCGCGATCTGGGCCGCGGGCCTGCCCAACGGCTCCTCGATGGAAGCGACTTCGACCTGCGACATCGACATCATCGACCTGACATCCTCGGGGCTCGACACCGTGCTGGCCTCCAACCCGGCCTATGCCAAGGCGATGATCCCCGGCGGCATGTATCCCGGCAACGACGCCGAGATCACCTCCTGGGGCCCGAAGGCCACCTTCGTGACCGATGCCTCGACGCCGGACGAGGTGGTCTACACCCTCGTCAAGGCGGTGTTCGAGAACTTCGACGACTTCAAGCAGCTGCATCCCGCCTTCGGCCGGCTGTCCGAGGAAGAGATGATCAAGGACGGCCTGTCCGCCCCGCTGCATCCGGGCGCGGAGATGTATTACAAGGAACGCGGCTGGATGTGATCCGGCCCGCCCTGTGACACGGGGCTTGTGACATGAAGGGCGCCCGCCGTCTGATGCCGGCGGGCGCTTTCGCGACCTGACCGACCGGGGGCCAGAATGACCGAACAGCCGAAGGACAAGGGCGCCGATCCCGCGCTTCAGGACATCGTCGCCGATGCCGATACCGGCGGCCGCGCGCCGCACGACGCCTTCGGCCGCGCGGCGCTGTGGTACATCCCGCTGGTCTGGTCGGTCTACCAGCTGTGGATCGCGTCGCCGCTGCCCTTCCTGCTGGGCATCGGCGTGTGGAACGACACCCAGACCCGCGCGATCCACCTCGGCTTTGCCGTGCTGCTGGCCTACATCGCCTTCCCCGGCTTCCGGTCCAGCCCGAGGCACCGGATCCCGGCGCTGACCTGGGCGATCGCGATCGTCGCGGCGCTGACGGCCTCCTACCTGTGGTGGGATTACCGCGGCGTGGCCCAGCGCACCGGCGCGCCCAGCACGACCGACGTGGTGATGGCCGGCATCGGGATCGTCCTGCTGATGGAGGCGGCGCGCCGCTCGCTCGGCATCCCGCTGATGGCGGTGGCGCTGTTCTTCCTCGGCTATGTCTTCTTCGGATCGTGGTCGGGCCTGCCGGAAGTGGTGCAGTGGAAGGGCGCCAGTTTCGAAAAGGCGATGAGCCACATGTGGCTGACGACGGAGGGCGTGTTCGGCGTGGCGCTGGGCGTCTCGTCGGGCTTCGTCTTCCTGTTCGTGCTGTTCGGCTCGCTGCTGAACCAGGCCGGCGCGGGCAACTATTTCCTCAAGCTCGCCTTCGCGGCGCTCGGGCACCTGCGCGGCGGGCCGGCCAAGGCCGCCGTCATCGCCTCGGCCGCCACGGGCCTGATCTCGGGCTCGTCGATCGCCAACGTGGTGACCACCGGCACCTTCACCATCCCGCTGATGAAGCGGGTCGGGTTTTCGGCGACCAAGGCCGGCGCGGTCGAGGTCTCGTCGTCGATCAACGGCGTGCTGACGCCGCCGGTGATGGGCGCGGTGGCCTTCCTGATGACCGAGTATGTCGGCGTCTCCTATCTCGAAGTGGTCAAGACGGCGATCGTGCCCGCGGCGGTGTCCTACATCGCGCTGGTCTACATCGTGCACCTCGAGGCGCTGAAATCCGGCATGCCCGGCACCAGCCGGATGCACCCGGTGAAGTTCATCCTCGGCGCGATCTTCATGATCGCCATCTCGATCGTGATCGCCGGCGGTACGCTGTGGCTGTGCGGCCAGATCGTCACCGCGCTGGGCGCGGCGCTGGGCGGCGCGTCGATCTGGGTGATCCTCGCGCTGATGCTGGCGGCCTATGTCGCCGCCGTGCGCTACGCCGCGCAGGGCCCCGACCTGGACATGAGCCTCGAGTCGATGGAACACCTGCCGCCGGCGCGCGAGATCTTCAAGACCGGCATCCACTACATCATGCCGATCCTGCTGCTGATGTATCTGCTGATGATCGAACGCAAGTCGCCCGGCCTGTCGGCCTTCTGGTCGACCATCGCGATGCTGTTCATCCTGCTTACCCAGAACCCGCTCAAGGCCTTCTTCCGCGGCGAGGGCGAGGCCGCGCGCCATATCCGCGAGGGGCTGTCGGACATCGCCGAGGGGATGATCGCGGGCGCGCGCAACATGATCGGCCTTGCCGCCGCGATGGGTGTGGCCGGCATCATCGTCGGCGCCGTCACCCTCACCGGCATCGGCCAGGTGATGGCGGAATTCGTGGAATTCCTGTCCGGCGGCAACGTGCTTGCGATGCTGTTCTTCGTCGCGCTGATCTCGATCGTGCTGGGCATGGGGCTGCCGACGACGGCGAATTACATCGTCGTCTCGTCGCTGATGGCCGGGGTGGTGGTGGAACTGGGCGCGCAATCGGGGCTGATCGTGCCGCTGATCGCGGTGCACATGTTCGTCTTCTACTTCGGCATCATGGCCGACGTGACGCCGCCGGTCGGGCTGGCCAGCTTCGCCGCCGCGGCAATCTCCAAGGGCGACCCGCTGCGCACCGGGTTCCAGGCATTCTTCTACTCGATCCGCACCGCGCTTCTGCCGTTCCTGTTCATCTTCAACACCGATCTTCTGCTGATCGATGTCGGCCCGGTGCAGGCGATCTTCGTCTTCGTCGTGGCGCTGATCGCGATGCTGCTGTTCGCGGCCGGCACGATGAACTGGTTCATGGTCAAGTCGCGGCTGTGGGAAAGCGCGGCGCTGCTGCTGGCGGCCTTCATCCTGTTCCGGCCGGGCTTCTTCCTCGACCAGATCGCACCGGAATTCACCGCGGCCCCGGCGGCCGAGCTTTACCGGCTGGCGGAAACCGGGGCAGAGAACGCCTCGCTCCGCGTGCGGCTGACGGGCGAGGATCTCTACGGCGACCCGGTGGACGCGCGCTACCTTCTGCCGCTTGGCCCGGTGGGGGCGGACGGGGCGGCCCGGCTTCTGGACGGCGCGGGGATCGAGTTCCGCGACGAGGACGGGCGGCTTTACGTCGACAACCTCGCCTTCGGCGGACCCGCCGAACAGCTTGGCATCGACTGGGACTGGGAAGTGGCGGAGATCGAGGTCGCCGCCGACCGGCTGCCGAAGGAGGTGTTCTACATCGTCGCCCTCGCCCTCGTCGGCGGCGTCTACCTGCTGCAGATGGGCCGCAAGCGCAAACTGGACCAGGGGGAGGTTCCCGCATGACCCGGCATATCCTCTGCGGCGTCGACCTGACGCATGACGACGAGGCCCGCGCGATCCTGGCCGAGGCCGGGCGGCTTGCCGGCTTCTACGGTGCCACCCTCAGCGTGATCACCGTGCTGCCCGATTACGGCTCCTCCTGGGTCGGCTCGTTCTTCAGGGACGGAACGCTGCGCGAGGCGGCCGAGGCCGCCAGCGCCGCGCTGCACGCGATGGTCGACGCGGCGCTGCCCGGCCACGGTCCCGTCCAGCATGTCGTCGAGATCGGCAATGCCTACGAGAAGGTGCTGGACCATGCCGGCAGGATCGGCGCCGACCTGATCGTCATCGGCGCCCACAAGCCCGACCTGAAGGACAGGCTGCTGGGCCCCAACGCCGCGCGGATCGTGCGCAACGCCGATGTCTCGGTGATGGTGTTGCGGCTGGGCTGACGGCCCGCTCAGGCCACCACCGCCCGGCCGCCGCCGCGCCCCGCCGCCGCGCGGTTCAGCGCGAGGATCGCCGCCGCCACCGCCGCGCCCGCGATCTCGGCACCCAGATCGGGCCAGAACATCGCGACGATGGCTGGCGCCAGAAGCGCGCGCTGCCACATCGGCATCGGCCCGAACAGGAACCCCTCGAGCAGCGCCGCGAAGGCCACCAGCGCGAGAATCGCGATCGCCCCGTTCCACAACACCAGCGGCAGCGGCCCGCCCAGGATGATCGCCTCGTTGAACACCATGAACAGCGGGATCAGGTAAAGCCCCTTGGCGTATTTCCACGCCTGGAAGCTCGTCTCCATCGGTTTCGACCCGGCGATGGCCGAACCCGCGAATCCCGCCAGCGCCACCGGCGGGGTGACGTTGGAATCCTGCGAATACCAGAACACCACCAGATGCGCGATCAGGAGCGGCACGCCGAATTCCTCGGTCAGCGCCGGGCCGACGAGGATGATCAGCACGATATAGGCCGCGGTCACCGGCAGCCCCATGCCGAGGATCAGGCTGGCGAGGATCACCAGCAACAGCGCGAGGATCAGGTTGCCGCCGGAAAACGCGATCATCATCGCCGAGAATTTCAGGCCCAGCCCGGTCAGCCCGACGACCCCGACGATCACGCCGGCCACCGCGCAGGCGACCGACACCGCGACGGCGTTGCGCGCACCCAGTTCCAGCGCCTTGATCGTCAACTCGATGCCGCGCCGGATCAGCGCGGCGAAGCCCGCCGCCGTCGGCCCCGAGCGCAGGAAATCCCACAGCGCCCGGCTCGCCGCCGCGCCGACGATGGCGAGGATGGCGTAAAAGCCCACCCGCATCGGCGAATAGCCCGCGACCAGAAGCGCGGTCAGCGCCACCAGCGGCAACAGGAAATGCCAGCCCTCGGCCAGCACGGCGCGCACGCTGGGCAGTTCCTCGGCCGTCATGCCGGTCATCCCCTGCTTGACCGCCGCGATATGCACCAGCAGGTAGACCGCGCCGAAATAAAGCGCGGCCGGGAAGATCGAGATCAGCACGATGTCGACATAGGGCACCCGCGTGAACTCGCTCATCAGGAAGGCACCGGCGCCCATCAGCGGCGGCATGATCTGCCCGCCGGTGGAGGCCGCCGCCTCGATCCCGCCGGCCTGCGCCGGGCGGTAGCCCAGCCGTTTCATCAGCGGGATGGTGAAGGCCCCGGTGGTGACCACGTTGGCGATCGCCGAGCCCGAGATCGAGCCCATGCCGGCCGAGGCGATGACCGCCGCCTTGGCCGGCCCGCCGCGCTGCCGTCCGGTCGCGGCATAGGCGAGATCGATGAAGAACTTCCCCGCCCCCGTCACCTCTAGGAACGCGCCGAACAGCACGAAGACGAAGATGAAGGTCGCCGCGACGCCCAGCGGGATGCCGAAGATGCCCTCGGCCCCCAGCGTCATCTGGCTGGCCAGCCGCTCTACCGTGTAGCCGCGATGGTTGAGGATGCCGGGCATGAAATCCGACAGCCACGGCAGCGCGCCGCGATTGCCGGCGAAGGCGTAGACCAGGAACACCGCCGCGATCCCGGTCATCACCGGGCCGACGGCGCGGCGCGCGGCCTCCAGCACCACCAGCGTGGTCAGGATGCCCACCGCGACATCGATCTGGCGCGGAAAGATCGCGTTGGCGATCGTGTCGATGTTCCACGGCACCCAGAAGCCGACCAGCACGCCGCACAGGATCAGGGCGCCGTCGACGAGCCAGCCCCACAGCGGCCGCGGCCGGTCCGGGCCGGAAACCGGGTAGATCAGGAAACACAGGACAAGGATGAAGCCCAGGTGGATCGGGCGCTGGTAGAACAGGCCCAGCGGCTGCACCCCGGCGGCGTAGAGCTGGAACAGCGACAGCGCCAGCGCCACGACCGTGATCGCCCGCAGCACCATCGGCGGCTGGCCGCGCTTCGGCGGTTCGGGAAGCGCGATGTCGGCCATCAGCCCTCGTCCGGCAGAAGCGCGATGGTGACCCGCGCATGGGCCGCCGCGCCCGTCAGAGAGATCACCCGCCCCGCGACCGCGATCCGGTGGTCGACCTTCGGGCCGCCGGTGCGCAGGACATAGGCGTTGCCGGGCACGGCCTCGTCGAGATCCTCGATCCAGTAGCCGCCCCGGCCGTCCGACACCTGCCGCCCGCGCCCCGGGATATGGTCGAGCCCGGCGGCGAAATCGGGCAGGTGGGAGCGTTTCAGCACCATCCGCCCGGCCTCGTTCACGTAGCAGTCGGACACTTCGAACCCCTGGACCGAGTGGTTCCACAAAATGCACCATTCCGCGCCCTCGGGCACGGCAATCCGGGCAAGCGCGGTGCCGTCATCGAGCGTCACGGAAAGCGTTCCGGCCGCGGCCGGCAGGGCCGAGAGGAGGAGGGCGCAAAGCCCTCCCCCGGTGGCTCGGATCACGGCTTCAGCCGGTCGGGGATCTCGGCGCCGATTTCCTCGTAGTAGCGGACCGCGCCGGGATGCAGCGGGATCGGCGTCGCCGCGAGGGTGAACTCGACCGTCGTCTGGTTCGCCGCCGGATGCACCGCGCGCAGGTCGGCCACGTTCTCGAACATCGCCTTGGTGATCTCGTAGGCCAGATCGTCGGACATCTCCGCCGAGGCGACCAGCACGTTCGGCACGCCCAGCACGGTCACGTCGGCATCGACGCCCTCGTAGATGCCGCCGGCCAGCGTGGTGCTGGCGAACAGCGGGTTGGCCTCCTGCGCGGCGGCGATCTGCTCGTCGCTCAGCTCGATGATCTGGATCGACTGGGTGGTGGCGAGGTTCAGGATCGACGAGGTCGGGGCGCCGACGCTCCAGAAGCCCGCGTCGATGTCGCCGTTGGCGAGCGCGTCGGCGGTCTCGTTGAAGTTCAGCCGCTGTTCGTCGATGTCGTCGTAGCTCATCCCGGCGGCGGCGAGCACGGCGGCCGCGTTGACCTCGGTGCCCGAGCCCGGCGCGCCGACCGAGACGCGCTTGCCGCGCATGTCGTCGAGCGAGGCGATGCCGCTGCCGTCCAGCGTGACGATCTGGATCATGTTGGCATACATCGAGGCAACGCCGCGCAGCATCTCCAGCTGCTGGCCGTCGAACCGGCCGGTGCCGGTCTGCGCCTGGTAGACGGTATCGGCGAGGCCCAGCGCGAGGTCCGCGTCGCCGCGGGCGACAAGGCCCATGTTCTCGACCGAGGCGCCGGTGACCTCGGCAGTGGCCGAATAGCCCTCGACATGGTTGTTGATGACCTCGGCGAGGCCGCCGCCCATCGGATAGTAGACGCCGCCGGTGCCGCCGGTGGCGACCGACAGCTGTTGCTGCGCCACGGCCGGCGCGCCGGCCAGCAGGGCGGTGGCTGCAAGTGCGGTGAAGAGTTTCATGGTTTCCTCCCAGTGGTGTTTATGTCTTGGAACCTAGGGGGGACGGAACGATTTCGCCACCCCCCAGGCCGTTGCCCGGCGCCGCCCCGCCCCGGCCGTGCCGCTTTCTTGGGCACGGCGTCGCGCGGCGGGCCTCAGTCCGCCCCGCGCACCTCGATCGCGGCCCCCGGCTGCGGGCGCAGCACCCGCTGCACGAAGAACACCGCGGCGGCCAGGCCGATCCCGATGATGTCGGAGACCAGCCCGCCCTCGATCATGAACAGCGCCGCCACGACCAGCCCGACGCGGAGAAACCAGACCGCCCGCGCGCCGATGAACCAGCCCTGCACGCCCGAGGACAGCAGGAACACGCCGAACACCGCCGTCGCCGCGGCGCGCAGGATCTCGGCCGTGCCGCCGTCCATCAACAGCGCCGAATTGTAGAAGAACATGAACGGCACGATGAAGGCCGCGATGCCGATCTTGAACGAGGCGACGGAAGTCTCCATCGGGTTCGACCCGGAGATTCCCGCCGCCGCGTAGGACGCCAGCGCCACCGGCGGCGTGATCGCCGAGACGACGGCGAAGTAGAACACGAAGAAATGCGCGGTCAGTTGCGGGATGCCGATCTCGATCAGGCCCGGCGCCACGACCGAGGCGGCGACGGCATAGGCAGCCGTGGTCGGCATGCCCATGCCCAGCAGGATCGCGATGCACATCGCGAAGAACAGCGCCAGAAGCTGGCTGACCCCGGCAAGGTCCAGCAGCAGGGCCGAGAACCGCGCGCCCACCCCGGTCAGGCTGATGACCCCCACGATGATCCCCGCGCAGGCGCAGACCGCGATGATCTGGATCGACATGATCCCCGCGAGTTCGAAGGCGTGCAGGATCGACCGCGGCCCCATGCCCGAGACGGCGGCGGCCGGCAGGCTGCCGGGAAACAGCCGCACCATCAGAACCGGCAGCCACGACACGACGGCGGCCGCGACGGTGGCGAGCGTGCCTGCCCGGATCACCGAATAGCCCATGAAAAGCGCGACGATCAGGATGAAGATCGGCACGAACAGGTAGACCTGCTTGGCCATCTCCGCCAGCCGCGGCAGTTCGTCGTCGCGCATGCCGCGCATGCCCAGCTTCGCCGCCTCGAAATCGACCATGAAGTAGATCGACACGAAGTAGAGCACCGCGGGGATGATCGCGGCGATCGCGATCTCCTGGTAGGGGATGCCGGTGATCTCGGCCATGATGAAGGCGCCGGCGCCCATGATCGGCGGCATGATCTGCCCGCCGGTCGAGGCCGCGGCCTCGACCGCGCCGGCGGTCTGCTTGCGGTAGCCCACCTTCTTCATCAGCGGGATCGTGAGCGAGCCGGTCGCCACCACGTTGCCGGCCGAGGTGCCGTTGATCATCCCCATCAGGCCCGAGGCGAAGATCGCCACCTTCGCCGGGCCGCCGCGCGCGCGGCCGGCCGCGGCGAAGGCGAAGTTCACGAAATAGTCGCCGACCTTCGAGGCCTGCAGGAAGGCCGCGAAGATGATGAACAGGATGATGTAGGTCGAACTGACCGCCGTGGTCGGGCCGAGGATCCCGGCGTCGGAATAGACATGGCCGAAGAACCGCTGCCAGGAATACGGATTCTGCACCGCGAGTATGCCGGGCAGAAGATGCGCGGTGAAGGTGTAGAGCAGGAACACGCCGGTGATCACCACCAGCGCCATGCCCGCCATCCGCCGCGTCAGTTCCAGGATCAGCGCCGCGCCCGCCGTGGCCGCGAAGGCCACGCCGATCGGCACGAAGGGCGTGCCGACGGAGTTGCGCGCCGCCGTCGAATAGACCGGGATCAGGTAGAGCGCGACGACGATGCCGCAGAGCGCCAGCACGATGTCGGCGGTCGCGAACCGGCCACGGTCGCGCCGTTCCACCCAGCCCAGCGCGATCGCGCCGAAAGTCGCCACCAGCAGCGGCGTGCCGAACCACCAAAGCTCCTGCACGTAAAGGTCGCTGCCCTCGAAGGCCGCCCAGGTCGGCAGGCCGCCCATCTGCGGCAACTCGCCGGACCCGACGAGCAGGTTGAACTGCACCACCGTCCAGAGCGCCACCGCCGCGGGTACCAGCAGCACGAGGCCGGCCATCGACAGGCCGCGGGTCTCGGCCCGATCCCGGTCGCCGAAGCCATGCGCGGCGAACAGCAGAAAGCCCAGCGCCAGCGCGCCGGCGATATGGACGATGCGGAAGTTCCAGGTCTCCAGCGGGAAGCTGGGCAGGAACGGCAGCTCCAGCCCGGTGTAGTCGCTGACCGATACGCCGTTCAGCGCGGCCATGTGGAAGGCGGCGTACAGCGTCGCGAGGACCGCGATGAACACCCCCGCCGGACCGGTGAACATGCGGCGGTTCTTTTCCACCGGTTCCACGTCGACGCCCTCGGCGATCACCGGCCCCCCGGTCTGGTCGGTCACGTTCGTCATCGGTACTGTCCCCCCTTGCCGCGGCGGTCGCGCCGCGCCCCGCTTGCCGCGGGTGTCGTTGCGGCCGCGCCCGGCGGGGCGCGGCCGCGGCCGCGGGATGCGCAAGGCCCCCGCGGGGTCGCTTGCTTACATGCCGTGGATCATGCTGTCGGGAATGTCGGCCCCGGCGTTTTCCTTGAACCAGCGCGCCGCGCCCGGATGCCAGGCCATGACGGTGTTGCGGTTCCAGAACTCCGGCAGCGTCGAGCGCGCCGCGCGATGGGTGTTCACCATCCGCTCGTTGTCCGACATCACCGCGTCGACCGCCGCGTAGACGAAGCTTTCCGGCAGGTCGCAGTTGGCGATCGCGAAGTTCCACATCGAGACCGAACGCGCCGGCGCCTCGAGCGTGGTGTAGGCATCGGCCGCGATCTCGAATTGCGAAACCGGGAACGACTCCATGATCTGGGCCTGTTCTTCCTCGGTGAACTCGATGATGTTGATGTCGGTCTGCACCTCGAGCTGGCTGACCGCCGGCACCGGCACGCCGGCCGCGAAGGCGATCACGTCCAGCAGGCCGTCCTGAAGCTGCCCGCCAAGGTCCGACCAGCCGCCGTTGCGGCGCTCGAACTCGACACCGAGGGTTTCCATCATCCGCGGGAAATAGGTGTCCGAGGTCGAGCCCGCCGGGCCGAAGCCGATCTTGGCGCCGGCCGGGATCTCGGAGACCGAGGTGATCCCGGAGGACGACAGCGCGGTGACCGAGAACGGCGTCTGGTACATCGGGAACATCGCGCAGGCATTGGTCATCGCGAGGCCCGGCGCGATCGGGTTGGTGCCCTGAAGGCTTTCGGCCGCCGGGCCCATCGTGGTCATGCCGAACTGCGCGTCGCCGGTATGCACCAGCGCCATGTTCTGCATCGGCCCGCCGGTGACCTCACCGCCGCCCGACAGCCCCAGTTCCTCGGCCACGAGGTTCGCCCAGCCCGAGCCGTAGGCGAAATAGGTGCCGCCCTGCGAGGCGGTGCCGACGGTGAAGCTTTGCGGCCAGTCGCTCCGGTCCGCGTCCTGGGCGAGCGCCGCGCCGGCGCCCAGCGCCGCGGTCGCGGCAAGAACGGTGATTTTCGTGAAACTCATCTCGATCGATCTCCCTCAAGGTCTGGCCGGAGGGCATGGCAACGAGACGACGCTCGCCACCGGCTCCCCCTCCGGCGGTTATGTCGGTTCTGGGGCCGCGGCTGCCTCCTCGCAGTCACGCCGCCCCGGGTCGCGGCACAGTCGCCCGCAACCGCTGCGCCTGTATCTAGCCCCCTGCCGGCGCTGGCAAGCGCGGATCGGCCCGCAGCGCGGGCAATCGCGGGCGGCTCGGCGGGCCTGGGCGGGAATCGGAACATTCGCGACGCAGGATGTTACGAAATCCACACATCGCGCCGGTCGCGGCCCTCAGCCGCCGGCGGCCAGCCGGCGCCACAGGTCGAGGATCGCGACGGCATCGGCGTCCGAGGTCATGGCGACGAGGCAGGCGCCGCGCCGGCCGGCCACGAAGACCTGCCGCCCGCCGGTGCCGGCCGGGGAAAACGCCAGCAGCCCCCCGGTCTCGATCCCGGAAAACAGCGGGAAGGCCGGGGTCAGCAGGCGGTCCGCGACCTGTTCGGCCCAGACCAGCAGCATGTCGACATCCTCGCCCTCGCCCTGCACCACGCCGATCTCGTCGTCCTCGAGCAGCACCGCGGCGAGGATCACCGGGCCCGCCGCGTCCACCAGCCTGTCGAGATCGACGCCGCGCGCGCCCGTCCCGGCATCGAGGTCGAGCGCCAGTGCCGCGGCGATCGCCGCCGGGGCAAGGCCGCCGCTCGTCGCGTCGATCTCGGTCTCCGGGCGCTCGGTGGCGATCCGCAACCGATCGCTCTTGCCGCAGAGCGCCAGCAGGGTCTCGGCCACCGCCCGGGCATCCTCGGCCGCAAGATCGTCACGTCCGAACAGCGCCGCCTGCGCCGGCCGCAACCCGGCCGGTGCCGGCCCCGGCAGGGCCACCAGCCGCCGGCCGCTGACCAGGCAATCGAGTTGCGCCGCGTCACCGAAGCCGATCGTCATCCGGCGGCCCAGCACCGCCTCGTCGATCCGCCGCAGAAGCCGCACCAGCCCGTCGGCGGGATCGCCGTAGACCTCGTCGCCCGGATCGAGCCGGCCGTCGCTGGCCGCGCGCCGGAACGCCGCCTTCAGCCTGTCGAAATCACTCATCCCCCGCCCCCTCGCCGCGCAGCACCGCATGCGCGGCGCGGATCAGCCGCGCGGCATCGGCATCGGGCCGGCAGATGCAGCACAGCGCCTCGTTCGGCGCGTCGGGGTTGCGAAAGAAGCCGCGGCTGCCCGTCGGGCCGAGGACGAAGACGTGGTCGGCCGGTTCGGCCGCCGCGGCGGCGGTCTCGAACAGCATCGCCGCGCCCAGGCACAGCGCATCGAGATATTCCTGCGGATAGCGCAGCGCGCCATCGGCGCCCAGCACGGTGCGCGAGCCGAGATCCGCATAGACCGCAAGTTCGCAATCCGGCAGTCCGGCGCGGAACTTCCTGAGGGCTTGCGGTGTCATCGTCGGGCTGGCCGGGTTGCTGAAATGGCTTTCCCCGCTTTTGCGCCAACTGGCCCGCAGCCACAAGCCCGCAGTCGGACGGGAACGGCGGCGGCTAGATCAGCGACCCGCCGGTTTCCGCGCGCCGGGGCCGCGGTCGCGGGGTCCGGTCACCGGCGTTCAGCACCACCCGCCGCGGCATCACCGACGGGCGCGCGGGCGCCTGCCCGGCCGCGTCCCCGGCCGTCTCCGCAGCCTCCGCGGCCGCGGGCGCGTCGGCGCGCGGGGCGGCGGGCGGCGGCGCGGCCGGGCGCGGTGTGCGGGACGGCACGGCCAGCGGTCGCCGCGCCGCGGCGGCGGGGGCCGACGCCGCGGCACCGGCAAGCGGCGCCGGCGCGGCCAGCCCCCCGGCGCCGGTGGCCGTGGCCTCGAGCCCGCCGATGATCGCCAGCAACGCCTCCAGCACCGCCGCAAGCCCGCTGGCGCGCAACTGCTCGGGATCCTCGCCGGCGGCCTCGGCCTCGGTCAGCGACACCGGCAGCACCGCGCGGAACATCCCGCCGGCCTCGCCCTGCACCCGGCGGACCAGCCGCTGGCGGTCACGCGCATCGAGGATCTTGTCGATCCGGGTCAGCAACAGCAGGCTGTTGGCCTGCAATTCCGCCGGCGCCTCTTCCCACATCGCGGCCTCGGACTGGCGCCAGGCCTGAGTTGCGGGCGAACACCACAGCACCCCGTCGGCCAGCGGCAGCATCCCCTGCCAGATGTCGAGCGTGATGTTCGGGTCGGAACTGCCGGGCATGTCGATGATGTCGCAGGCTTCGAGGATGTCGGCCTCGGCGAAGATCCGGATCGCGCGGGTGTCGGCGATCGCGGCGGCGTCGACGGCCTCCGCGTCGATCACGGTTTCGGTCCCGTCCATGTCGATCCGCACCGGCGGCCCGTCGCCATGCGCGTACCAGATCGGCGGGCGCTGGGTGGCGGTGATCTGCACCGGCGACAGCGCTTCGCGCATCAGGATGTTGGCAAGCGTGCTCTTGCCGGCGCTGAATTCGCCCATCAGCGCGATCCGCGGCTTGCGCGGTCCGGCGGCGGGCGGCGGGCTCTCGATGGGTTCCGAGGTCATCGCGTCGTCTCCTTTCGCCTCAGGCCCGGTATTCCGACAGAAGCGTCATGGCGGCCTGAAACCGATCCTCCCGCGCCGCGTCGGGCTTTGCGGCGCGCTCCTTCAGCCGCCCGATCTCGACATCCGTCTGGTCGGCGAGGTCGAGCAGATGCGCCCTCTGGCCCTCGATGAAGTCGCCCAGGGCCAGCTTCACCGCCGCCGCGTAGGGCACCGCGTGATCGGCGCGCAGCGAGGCGAGAAACGGTTCGGTCTCGGCCTCGATCAGGCCCGAGAATTCCTCGGCGAAGGCCTGGTAGCCGCGGCGCCGGCGCCACCAGCTCGTCCACCAGTTGCCCTTGACATCGAGCGCGATGGTGGACCCCAGGATCACCGGCGGCGGCGGCCGGGGCACCATCGGCGCCGCCAGGTCCACGGCCGCCTCGTCGAGCCCGAAGGCCCCGATGTAGAGATCGCGGATCTCGGCCGCGGCCGCGGCATAGATCTCCTCGCCGGCCTTCACCGCCTTGGTCGTGAACACCCGGTAGCCCGAGCGCAGCAAAAGCCGCAGGCCGGTCGGATCGTAACTCCAGACCTCGTTGTCGCCGTAAAGCTCCAGGTGCTTGATCAGCGAGGCCGTGGCCCGGCCGAGGAAGGATTGCCGCGATCCCGCGAGCCGCTGGTCCAGATCGGTCACCAGCGCCGCCAGCTTGGTCTCCAGCCGGTGGGTCGCCCGCGCCGCGATCGCGTCGATCTCGCGGCCAAGGTCGGCGCGCGCCACCGGCTTCACCGCGCCGCCGCCGATCCGCCGGGCCGCGACCTCGCGCTGCGCCGCGAGGCCGTTGGCGAGATTGCCGGCGGCGCGCAGGATGCGCTCCTCGAACTCGCCACCCTCGCCCGCCACGATCCGTTCGGAAATCGCGCCGCACAGCGCCGGGATGCCCGACATCCGCCAGATCGTCTCGGCGACCGAGCCGGGGGCGGCCGCGTCGACATGGTGCTCGGCCCATTCGACGAGCGCCTTGCCGCTTGCCGCGCCAAGCTTGTCGAACTGGCCGCTGAGCGCGTGGCTGGCCCAGTAGGCGCTGCCGAAGATGATCTGCGCATCCTCCGGCCCGTTCAGCGCCTTCAGCGTCGCGACAATGCTTTGCCGGATCTCCTCGGCCTCACGCACCGGTTCGCCAAGCTCGTCGATCCGGTTGACGAAGATGATCACCTCGCGCGACCGGATGTTCGAGATCAGGCGAATGAGCGCCATGTCCACCGTCGACAGCGTCTGGTGCGCCGACAGCACGACAACGCAAAGACGGCTCTCGCGGATCGCGTTCACCGTGATCTGCTCGCGGATCATGAAGGTGTCGTTCACGCCGGGCGTGTCGCGGATGCACAGCCGATGCGGCAGTTCGGACTGGCCGAGGTAGAGATCGGCCGACTTGGTGATGTCGGCGAACCGGCCCTGCTGGGTTTCGGCCCCGGCCTCGTCGCCAATGTCGTCGCCGAGGCAGACGTAGCGCTGGATCAGTTCCTCGTCGAAGAAGCCGTATTCATGCTCCTGCCCCATCAGCAGTTCGAACTTCTGGCCCAGCCGCTGCCGCGATTTCTCGCGCATCGCCTCGAGCTGCGCGCGCACCTTCTCCAGTTCCTTGTGGGCGCCGGCGCGGCTGGCCAGTTCGCCGATCCGGCCGCCGCGGTTCAGCAGCCGGCCCCATTCCTCCTCGTCGAAGAACCGGAACTTCGCCTTCGTCGCCGCGCCGCGCGCCGCCGGGTCGAGATGCAGCGAGGTCACGACCGAGGTCCAGGGGTTGATGTCGGCGGGCAAGAGATCGGGCCAGCCGATCATCGCGTTGACCAGCGTGGTCTTGCCGGCCTTGACCTGCCCGATCATGGTGACGGTCGGTTCGAATTCGCGGATCTGGCGCTTGAGCTTGCGCGCGGCAAGATGCGTCGTGTCGCCATCGGCGGTGCCAAGATCGTCGACCGCCGATTCCAGCCGGCGCATGCGCGCGGCGAACTCCCCGAGCCCGGCATAGGCCGAGCGCAGAAGCCCGGTCTGCGGCGGCCGGCCGTCGGCAGGGGCGGCAAGCTTCGCTTCGGCGTTCATCCAAGGTCTCCCTAGCAGGCCATCGGCAATCCGACGGGCAGCTTGCTTTCGAACTCGCTACGCAACTGCACCAGCAGGGCAGCCGCATCCTGCGCCTGCTCCGTCCCGCCCTCGACCTGCAACAGAACGGCCATGTCCGAGGCTTCGTTCACGAAGTCCCGCAGGTAGAGAATCTCGGCATCGTCCTCCGGCCAGGTCGCGGCACGGTCCCGCAGGCCGTCGGCGGTGTCGCAGCAGTGCTGCAGCACATCCGCCGGCCAACCCCCGGCCTCGCCATCCTGCCAGTCCAGGGTTTCGAATAGGTTGCGCGCGCGCCGCTTGAGATACAGCACCGGCTCCGACAGCAGCGCCCGGCGCCCGGCCTCCTCGCTGTCGGCCGGCGCGGTGGCCGGCGGCGGGGCCGCCGGAACCGCCGCGGCCGGCGCCGCGGCCGCGGCGCGCGCGGCGGCCGCCGTCCCGTCGGCCGTCGCCTCGTCGGCCGTCGCCTCGTCGGCGGCAAGGCCGAAGCGGTGCAAGAGCAGCCGCGCCGCGTCGATGT
>CAYUXM010000005.1:0-35412 GCA_964448765.1 uncultured Rhodobacterales bacterium
CCGAACGGCACGTCGGTCATTGCCCCGCCTCCTCGTCCAGCACGGCGAGCGCGCGTTGCCATTCCTCGGGCTCGACCCGGACGAAATGGGTGATCTCGCGGGCCTCGAGGAAGGGCACGCCCTTGCACATCTTCGTGTTGCAGATGATCACCCGCGGCTGCGGGTCGGGGTGGCCCCGCGCCGCGTCGAAGGCCGCCACCAGCGCGTCCAGGTCATTGCCGTCGACCTCTTGCGCGTGCCAGCCGAAGGCCTGCCATTTCGCGGCCTCCGGGGTGCGGGCCAGCGCGTCGCGCGTCGGCCCGTCGGCCTGCTGGTTGTTGAAATCCACCACCGCGATCAGGTTGTCGAGCTTCCACTGCACGGCGGACATCACCGCCTCCCAGGTCGAACCCTCGCCCAGTTCGCCGTCCGACAGCAGGTTGTAGACGACAGCGGGGTTTCGCTTGCGCTTCAGCCCCAGCGCCGCGCCGACCGCGATGCCAAGGCCGTGGCCCAGCGAGCCGCCGGTGATCTCCATCCCCGGCGTGTAGGAGGCCATGCCCGACATCGGCAGGCGGCTGTCGTCCATCCCGTAGGTCGCGATCTCGCTTTCGGGCAGGATGCCGGCCTCGATCATCGCGGCGTAAAGCGCGATCGCGTAATGGCCGATCGACAGGTAGAACCGGTCGCGCCCCTCCCAGTCCGGCTCGCCCGGGCGGTAGCGCATCGCGTGAAAATGGGTGACGGCCAGCATGTCGGCGACGCCCAGCGCCTGGCCGATGTAGCCCTGCCCCTGCACCTCGGCCATCCGCAGCGCGTTGCGCCGGATCGCGCGGGCGCGCCGGGCGAGGCTGGTGTTGGACCCGGTGTGACCTGCCAAGGGCTCCCCTCCCGTCGGCTGTTCGGGCCGATCAGTCGCGCGGCGGGGCAGCTTTCTCAAGCTTGTTTTCTTAAGCAGTTGCTTAGAAGAACTACACTGGGCGCGGACAGAAAGCCCTGTCGGGCCCGCTATCGCAGCGCCTATCGTCGGGCCGGACAAGGGCGGAGGGCGGCGATGAACCTGTCAAGCATGCTGGCGGAACGCACGGCGGCCGGGCGGCCGGTGCGGGTGGGGCTGATCGGGGCCGGCAAGTTCGGCTCGATGATCCTTGCGCAGGCGAAATGCATCCCCGGCTACCATGTCGCCGCGATCGCGGATCTCGACCTTGGCAAGACGCGGGCGGCGCTGGCGCGGGTGGGCTGGCCGGCGGAACGGGTCGCCGCCGCAAGTGTCGGCGCGGCGCTGGATGACGGCACGACCCATCTGACGGAGGATGCGCAGGCGGTCTGCACCGCCGAGGGGATCGACTGCGTGATCGAGGCCACCGGCCATCCGATCGCCGGGATCCGGCACGCGCTGGCGGCGATCGAGGCGGGCAAGCATGTCATCATGGTCAATGTCGAGGCCGACGTGCTGTGCGGCGCGCTTCTGGCGGAGCGGGCGAAGGCGCACGGCGTGGTCTATTCGATGGCCTATGGCGACCAGCCCGCGGCGATCTGCGAACTGGTCGACTGGGTCCATGCCTGCGGGTTCGAGCTTGTGGCGGCCGGCAAGGGGATGAACTTCGCCCCGCCCTACCGCTATTCCACCCCCGATACCGTCTGGGGCTTTTTCGGCTGGAGCGCGGAAGAGGTCGCCAAGGGCGATTTCAACCCGAAGATGTACAATTCCTTCACCGACGGCACCAAGGCCGCGATCGAGATGGCGGCCGTCGCCAATGCCACCGGGCTCGACTGCCCCGAGTACGGGCTGGCGTTTCACCCCAGCGGGTTGCACGACCTTGCCGAGGTGTTCAAGCCCGAGGCCGAGGGCGGGCGGCTGCCGAAGGCCGGGATCGTCGACATCGCCGCCAGCCGGGAACCCGACGGGCGCGTGGTGCTGAACAACATCCAGTACGGGATGTTCGTGACCTTCCGCGCGCCGGATGCCTATACCCGCGCCTGTTTCCAGCAATACGGGCTCCTGACCGACAAGAGCGGCTGGTACGGTTCGATGTGGCGGCCGTTTCACCTGATCGGGCTGGAAACCTCGGTCTCGGTCCTGTCGGCCTGCCTGCGCGGCGAACCCACCGGCACCTCCGGCCGCTACCGCGCCGACGCGGTGGCGACGGCGAAGGCCGATTTCCCCGCCGGCACGATGCTGGACGGCGAGGGCGGATTTACCGTCTGGGCCCGGGCGATCCCCGCCGCGCGGTCGGTCGCGCTGAACGCGCTGCCGATCGGGCTGGCCCATCACGTCCGGCTGAAACGCCCGGTCGCGCGCGACCAGGTGGTGAGTTTCGACGACGTGGACCTGGGCGACGACGCGGATATCGTCGCGATGAGGCAGGACCAGGTGCGGCTGCTGGACGGCGGCGACTGACACGACCCTTCGCAAGGCTGAGCCACGTGTTTAGCTGGGCTTCAGACCCCTGCCATGCCAGACTGCCCGGCGGCGACAGGCGGATCGGGGGCCGCGGGGCGGCATGCGGGACATCAATCTCAAGGCGACGGAATATTTCGAGGCGGTTGCGCGGCTGGGCACGGTGACGCGGGCGGCGGCGGAGCTTGGCGTCTCGCCCTCCGCCGTCAGCCAGCAGGTGCGGCTTTTGGAAACCCAGTTCGGGGTGAAGCTGTTTCGCCGGGAAAAGCGCCGGCTGATCCTGACGCTGGACGGCGACCGGCTGTTCCAGACCACCACCCATGCCTTCGGCGCGCTGCGCAACGCCCGCTCCGCGATCGGCCGGCAGCGCGACATGCGCAGCCTGACGGTGCGCGTCAGCCCCGGTTTCGGCGTTCATGTCCTCGGCCCGCGCATCGCCCGCTTCGCGGCGGAAAACCCCGACTGGGCGATCCGGATCGACGCGACACCGGATTTCACCGCCTTCGAGACCGAGGCGGTCGATTGCGATCTGCGGCACGGCCACGGCGCCTGGGCCGGGCTGACCGTCGATTGCCTGATGCACGACCTCGTGCTGCCGATGTGCAGCCCGGCCTATCTGGACCGGCTCCGCGCCGAGGGCGAGGATCCGGCGGCGCAGCTGCGCGCCGCGCGGCTGATCGACAGCGTCAAGGCGCTGTATCGCTGGGATCTGTGGCTCGCCGGCAACCGGATCGAGATGGCCGACCTCGTCTATCCGATGCGCTTCGACCGGTCCGCGATGTCGATCGAGATGGCCAAGCAATCGGGCGGCGTGGCGCTGGACAGCGCGACGCTGTGCCTGCCGCAGCTGCAAAGCGGCGATCTGGTGCCCTTCGCCCCGGCGCTGGGCGTGGTGGAGTTACCCGCCTACTGGTTCGTCTGCCCGCCGCGATACCTCAACCGCCGCGTCCTGAGCCGCTTCCACGACTGGATCGCCGGCGAGACGCGGCAGCACGAGGCCGAGACGCGCGCGGTGCTGGCCGATCTCGGCTGCGGCTTCCGCCCGATCCGGGCCGAAGGGGCGTCTGCCTTCTGAAATCCGCAGCATCCTGTTAGGAGAACTTCAAAGGCATCCGGCTGGAAACCGGGTAGGCCTGACGGGCGGCAACGGCGGGGGAAAAGATGGCCGACATCGGGCAGATGGCGCATGCGATCCGGTTCCTCGCGATCGACGCGATCCTCAACGCGGGCGAGGGTCACCAGGGCGTGCCGCTGGGCATGGCCGAGATCGCGGCGACGCTGTGTGCCAACCACCTCAAGGCCGATCCGGCCGATCCGCTCTGGCCCGACCGGGATCGGCTGGTCCTGTCGAACGGCCACGGGTCGATGCTGCTTTACGCGCTCTTGCACCTTGCGGGTTATCAGGCCGTGTCCACCGAGGCGCTGAAATCCTTCCGCCGCCTCGGCTCGGTCTGCGCGGGGCACCCGGAAATCGAGCAGCACGCGGGGGTGGAGATCACCACCGGCCTTCTGGGCCAGGGCATCGCCTGCGCGGTGGGCATGGCGGTCGCCGAGGCGCGGCTGGCGGCGGAGTTCGGCCCCGGCCTCGTCGATCACCGGACCTGGGCCTTCGTCGGAGACGGCTGCCTGCAGGAAGGCGTGGGGCAGGAGGCGATATCGCTTGCCGGCCACCTGCGGCTGGGCAAGCTGACCTTCCTGTGGGACGACAACCACATCACCGACGACGGCGACACGCTGCTGTCGATCAGCGAGGACGTGCCGGCGCGGTTCCGGGCGGCGGGCTGGCATGTCGAATGCCTCGACGGCCATGACATCGCCGCGGTCGATGCCGCCCTTGCCGCCGCGACGGCCGATCCCCGGCCCTCGCTGCTGGCCTGCCGCACCACCATCGCGCGCGGGCTGCCGCGGCTTCAGGGCCGGCGCGGCGGCCACAGCGCGCCGCTCACCCCGGCCGACCGGGCCGAGGCGGCGGCGCTGACCGGTTGGCAGCATCCGGCCTTCGAGGTGCCGGCCGGGGTTCGGGCCGATTGGGGCGCGCTGGCCGAACGCGGCGGCGCGGCGCGGCGGGCGTGGGAAGCAGGCCGCGCCGCCGATCCGGGCGCGGCGGACTTCGCGCGCCGGGTCGCGGGGGCGCTGCCGCCCGGCTGGCCGGAGGTTGCGGCGGGGCTTCGGCGGGCGGCTGCGGAGACCCCGCGCCCGACGATCGCGGCCTCGGGCGATGTCTGCGACGCGCTGGCCGAACCGCTGCCCGAAACCCTTGTCCTTTGCGCCGACCTCGAAGCGCCGACCAATCACAAGCGCGGCCGCGCCGCCTTCACCGCGCAGGACCGGGCGGGCGGCTACGTGCATTGCGGGGTGCGCGAACACCTGATGGGCGCGATGGCCTGCGGGATCGCCGCGCATGGCGGGCT
The DNA here is from genome assembly GCA_964448765.1 of uncultured Rhodobacterales bacterium. Lineage (GTDB taxonomy): Bacteria > Pseudomonadota > Alphaproteobacteria > Rhodobacterales > Rhodobacteraceae > JANSXY01. Next base: position 4,792 of record CAYUXM010000005.1, read on the forward strand.
CAGGCCCGTGAACGTCACCTACCTCGCCTTCGCCGATTACGAACGCCCGGCGATGCGGATGGCGGCGCTGATGGGGCTGCCGGCGCTGTTCGTCTTCAGCCACGATTCGATCGGCGTGGGATCGAACGGGCCGACGCATCAGCCGGTGGAGATCCTCGCCAGTTTCCGCGCCATGCCGAACATGGCGGTGTTCCGCCCCGCCGACGCCGTGGAAACCGCCGAGGCCTGGGAAATCGCGCTGGAGAAGGACGACGGCCCGAGCCTGCTGGCGCTGTCGCGGCAGGACGCGGAGCCGGTGCGCGGCACCGACCGCGCCGGGAACCGCAGCCGTCGCGGCGCCTACGTGCTGGCCGAGGCCGGCGGGGACCGTGCGCTCACGCTGCTGGCGACCGGCACCGAGGTCGCGCTGGCGATGGCCGCGCGCGCCACGCTGGAGGCCGAGGGGATCGCCACGGCGGTGGTGTCGATGCCGTGCTGGGAGCTGTTCGAGGCACAGGACGAGGGCTACCGCGCCGACGTGCTGGGCGAAGCGCCGCGGATCGCGGTCGAGGCGGCGCTGCGGTTCGGATGGGAGCGCTGGCTGCGGCCGGAGGACCGGTTCATCGGGATGCCCGGCTTCGGTGCGTCCGACCGGGCCGAGGCGCTTTACGCGCATTTCGGGATCACGGCGGACCGGATCGTCGAGACCGGCCGCGCCCTTGTCGCCGGCGCGGTCAGCCGCTGAGCCGCGCCAGCCGGCGCAGCGTGTCGGCATCGGTCGAGGGCAGGCCGAAGAAATCCAGATAGGCCGGGATCTGTTCGAACAGCATCTCGGTGCCCGCCTGGGTCGGGCAGCCGCGCGCCCGCGCGGCGGCCAGCAGCGGCGTGTCATCGGCCAGCACCACCTCGCCCACGAAGGTGCCCGGCGCGATCCGGTCGGTCGCGACCGGCAGGGGATCGCGCGGGCCCATGCCCAGCGGCGTGGCGTTCACCACGACCGGCCAGCCGGCGGGATCGTTCGAACCGGTGGAGACCTCGGTGCCCGGAAACTGCCGGCGCAGCCGGTCGGCCAGCGCCTCGGCCCGCGCCGTGTCGACGTCGTGCAGCCCCAGCGCCGCGGCGCCGGCCTGCGCCAGCGACGCGGCGATCGCCGATCCGACGCCGCCGGCGCCCACGACCAGCGCGCGGGCGCCCTTCGCGGCATGGCCCCGCCGTTCCATCCCGCACACGAAACCCGCGCCGTCGAACATGTCGCCCACCAGCCCGCCATCCGCGCCTTGGCGCACCGCGTTGCAGGCCCCGCAGGCCAGAACCGCCGGCGCGGCGGTATCGACCAGCGCCGCCGCCATCACCTTGTGCGGCATCGTGATCAGCGCCCCGGCGAAGTTCCGAAGCCGCGCGACATGGGCAAGGAACACCGGGAAATCCGCCGCCTCGCAGCCCATCGGCACGACGACGACATCGACGCCGGCGGCCTCGAACCACGGGTTGTAGATCATCGGCGCGCGGAAGCCTTCGGTCGGCACGCCGAGATGGGCGATGATCCTCGTGCGCCCGGTGATCCGGCCGGTCACGCGCCCGCCCCCGGCCCGGTCAGGCGAGATCGCCGGGCAACAGCGCGTCGGGCATGTTCTGGTAGCACACCGGGCGCAGGAACCGCCGGATCGACAGCGTGCCGACCGAGGTCGCGCCGAAATTCGTCGAGGCCGGATAGGGCCCGCCATGCACCATCGCGTCGCAGACCTCGACCCCGGTCGGGAAGCCGTTGGCCAGCACCCGGCCGGCCTTGCGTTCGAGGATCGGCATCAGGCTGCGGCCAAGCTCGGTGTCGGCGGCGTCGAGATGCAGGGTGCAGGTCAGCTGGCCCTGCAGGGAATGCGCGATCTGCGCCATCTCGGCGGCGTTGGTGACCCGCACGATCAGGCCCAGCGGCCCGAACACCTCTTCGCCCAGCGCCTCGTTTTCCAGCCATTCCCGGCCGGTGGTGGCGAAGAGATAGGGGGTGGCGTCGCGCCGGTCGCACATCGAGGTCAGCACCTCCTGCACGCCCCTGGTGCCGGCCACCCGGTCGCGCCCGGCGCGGTAGGCCGCCGCGATGCCGTCGGTCAGCATCGTCTGCGCGCCGACCGGTTCCAGCGCCGCGGTGGCGGCGGCGATGAAGGCGTCGGCCTCCGGCCCGTCGATCAGCACGGCGATGCCGGGATTGGTGCAGAACTGGCCCGCGCCCATCGTCAGCGACCCGGCCCAGCCCTTGGCGATCTCGGCCCCGCGCGCGGCCAGCGCGGCGGGCAGCAGGAACATCGGGTTGACCGATCCCAGCTCGCCGAAGAACGGGATCGGTTCGGGCCGCTGGGCGCAAAGATCGAACAGCGCCCGGCCCCCGGCGAGCGAACCGGTGAAGCCCACCGCCTTGATCTTCGGATGCTGCACCAGCGCCTGGCCGACGTCGCGCTTGCCGCCCTGGATCAGGCTGAACACGCCGGCGGGCATGCCGCATCTGGCGATGGCGGCATGCACCGCCTCGGCGACGATCTCGCCGGTGCCGGGATGGGCGGAATGGCCCTTCACGACCACCGGGCAACCGGCGGCCAGGGCCGCGGCGGTGTCGCCGCCGGCGGTGGAGAAGGCCAGCGGGAAATTCGACGCGCCGAACACCGCGACCGGACCGATCGGGCGCTGCACCATCTTCAGATCGGGCCGCGGCAGCGGCTGGCGATCCGGCAGCGCCGGGTCGTGCCGGCGGTCGAGGTAGTCGCCGGCGAGGATGTGTTCGGCGAACAGCCGAAGCTGGCCGGTGGTGCGGCCGCGTTCGCCCTGCAGCCGCGCCTCGGGCAGGCCGGTTTCGCTGGTGCCGATCTCGGTGATCGCCTCGGCCCGCGCCTCGATCTCGTCGGCGATGGCATGAAGGAAGGCCGCGCGGGCCGCGCGGGTCGACTGGCCGTAGGTCCAGAACGCCTCGTCCGCGGCCGTGCAGGCGCGATCCACCAGCGTGGGCGTTCCGACGGAGAAATCGTGCGCCGGTCCCTGCGCCGGTTCCGACCGGAAGGTGGCCTCGCCGGCGATCCACTCGCCCGCGATCAGGTGTTTGCCATGCGGCGTGAAAACGGCCTTGTCGAGCATGTCGGGCTCCTGTCTGGGGGTGGGTCCGGTTCGCCGCGCCGGGGCGGCTCCGGCTGCGAGGGTGGCCTTTTCGGCGACAGGATACAAGCCGATGCGCAGCGGCGCGACGCCGCCTTGCGGGCCGCCCGCCGACGGCGGCACCCGGATCGCGGCGGCGCGGCTCGGGCCGCCCGGCGCGCCCCCGACCGGCGGCGGGGTCGGCGCTCAGTCCGCGCCGGTCTTGCCGATCTCGTCCAGGCGCTCCTGCAGCGCCAGCCTGTCGAGCGAGGCGAGGGGCAGGTTGACGAAGATCGAGATCCGGTTGCGCAGCATCCGGTAGGTTTCCGAGAATGCCAGCCGGCGTTCGGCCTCGTTACCCTCGACGACCGTCGGGTCGGGCATGCCCCAATGCGCGCTCATCGGCTGGCCGGGCCAGTAGGGGCATTCCTCCGCCGCGGCCTGGTCGCAGACGGTGAAGACGAAATCCATCTTCGGGGCGCCGGGCCGCGCGAATTCGTCCCAGCTTTTCGACCGCATCGCCGAGGTGTCGTGGTTGAGCCGTTCGAGCAGCTGCATCGCAAAGGGCGCGAGCGCCCCCTTGGGCTTCGAACCGGCGGAAAAGCCGCGGAACCGGCCCATCCCCTCGCGTTCGAGGATCGCCTCGGCGAGGATCGAACGGGCGGAATTGCCGGTGCACAGGAAAAGCACGTTGTAGGGGTCGGTCATGGCGGAACCTCAGCAGGGGCAGGTGATCTCGTCGAGAAGGGGTTGGCAAAGCTCTGCCCGGCCGCCGCAGCAGTCTTCCATCAGGAAGCCCAGCAGGTCGCGCATCTGCTCCATCCGCGCGAAATAGCGGATCGCGCGGCCTTCGCGGGCCGATCGGACAAGCCCGGCGGCCGACAGGATGGCGAGATTGTTCGACAGGGTGTTGGAGCGGATGTCGAGCGTGGCGGCAAGGTTGCCCGCCGTCATGCCCTCCGGCCCGGCGCGGACCAGAAGCCGGAAGACATCGAGGCGCAGGTCATGCGCCAGGGCGGACAGGACGGTGAGGACGGATAACTTCTCCATACTTCATGTATAGTCGAAATGACTTCCGCGGCCAAGACGATTCGCGGCGGTGATCCCCGGCCCCAGAAAAAAGATTCGACAAAACTAGAATTGTGGTTATAAAGGCGCCATGACGACGATCACCCAGACCTCCCGCGCGCTGGCCGCGCTTGGCCACGAGGCCCGCCTGTCGATCTTCCGCCTGCTGGTGAAGGCCGGCGACCCGGGGCTTCGGGTGTCGGACATCGGCGGCGAGCTTGGCATCGCGCCCTCGACCCTGGCGCATCACCTGTCCACCCTCGTCGAGGCGGGGCTGGTGGTGCAGGACCGGCAGGGCCGCGAGGTGATCAACAAGGTGGATTACCCGGCGATGCACCGGGTGGTGGAATTCCTGACATCCGAATGCTGTGCCGGGGTCGCGCTCGGCCCCGGCGAGACGGCGGCATGACGGGCAGGCAGGGTCAGGCCGGGCCGAGGCGGCCCGCGACAGGAAAGGTGACGAGATGACCGACGCGACGCAAACCACCCCCGGCCCCGCGGGCCTCGCGCGCCATGTCTGGCAGGATCACCGCGTCTGGCTCGCCTCCGGCGTGATCCTGCTGCTGCTGGCGCTGTTCGATCCGCCGCAGGCGCTGGACAGCGCGGCCTTCGCCGGCGCGGCCCTGTGGCACACCGCGCCCTACCTGATCCTGTCGATCGCGATCGCCGCCTGGGCGGGGGCGACCGGGGCGGACAACCTGATCGCGCGGGCGTTTTCCGGCGCGCCGCTGATGATGGTGCTGTTCGGCGCGCTTGCGGGCGGGCTGTCGCCGTTCTGTTCCTGCGGCGTGATCCCGCTGATCGCGGCGCTTCTGGCGATGGGCGTGCCGCTGTCGGCGGTGATGGCCTTCTGGCTGGCCTCGCCGATCATGGACCCGTCGATGTTCGTGCTGACGGCGGGGGTGCTGGACCTGCAGTTCGCCGTGGCCAAGACGCTTGCGGCGATCGGGCTGGGCGTGTTCGGCGGCGTGGTCGTGCACCTTCTGGCCGGCCACGGCGCGCTGACCGACCCGCTGCGCGAGGGGATCGGCAACGGCGGCTGCGGCGGCGCGAAGGTGCGCGCGCCCAAGCCCGTGGTCTGGCGGTTCTGGGCCGAGCCCGAGCGCCGCGCCCGGTTCCTGCGCGAGGCGCGCAAGACCACGCTGTTTCTTGCGAAGTGGCTGTTCCTCGCCTTCCTGATCGAAAGCCTGATGCTGGCCTGGGTGCCGGCCGAGACGGTGACGGCGGCGCTGGGCGGCACCGGGCTGTGGCCGATCCTGACCGCCACGGTGCTGGGCGTGCCCGCCTATCTCAACGGCTACGCGGCGCTGCCGCTGGTCGGCGGGCTGATCGAACAGGGCATGGCGCCGGGGGCCGGCATGGCGTTCCTGGTGGCCGGCGGCGTGACCTCGATCCCCGCCGCGATGGCGGTCTGGGCGCTGGCGCGGCCGCCGGTCTTCGGGCTTTACATCGCGCTGTCGCTGTCGGGGGCCTTCGCCACCGGGCTGCTGTTCCAGCTGTGGATGGCGCTCGCCTGAGCCGCGCCGGCGGCCGCTCCGGCCAAGGGGCGGCGGTGCGGCCGGCCGTTGACCCGCGGCGGCGGCCGGATCACTCTGGCCGCGGCGGTGCGGGCAGTCCGGCCGCGGCGCATTGACGGCGGAGAGAACCGATGAGCGGCACCTTCCGGATCGACGGCCAGCGCGCGCTGGTGACCGGCGCGAATACCGGCATCGGCCGGGCGATCGCGCTGGGGCTGGCCGAGGCCGGGGCGCATGTGATCGCCGCGGGCCGGTCGCCTTGCGACGCGACGGTCGCCGCCATCGCGGCGGCGGGCGGCGGCGCCGAGGCGATGGACCTCGACCTCTCCGATCCGGCGGGCGCGGCGGCGCGACTGGCACAGGCCGGCCCGCTCGACATCCTGGTCAACAACGCCGGGATCATCCGCCGCGCCGATGCGACCGACTATCCCGAGGACGACTGGGACGCGGTCATCGACGTCAATCTCAAGGCCGCATTCCTGCTGTGCCAGGCCTTCGCGCGGGCCGCGCTGGCGCGCGGCGTGGGCGGGCGGATCGTCAACATCGCCTCGGTCCTCAGCTTCCAGGGCGGGATCCGGGTGCCGGCCTATACCGCCTCGAAACACGGGATCGCCGGGCTGACGAAGGCGCTGGCCAACGAATGGGCGGCGCGGGGCATCAACGTCAACGCCGTGGCGCCGGGCTATGTCGCGACGGCCAACACCGCGGCGCTGCGCGCCGACGCGGGCCGCGCCGCCGAGATCCTCGCGCGCATCCCGGCCGGGCGCTGGGGCGCGCCGGAGGATATCGCCGGGGCCGTGACCTTCCTGTGCACCCCGGCGGCGGCCTATGTGACCGGCGCGGTCCTCAATGTCGATGGCGGCTGGCTGGCGCGCTGAGGGCCCGGAAACCGCCCGGGGTCAGGCAGTCGTGATCGGCGCGCTGTTGAACGGCGGCGCGGAACCGGCGACAAGGGCAGGACAACAGGGCAAGGAGGCGGCGATGTCACGGATCACCCGGCGCGGCATGATCCTTGGGGCTGCGGGGCTGGGCCTCGTGGCGGCGCGGGCCGGCCGCGCAGCGGCCGGGCCGGCGATCCACGTGCTCAAGGATCCCAATTGCGGCTGCTGCGCGGCCTGGATGGACATCCTCGAGGCGGAGGGCTTCGCGGTGACGTCGGAGGCAAGCTTCGGCACGCTGCTGATGCGGCACAAGCTGGACAACGGCATCCCGCCGGACATGGTATCATGCCACACGGCGGAGGTCGCGGGCTACATGATCGAGGGCCACGTGCCGCCGGCCGACATCCGCCGCCTTCTGGCCGAGCGGCCCGATGCGGTGGGCCTTGCGGTGCCGGGCATGCCCTACGGCTCGCCCGGCATGGGCCCCGAGGACAGGCGCGAGGCCTATGACGTCTTCCTGATCCGGCGCGACGGCAGCACCGGGCTGTTCACCCGTTACGAGGCCGCGGCCTGACGGCCGGATCCGGCGCGGGCACCGGCGGCGGGCCCGGTCTTGCGCGCGACCGTGGCGCGGCATTTGATCTGAGTTAAGGCCCGGGTCCGCGGAAGTCGCGTTCAATGGCCGCCGAGCAGGAACCGCGACCGGATATGGATGATGACGCAGGCCGATGCCCATATCGGACATGTCACCGCGATCGAGGGCGGCATCGTCGATCTGCAGTTCCGCGAGGGGCATCTGCCCGCCATCTCGTCCTGCGTCGTGACGCTGACCGATCCGGAGATCGTGATCGAGATCGCCGCGTTGCCGGCCGGCGACACCGCGCGCGGACTCGTCCTGAACCCGTCGCCCGATCTGCGGCTGGGCCTTGCCGTGCGCGACACCGGCGAGCCGATCCGGGTGCCGGTGGGCGAGGCGCTGCTCGGCCGTATGTTCAACCTGTTCGGCGAAACCATCGACGGCGGCCCCGCGCTGGACGATATCCGGCACCGCCCGATCCTGCGCGATCCCGTGCCGCTGGCGCGTCACCGGGTCGAAAGCACGCCGTTCGAGACCGGGATCAAGGCGATCGACCTTCTCAGCCCGATCGAACGCGGCGGCAAGGCCGGCCTGTTCGGCGGCGCCGGCGTCGGCAAGACCGTGCTGATCACCGAGATGATCCACAACATGGTGGCCGAGTATCACGGCGTCAGCCTGTTCTGCGGCATCGGCGAGCGCTGCCGCGAGGCCGAGGAACTGTATCACGACATGCGCGAGGCCGGGGTGCTGAAAAACACGGTCATGGTCTTCGGCCAGATGAACGAAAGCCCCGGCGTGCGGTTCCGCGTCGGCCATGCGGCGCTGACGATGGCCGAGTATTTCCGCGACGACCGGCGCCGCGACGTGCTGGTGCTGATCGACAACATCTTCCGCTTCGTGCAGGCCGGGGCCGAGGTTTCCGGGCTTCTGGGCCGGATTCCCAGCCGGGTCGGCTATCAGCCCACGCTGGGCACCGAACTGGCCGATCTGGAGGAACGGATCTGTTCGACCGACCGCGGCTCGATGACCTCGATCCAGGCGGTCTACGTGCCCGCCGACGATTTCACCGACCCGGCGGCGACGCATACCTTCGCGCATCTGTCGGCCTCGATCGTGCTGTCGCGCAAGAAGGCCTCCGAGGGGCTTTATCCGGCGATCGACCCGTTGCAGAGCTTTTCCAAGCTGCTGACACCGGGCGCGGTGAGCGAGCGCCACTACCGGGTGGCGCGCGACGTGCGCTCCACGCTGGCCGAATACGAGGATCTCAAGGACATCATCGCGATGCTGGGGATCGAGGAACTGTCGGAGAAGGACCGCGCCACCGTCCGGCAGGCGCGGCAGATCGAACGGTTCCTGACCCAGCCGTTCTTCTCGACCGAGGCGATGACCGGCCAGCCCGGCCGTTTCGTGCCGCTGGAGGACACGCTGCAAAGCTGCGAGCGGATTCTCTCGGGCGAATTCGCCGACCGGGCCGAGGGCGATTTCTACATGATCGGGGCGATCGACGACCTCGACGGGACCGAGGGCGCCGATGCGGCTTGAGATCATCACCCCCGAACGCGTCCGCCTCGACCGACAGGTCGCGCGGATCGTCGCCGAGGCGCCCGACGGGCATTTCGGCATCCTGCCCCGGCATGTCGATTTCATCAGCGAACTGGTGCCCGGCATCCTCGTCTACGAGGCCGACACCGGCGGCGACCGCTTCGTCGCGGTCAATTCCGGCACGCTGGCGAAATGCGGCGCCCATGTCCGCGTCGCCGTGCGCGCCGCGATCGAGGGCGACGACCTGGCCGACCTGCGCCACCGCGTCGAGACGGAATTCCGCCGCCAGGACGAGGAGGAACGGCTGGCCCGGTCCGCGCTGGCCCGGCTGGAGGCGACGATGGTGCGCCGGTTCCGCGACCTGGGGGCGCTGACACGATGACCGAAGATCCCGACGAGGCCGAAACCATCGCCGCCAAGGCCCGGCGGATGGAACGCGCCCGCAAGACCGGCGGCGACAGCGCGTGGTACGGGCTGGGGATGTTCGGCATGGTCGGCTGGGCCGTGGCGGTGCCGCTGCTGCTGGGCATCGGCCTGGGGCTGTGGCTTGACGGGCTGTGGCCCGACGGCCCGTCCTGGACGCTGACGGGCCTGCTGGGCGGCGTCGCGCTGGGCTGCCTGAACGCCTGGTACTGGGTCCAGCGGGAGGGTCGGCGCGATGACTGAGGCCCTCGCCCGCGCAACCCCGCGACAGCGGCGCGGCCGTGGCGCGCCGGATTGCGGAACGGCCCGGCGGGGATCGCGACGGGGGCATCCGGCATGATCGGCGACCTCGCCACCCTTGCCGTGGCCGCGGCCGCCGGGGCGGCCGTCGGCGCGCTGCACCTCGCGCTCCTGTGGGCCGGGGCGCGGGCGCTGGCGGGGCCGCGGCCGGCCGCCGCCTTCGTCGGGCTGGCGCTGGCGCGGGCGGCGCTGGTGCTGGGCGCGCTTGGCCTTGCCGTGGCGCTGGGCGCCGGCGCCGGCGCGCTGCTGGCCGCGCTTGCGGGCTTCATCGTCATCCGCATCGCCGCGACCCGCCGGGCGCGGCCGGCGAACGGCGGGAGCGCGGCATGGAAATAAGCCCCGACGCCTGGATCATCGCCGAATGGCAGGGCCTGCGCCTGACCGCGACGGTGGCCTTCACCTGGCTGGTGATGGCGATCCTCGTGCTGGGCTCGCTGGCGATCACCTCGCGGCTGGGCGAGGGCGAGACGGTATCGCGCTGGCAGGTCATGCTGGAGGTCGTCGTCACCGCGATCCGCGACCAGATCGAGGAGATCGGCGCCGAGTCGCCCGACCGCTACCTGCCCTTCATCGGCACCCTGTTCCTGTTCATCGCCACCGCGAACATCCTCGCCGTCGTGCCGGGCTACCAGCCGCCGACGGGGTCGCTGTCGACGACCGCGGCGCTGGCGCTGTGCGTGCTGTTCGCGGTGCCGTTGTTCTCGATCGGCCAGCGCGGCCTTGCCGGCTACCTGAAGGCCTATCTGCGCCCAACGCCGCTGATGCTGCCGTTCAACATCATCGGCGAGCTGTCGCGCACGCTGGCGCTGGCGATCCGGCTTTACGGCAACGTGATGAGCGGCACGGTCATCGTCGGCATCCTGATCAGCGTCGCGCCGTTCTTCTTTCCGGTCATGATGCAGCTTCTGGGCCTGCTGACCGGGCTGATCCAGGCCTATATCTTCGCGATTCTGGCGATGGTCTACATCGCCTCTGCCAGCCGCACCCGGCGCCCGGGTGCGGCCGATGCCGCCCTCCCCGCCAAGGATGAAGGAGACTGACGATGGACCCAGCGACATGGATCGCCGTGATCTCGATCGTGACCGCCGGGCTGACGATCGCCATCGGCTCGATCGGGCCGGCGCTGGCCGAGGGGCGCGCCGCCGCGCAGGCGCTGCAGGCGCTCGCGCAGCAGCCCGACGCGGCCAACACCATCACCCGCACCCTGTTCGTGAGCCTCGCGATGATCGAATCCACCGCGATCTACTGTTTCGTGGTCGCGATGATCCTTCTGTTCGCGAACCCGTTCGCCCAGCTCGCGGCGCAAGCCGGCGGAGGCTGAGACCGTGCAGATCGACTGGCTCACGGTCACGGCGCAGATCATCAACTTCCTCGTCCTGGTCTGGCTGCTGCAACGCTTTCTCTACAGGCCGATCACCGATGCCATGCGCCGGCGCGAGACCCGGATCGAGGAGCGGCTGGCCGAGGCGACGGCGGCCCGCGCGGCGGCCGAGGAGACCGCCCGCCAGCTGGACCGCGAACGGCAGGAGATCGACGCCGACAGGGAGGACATCCTGGCCAGGGCCCGCGCCGAAGCCGACGACCTGCGCAGACGGCTGGAGGCCGAGTTGCGCGAGGAGATGGACGACAGGCGCAAGACCTGGCAGGACCATCTGGCCGAGGAACAGGACGAGATCGTCGCCGCGCTGCGCCGCCAGGCCGCGCACCAGTTGCTGAAGATCACCGAACGGGTGCTGGCCGACTATGCCGACAGCGACGTTGCCGAACGGGTCACGGCAACCTTCATCGACCGGCTGCGGGCGCTCGACCCCGAGGTCCGGCAGCGGCTGGCCGAGGCCGCGCGACGGCAGGACGCCACCGCCGTCGTCGAGACCGCGGCGGGCATCGACACCGCGGCCCGGCGGCAGGTCACGCGGGCGATCCACGACAGCCTCGATACCGATATCGAGGTCGCGTATCGCGAGGATGCCGCGATGGTTCTGGGCCTGCGCCTGACCATCGGCGACCAGACCCTGGAATGGTCGGCCGTCCGCTACCTCGGCCGGCTCGAGACGGCGCTGGGCGAGATGCTGGACGCCAGCCGCCACGCGGTCGCCACGGCCACCTCCGGCAAGCCCGCGGCGGCGACCGCGGCAAGGCGCGGACCGTCGTGACGGCGGGCGACGACATCACCCGGGATTTCTTCGCCCCGCTGGCCGAGGTGCTGGCCGGCGTGACGCCCGAGATCGACGCGGCCGAAACCGCGCGCATCCTGTCGGTGGGCAGCGGGGTGGCGCAGGTGGCCGGCTTCACCGATCTGCATGCCGACGAACTGGTGCGCTTTCCGCACGGCCTGGTCGGCATCGCCTCGAGCCTGCGGCCGGGGCGGATCGGCGTGATCGTGCTGGGCAATGCCGACCGGCTGCGGCCCGGCGACCGGCTGCGGCGGACCGGCCGGGTGGTCGACGTGCCGGTGGGCGAGGCGCTTCTGGGCCGGGTGATCGACCCGCTGGGCCGGCCGATCGACGGCGGCGAGCGGATCGAGGCCGAGGCGCGCGAGCCGGTCGAGCGCCCGGCGCCGCCGATCATGCATCGCGCGGCGGTCGCGGTGCCGCTGCAGACCGGGATCAAGGCCATCGACGCGGCGATCCCGATCGGCCGGGGCCAGCGCGAACTGATCGTCGGCGACCGGCAGACCGGCAAGACCGCCATCGCGGTCGACGCGATCCTGAACCAGCGCGACAGCGGCGTCGTGTCGGTCTACTGCGCGATCGGCCAGCGCGCCTCGGCGGTGGCGCGGGTGATCAGGGATCTGCGCGACGGCGGCGCGCTGGGGCGCAGCATCGTCGTCGCCGCCGGCGGCGATTCCGCGCCCGGGCTGCAATACATCGCGCCCTATGCCGCGACCACGATGGCCGAGTATTTCATGCAACAGGGCCGCGACGTGCTGATCGTCTACGACGATCTGACCCGCCATGCCCGCGCCTATCGCGAACTGTCGCTGCTGTTGCGCCGGCCGCCGGGGCGCGAGGCCTATCCGGGCGACATCTTCTACATCCATTCCCGCCTTCTGGAACGCGCCACCCGGCTGCGCGAGGAACATGGCGGCGGGTCGCTGACCGCGCTGCCGGTGGTCGAAACCCAGGCGCAGAACATCTCGGCCTACATCCCGACGAACCTGATCTCGATCACCGACGGGCAGGTCTATCTGTCGCCGGACCTGTTCGAGAAGGGCCACCTGCCCGCGATCGACATCGGCACCTCGGTCAGCCGGGTCGGCGGCAAGGCCCAGCATCCCGCGTTCCGCGCGGTGGCCGGCAGCCTGCGGCTGATGTATTCCCAGTTCGAGGAGCTTGAAAGCTTCGCGCGGTTCGGCACCCAGCTGGACGACGAGACGCGGCGCAAGCTGACCCGCGGCCGGCGGGTGCGCGCCGTGCTGACCCAGGCGGAGCATGATCACGTCACGGTGCCCGAACAGATCGCGGTGCTGCTGGCGGCCACCGAGGGGCTGCTCGACGATCTGGCGCCGGATCGGGTGGCGCAGGCGGAACAGGCGCTGCGTCGGGCCGCGCGCGACGGCCTGCCCGAGCTTTCCGACGCGATCGCCGCCGGCGCGCCGCTGTCCGACACCGGCCGCGCGGCGCTGATCGAGACCCTGCGCCGCGCGCTCGAACCGGGCGGGGGCGGCGATGCAGACGCTTGAGGCGCTGACCGACCTGATCCAGACCACCGACGACATCCGCGCGATCGTGCGGACGATGAAATCGCTGTCGGCGGTCAGCATCCGGCAATACGAGGACGCCGAGGCGGCCCTGTCGGGCTACGCGGAAACCATCGATCTCGGCCTGACGGCACTGTTGCAGGATCGCCGCGCCCGCGGACTGCCGCTGCCGGCGACGGTCGAGGCGCCGGCCACCCGCGAGGCGCTGATCGTGATCGGCTCCGACCGCGGGCTGTGCGGGCGCTACAACGAGATCGTCACCCGCGCGGCCGCGGCACCGCTGCAGCGCGATCCGGTCGCGCTGGCCGTCATCGGCGCGCGCGCCGCCGCGCGGCTGGACGGCCGCGGCCACCGGATCGACCGGCTGTTCCCGCTGCCCGGAACGGTCGCGGGGCTGAGCCCGCTGGTGCAGAGCGTGATCGTCGAGATCGACCGCTGGACACGGGAGGCCGGCGCCGGGCGCGTCCGTCTCGTCCACAATCGTCGGCAGGGCCGGTCCCGCGCCGTGCCGGTGGACCGGGTGCTGCTGCCGATCCCCGATGCCTATCTGCACGGGCTGTTGCAGCGCGGCTGGCCCGGGCGCGGTCTGCCGGTGTTCCGGATGGAGCCGGCCCGCCTGCTGTCCTGGCTGGTGCGGCAGCGGCTGTTCGTGGTGCTTTACCGGGCGCTGGCCGAGGCGCTGGCGAGCGAACACGCCACCCGGCTGGCCGCGATGCAGAACGCCGAGCGCAACATCGACGAGCGCCGCGCAGCGCTCGACGCGGCGCACCGGCTGAAGCGGCAGGAAACCATCACGCGCGAGCTGATGGATGTCGTCTCGGGCTACGAGGCGGTGCGGTCCACGGAAACCGGGGACGGCGGAACCGGCACGTCTGATCTGGGTTAAGGTCCGGCCCGCGGCCCCATGCCATCCTGCGCGGGGCCTGCGGCGGGACGAACCGGGCCGGCGCCATGCAAGGGGCAGGAATGCTGACGAAACGCTTCGAACTCTTCACCCTCATGGGGTTCCGGGTCAGCCTGGACCTGACCTGGATCATCCTGGCGGTGCTGGTGACCTGGTCGCTCGCGACCGGGTTCTTTCCGCGCGCCGTCGCCGGTCTGGCCCCGGCCACCGCCTGGTGGCTGGGCGCGGCCGGGGCGCTGGGGCTGTTCGTGTCGATCATCCTGCACGAATTCGCGCATTCGATCGTCGCCCGGCGCTTCGACATCCCGATCCGCGGGATCACGCTGTTCATCTTCGGCGGCGTGGCGGAGATGGAGGACGAACCGCCCGGCGCGCGCGGCGAGTTCTTCATGGCGATCGCCGGCCCGATCATGAGCTACCTGCTCGCGGCGCTGTTCTACATCCTCGCCGCGCTCGCCCCCGGGGTGCTGGCGCCGGCGCTGTTCGGCTACCTTGCGCTGATCAACCTGATCCTTGCGACCTTCAACCTGATCCCGGCCTTCCCGCTGGACGGCGGCCGGATCTTTCGCGCCGTGTTCTGGGGCTGGACGGGCGATTATGCCCGCGCGACCCGCGTCGCGGCGACGATCGGGCGAAGCTTCGGCACGTTCCTGATCCTGCTGGGCGTCCTGAACCTGGTGTCCGGCGCCTCCGTCGCGGGGATCTGGCAGGCGCTGATCGGCTTTTTCGTGATCAGCGCGGCGGGCTCGTCCGAGATGCAGATGAGGTTCCGGATCGGGCTGGAGGGGCGGACGGTCGGCCAGATCATGGTCCGCGATCCGGTCAGCATCCCGGCCGACACGCCGCTGGAGGAGGCGATCGAGGAGCATTTCTACCGCCATCACCACACCGCCTTCCCGGTGGTTCGCGACGGCAGGCTCGTCGGCTGTGTCCGGATCGAGGATGTCGGGCGCGTCCCGCGGGCCGAGCGCGGCCACAAGACCGTGGCCGACATCCTGCCCGCGGCGCCGACGGTCGCCACCGTCCGGCCCGAGATGCCGGCAATGGCGGCGCTCAAGCTGATGCGCGAGCGCAACGCCAGCCGGCTGCTGGTCGCCGAGGACGGCAGGCTGACGGGCGTGCTGACGCTGCGCGACATCCTGGCCTACCTGGCGATCCGCCGGGAACTGGGCGGGGTGGCGACCGGTCCGGAACCGGCGCATGGCCCCGGCACGACGACGAAGCCGCAGACAGGAGCACATGCATGACCGACGACATCATCAGGCTGGCGCGCAACCTGATCGGCCCTGCCGATCATCGGCGGCTGGAAAGTTTCGGCGCCCATGTCATCGGGCGGGGCCGGGCGACCCGTTTCGGCTGGGCGGAGCTGAACGGGGACCCGCGGTTCGACATCTTCCGCGGCGGCGCCGCCGAGGTGCTGGCGGCGCGCATCGGCCGGCACCGCGCGCGGCACGAATTCTTCGCCGAGGATCGCGCCGGGCAGCGGATCGCGGCGGGCAGCCTGGACCACGTGATGGCCGAACTCGACGCCTACCTGGCACAGGCCGCGGGCGGGCCGCCGACGCCGGCCTGACCGCGACGGCGCCAGATCGCCGGATCACTCCGCCCTCGCCTCGGTCCAGATCTGCGGGATCTCGGTCCGTTCCTCGGCAGGCGCACCGCACAGGATCTCCACCGCGCGATCGGCCGCGTCCTGGAACGGTTCCAGCACCATGTCGGCGCCGGCGGCGCGCAGCGCCTCGGTATCGCCGGTGCTGTGCGAGGCCACGGCGACACGGCCGCCGAACCCGGTGCCGCGCGCCAGTTGCACCAGCGTGAGACGGTTGTCCTCGTGGCTCAGCCCGGGGGGCAGCGTCGGCACGGCCGACACCAGCCAGTCCGCGCCGCGCAGCGGCAGGTCGGCCATGAACTCCGGGTCGGTCGCGTCGCCGAACCGCGCCGGAAGGCCGAGATCGCGCCAGCGTCGGATCGCCAGCGGGTTGAAATCGACGCCCAGCACCGGGATGCCGCGCTTTTGCAGCCGCATCCCGATCGCGGTGCCGAACCGGCCGAGCCCGAAGACGACGATCCGGTAGCCGCCGGCCGCCTGCGCTGCCGCGTCCGTGGCCTCGCGCGGCGTGCCGCGGCGTTCGAACGGGCCCAGCAGCGGCTCGCACAGCGCATAAAGATGGTGCGACCAGGTGATCATGTAGGTCGAGGCCGCGATGGTCACCAGACCGACCATCGTGACCAGACCCAGCGCATCCTCCGTCACGTGGCCCAGCGACACGCCCATGGCGACGAAGATCAGCGAGAATTCGCTGATCTGCGCGACGGTCAGGCCGGCAAGGAACCCGGTGCGCTTGCGATAGCCCATCGCGCCCATGATCACGAGCACGATCAGCGGGTTGCCGATCAGCACGAAAAGCGAGAACACCGCCGCCCCGGCGACATGCGCGCCAAGCAGCGACAGGTCGAGCGCCGAACCCAGCGCGATGAAGAAGAACAGCAGCAGGAAATCCCGCAGGGGCGCAAGCCGCGCCGCGATCGTCTCGCGATAGGGGGTCGAGGCCAGCGCCACGCCGGCCAGCAGCCCGCCAACCTCCTTGCCCAGCCCCACGACATCGCCGAAGGCCGCGAACAGGGCGGCAAGCGCGATCGCGAAGATCACCAGAAGCTCGGGCACACGCGCCAGCCGTTCGGTCAGCGGATCGGCGAGGTAGCGCACGAATAGCACCACCACCGCGACGAGGCCGAGGCCGGCGCCCAGCACCCACAGGATCGCGCCGCCGCCGGCCGCGCCGTCCTCGCCCGCCGCGCCGATCCCGATCGCGGACAGCACGATCATCGCCAGCACCACGACGAGATCCTGCACGATCAGGAAGCCCAGCGCGATCTGGCCGTGCAGCGCGTCGATCTCGCGCTTGTCCGACAACAGCTTGACGATGATGATCGTCGAGGAGAACGTCAGCGCCACGGCGACATAGAGGCTGGTGACCGGGTCGAGGCCAAGCGCGAGGCCGATGAGATAGCCGAAGAACGCCGTGAACCCGACCTGGCCCAGCCCGGTCAGCACCGAAACCGCCCCGAGCGAGCGGATCAGCTTCACGTCGAGCTTGATGCCCACCAGAAACAGCAGCACCGCGATGCCGAGTTGCGACAGCAGTTCGATCTTCTCGTCCGACCGGACGACATCGAACGCCGAGGGGCCGGCGACAAGGCCCACCGCGATGAAGCTCACGATCAGCGGCTGGCGCAGCAGCGTGCCGACAAGGCCGATCCCCGCCGCCATGACCAGCAGCACGGCGACCTCGGCGAAAGGGCTGAGTGCGGGCATCAACCGCCCTTTTCCGAGACGGGGCGCGGGGCGGTTTCGTGACGCCGCAGAAAGCCTTCGAGATCGGTATCGGCGATTCGCCAGCCCTTGCCGATGTCGATCGCGCGCAGCTCTCCGCTGTGAATCCAGTGACGCACGGTCGCCTCGGCGACCTTCAGCCGGTCGGCGACTTCCTTGACGGTCTGATAGCTGTCATGCGGCATGGCGTCGTTTTCCGCTGTTTGGCCCAATATACTTCATTATACTCGCGTTTGTTTGAGATGGATCAATCCCGCCGGACGGGTATCGTGGTGACATCGGAAAACCGGGCGGGCGTGACGGCCGGCCCGGCAAACGGCCACGGAGGGCCCGCCATGCAACGGATCATGTTCGCCACGGACTTTTCCGAAAGATCCGACCGGGCGCTGCGCCGGGCGGTCATGCTGGCGCGCGACACCGGTGCCCGGCTCGAAACCGTCCATGTCGTCGACGACGACCGGCCCCGGCGGATCGTCGAGCAGGAGGCGGCGGAGGCGCGCCAGCTGATCGACGGCCTCGCCCGGTCCCTGCGCGAGACCGACGGGATCGACTGCGAGGCCCGGATCGTTCTGGCCGATCCCTTCGCGGGGATCGTGCAGGCGGTGGCGGCCTCGGCGCCCGACCTGCTGGTGATCGGCCCGCACCGGCGCCAGTTGCTGCGCGACGTCTTCGTCGGCACGACGGCCGAGCGCACGATCCGCTCCGTCGGCTGCCCGGTTCTGATGGTGAACGGCCCGCCGGTCGCTTCCTACCGGCACGTGCTGCTGACCACCGACCTGTCCGAGGCCTCGCGCGCGGCGCTGGAGCGGTTCGCCGCGCTGGACCTGTGCCGGACCTGCGACCTGACGCTGCTGCATGTCTTCGGCGCGCCGGCCCTGAAGCTTGCGATGTCCGACACGATGCCCGTCGAGGACCGCGACGCCTATCTCGGCGACCTTCGGCAAGAGGCCATCCGCGAGGTCTCGGCCCTGGCGGCGGGGCTTCCGGGGCCGCGCGCGACCGCCCTGGCGCGGCCGCAGGACACCGCCGTGGCGCACGAGGTGCTGGACGCGGCGGAAGAGCTTTCGGCCGATCTCGTCGTGCTGTCGACACAGGGCCGCAACGCGCTGACCCGGCTGCTGCTGGGCAGCGTCACGGAGGCCGTGCTGAAGGCCGCGCCGGTCGACGTGCTGGCGATGCCGGCCGCCGGGCCGACCTGACCGCGGCCGCGACGCCGGGCCCGCGGCCGGGGCATTGCATCGCCGCCGGCGACGTGATCGGCTGTCCGGCATGGAGGAGCAAGGCCGGAACGATCCCGCGTCACGCTACCTGCCCCGGATCCGGGCGGAACGCGCGGCGTTGCGCGACGCCTCGGACGAGACCGCGCGCGACCGCGTCCCCGTGGAACTCGACCAGCAAAGCGTCGGCCGGCTGAGCCGGATGGACGCGCTGCAGCAGCAGGCGATGGCGGCCGCGCAGGAGAACCGCCGCCGCGCCCGCATCCGCGCGCTCGACGCCGCGATCCGCCGGATCGAGACCGGCGATTTCGGCTGGTGCGACGCCTGCGGCGAGGCAATCGGGGCCGGGCGGCTCGACCTCGATCCGGCGGTCATGCGCTGCCGCGACTGCGCCGGCTGATCGACGCGCGCCCGGCCCCGCCATCGGGCCGAGATCGCGGCTGTGCAGCCGGCGGCTTCGACGCTAGACTGCGGGCGGAGGCCCGACGCGCGGCGCGCCATGCGGCCGCAGGGCCCCGCAGAACAGCCACGGCATTCGGGAGGAGAAACCCACATGAAACCCCACGATACGACCGCTCGGCGATCCGGCATCAGCCGCCGGGCATTCATCGGGACCGGAACGACGGCCGGCATCGCCGCCGGTCTCGGCGTCGGCCTGCTGCCGCGGGCGGCGCGGGCGCAGCAGAAGCGTGGCGGCACGTTCCGGGCCGCGATCGGCCATGGCAGCACCACCGACACGCTGAACCCCGGCACCTGGGAAAACGATTTCGTCAACGGCCAGGCCTATGCCTATTCGGGCTTCCTGACCGGCGTGGCGCGCGACGGCTCGCTGGAGCCGCAACTGGCCGAAAGCTGGGAGGCATCGCCGGACGCGACCGTGTGGCGCTTCAAGCTGCGCTCCGGCGTGACGTTCCACTCGGGCAAGTCGCTGACGCCCGAAGACGTGATCAACTCGATCGATTTCCACCGGGGCGAGGCTTCGACCTCGGCGGCCAAGCCGCTGCTTGACGCGATCACCGACATCTCGGCCGATGGCGACACCGTCGTCTTCACGCTGAATGCCGGCAGCGCCGATTTCCCCTTCACCTTCACCGACTACCACCTTGCGATCATGCCCTCGGACGGCAACGGCAGCATCGACTGGCGCTCGGGCGACGGCTGCGGGCCCTACCGGCTGGCAACCTTCGAGCCCGGCGTGCGCGCCCGCTACGTCAAGTTCGAGAACGACTGGGATCCGAACCGCGGCTTCTTCGACGAGATCGAGGTGATCTCGGTCGTCGATGCCAATGCGCGGACCACGGCGCTGGTGTCCGGCGACGTGAACATGATCGACCGGATCGACCTGAAGACCGTGGGCCTGATGGGGCGCAACCCCAATGTCACGATCCATTCGGTGTCGGGCAACCAGCACTACACCTTCGCGATGTCGTGCAACAAGGCGCCGTACACCGATCCGAACGTGCGCCGGGCGCTGAAATACGCGGTCAACCGGCAGGAACTGGTCGACAAGATCCTGTTCGGCTACGGCACCGTGGGCAACGACGTGCCGATCGGCCGTGGCCAGCGGTTCTTCAACGACGAGATGCCGCAGACCGAATACGATCCCGACAGGGCGAAGTTCCACCTCAAGGAGGCCGGGCTCGACCGGCTCGAGGTCGAACTGGCGGCGGCGGACGCGGCCTTTTCCGGCGCGGTCGATGCGGCGGTGCTGTTCCAGAACTCGGCCAGCGCCTGCAACATCGATCTCTCGGTAAAGCGGGTGCCGAACGATGGCTACTGGTCGGACGTGTGGATGCAGCATCCGTTCTCGGCGGTCTACTGGGGCGGCCGGCCGGTGGAGGACGCGATGTTCACCACCGCCTATGCCGCCGGCGCGGCCTGGAACGACACGTTCTGGGAAAACGCGCGGTTCAACGAGCTTCTGATCGCGGCCCGCGCGGAACTCGACGAGGCGAAGCGGCGCGAGATGTATTTCGAGATGCAGCTGATCCTGAACGAGGATGGCGGCGCGATCATCCCGATGTTCGCCAACTACGTCTTCGCCACCACCGGCGATATCGACACCGGCGGCGACACGTTCTCGTCGCACTGGGACAAGGACGGCCACCGCTGGTTCGAACGCTGGTCCTTCGCCTGACCGGCCGCGCGCCCGCGACGGCGCACTGATCTGCTCCGAAGGGCGGGCCGTCACGGTGGCCCGCCCGTTCGTTCCCTACGCCGCCCGCCGCGCCGCCACCGCGGATCCCGCGCCGATCCCGGCGCTTGCGCCGCGGCGGCAGGAATGATTTCTGCGGGGCATTCGCAAGGCGGGCCGCATGTTTCACGTCCTCACCCATGACATCCTGCCGGTCTTCTCGATGCTGGCGCTGGGCTTCCTGCTGGGTCGCGGCGGCCGGGTGAGCGGCGCGGAGGCCGCCGCGATCAACCGCGTCGCCTTTCTCGTGCTGCAGCCGGCGCTGATCTTCCCGCTGGTCAACGGGCTCGACTGGTCAGTTTTCCGGCTGGACGCGATCGCGCTTTACGCCGCCTGCCAGGCCGTCCTGTTCACCGCCACCTTCGTTCTGGCCCGCCGGGTGCTGGGCCGCGAGACGATCGAGGCCTGGCTGCTGGCGATGGCGACGATCTTCGTCAACACGCTGCTTTACATCTGGCCGATCTCCTACCTGATCTACGGCGAGGTCGCCGCGGTGCCGGTCACCGGGATCGTGGCCTGGGACGCGGCGGTAACCTTCGCCTTCTTCATCGTCACCACCGATCTGCTGGCCAATCGCCGGGTCTCGCCGATGCGGTCGGCGCGCCGGATCGCGACCAACCCGGTGCTGATCGCCATCGCGCTGGGTGTGCTGGGCAATGTCGCGGGCCTCGCCACGCCGGCGCCGCTGCTGACGGCGATGGACTTCGCCGGGGCCGGGGCGGCGCCGCTGACGCTGTTCGCGCTCGGCGTCATCCTGTCGGGCCAGAGGCTGGCGCCGACGCCCACCGTCGTCACGGTTTCGGCGCTCAAGCTGCTGGCCTTCCCGGCGCTGGTCTGGGCGGCCTTGCAGATCGGCGACCGGCCGGCGGACTGGACCGCGCTGCTGATCCTGTGCGCCGCCGGCCCCTCGGGCGCGATGGCCTTCGCGCTGGCGATGCTGCACGGGGTGCGCACCGACCAGATCGCGCCGGTGATCATCTGGACCTCGACGCTGTCGCTTCTGTCGCTCGCCTGGCTGGCATGAGGCCGGCGGCGCCGGGCACGGCACCCGGATGCGACTTCCCGCCGGGCGAAGGCGCGGGTGATTCGCGAGGCAGGAGGAGAACCCTGTCCGAAGGACGCTACCATTCCGGGTAAATAAACATCCTTTGGGATGGTTTTCTGGCGCGTTTCCCCTTTGTCAACTCCACGCTCGCTGAGGCAGGTCCAAGTTTCGGTTTCCTTGGTCCGCTTCATGACATCGCAACGCCAGTCCCCCGATCGCGTTCCCACCCAATCCCGGGGACAGGCCAGCCTCGCTGGCCCGGCGCACGGCGCCGCCGCAGCCGCCACGCCGCGGCACCCCGCGCCCGTCGATACGACCTCCCTCAGAAAGGCCCGCACCATGTCCGACACGACCATCGGGACGCGCTTCAAGAGTCTCTCGATCAAGGTGCCCGTCCTGATGGTCGGCCTCGCCGCCTTCGCCATCCTCACCGTCGGCACGCTCGCCTACGCGATCAGCCAGTCCACGGTGGAACGCGAGGCGCGCGACAGGCTCGCCACGGTGCTGGAAACCCGCACCCGCGCCATCGAGACCTGGTTCGACAACCAGATCGTCGATCTTCAGGCGCTCGCCGGGAACCCGGCGACCTCGGGCGCGCTGGTCAACCTCGGCCTCGGCTGGAACGACCTCGGCTTCGACGACGCGGCGCGGCGGGCCTATCTGCACGACCATTACATCGACGGCAACGCGCACCCGGCCGGCGAGCGCAACAAGATGGAAAATGCCCGCGACGGATCGACCTATTCCGAAACCCACGCCCTCTACCACGCCGGCTTCGACCAGTTCCGCCTGGCCAAGGGGCTTTACGACATCTTCCTGATCGATGCCGACGGCAACATCGTCTACTCCGTGTTCAAGGAGGACGACCTGGGCGAGAACCTGGTCTCGGGCCGTCTGGCCGACAGCGGGCTGGGCCGCGCGGCGCGCGACATCCTGCAAAGCCCCGAACCCGGCCGCGTCGCCTTCACCGATTTCGCACCCTACGCGCCCTCCTACGGCGCGCCGGCCTCGTTCATCGCGGCGCCGCTGTTCGGGCGGAGCGGCGAGCCCGTCGGTGTGCTGGCCTTCCAGCTTCCGACCGACCTTCTCAACGCCGTGATGCGCGACCCGACCGGGCTGGGCGAGACCGGGCAGGCCTATATCGTCGGCGCCGACGGGCTGATGCGGTCCGCCGCGCGGTTCACCGGCGACGACACGATCCTCGCCCGCACGGTCGACGGGTCGGTGATCGAGGCCGCGCTGGCCGGCGATCTCGCGACCGGGCAGGCCGGCGGGCTGGACGGCAAGCCCGTCGAGAAGGTCGCCAAGGCGATGCGGGTCGGTGGCGAGACCTTCGCGGTCGTCGTCGAACAGGACGTCGCCGAGCTGCGCGCGCCGATCGCGGCGCTGGCCCGCCAGATGGTCGCCGCGGCGCTGGGCGCGCTGGTCGTCGTCAGCCTGATGTGCGTGCTCTTCGCCCGCTCGATCTCGCGGCCGCTCGCCGGCCTCGTCGGCGGCATCCGGGCGCTGGCCGAACGCGACTGGTCGGTGCAGTTCACCGCCGTCGAGCGCGGCGACGAGATCGGCACCATCGCCCGCGGCCTTCGGCAGTTGCGCTACGACCTTGAGGAATTCGACACCGCCGCCCAGGAGGCGCTGTTCAAGAGTTCCGCGCTGGGCCGCACCTCGGCCGGCGTGATGATCGCCGATGCCGATTTCACCATCACCTATGCCAACGACGCCGTGAAGCGGATGATCGACGACAATCTCGCCGCGTTCCGCGATGTGTCCCCCGAGATCACGCCGGAGGGGATCGTCGGCCAGTGCATGGACATGTTCCACAAGTCGCCGCAGCGCATCCGCGAGGTTCTGAAATCGCCCGGCCGACTGCCGATGAAGGCCGACATCCCGCTGGGCGGGCTGACCTTCGCGCTGGATATCTCGAACGTGGTCGATGCCGAGGGCCGGACGGTGGGCTATGTCGTCGAATGGGCCGACGCGACGTCGGCGCGGCGCAACGAAGAGGTCGTGGCGCGGCTGCGCGCGGCGCTGGCCAAACTGTCCGAGGGCGACCTGACGGTGGCGCTGCCCGACGGGATCGACGGCGAGTTCGCGCAGCTGCGCGACGATTTCAACGACGCGATCCGCAAGCTCGGTGACGCCATCGGCACGGTGATCGACACCTCGGTGCTGATCAAGGGCGAGGCGCACGAGATTTCCAACGCCGCCGACGACCTGGCGCGGCGCACCGAACAGCAGGCCGCGACGCTGGAACAGACCGCCGCCGCGCTCGATCAGCTGACCTCGTCGTTGAATTCCGCCGCCGGCAGCGCCAAGGAGGCCAGCCGCATGGTTTCCGCCGCGCGCGACGAGGCCGAAACCTCGGGCCAGGTGGTGCGCGAGGCGGTCGCGGCGATGCACCAGATCGACGAATCCTCGACCCAGGTGACGCAGATCATCTCGGTGATCGAGGAAATCGCCTTCCAGACCAACCTTCTGGCGCTCAACGCCGGGGTCGAGGCCGCCCGCGCCGGCGAGGCCGGGCGCGGATTCGCCGTCGTCGCCTCGGAGGTCCGCGCGCTGGCGCGGCGCGCCTCGGACGCCGCCAAGGAGATCGGCGGCCTGATCCAGGGCTCGACCCAGCAGGTCAAGCGCGGCGTGACGCTGGTGGAGAATGCCGGCGAGGCGCTGGGCCGGATCGTCGGTTCCGTGCAGGATATCGACGGCAGCGTCTCGGAAATCGCGCAATCCTCGCAGGAACAGGCCTCGGGCCTGGGCGAGATCAACATCGCCGTCAACCAGCTCGACCAGGTCACGCAGCAAAACGCCGCGATGTTCGAACAGATGTCGGCGGCCAGCCAGTCGCTGAACACCGAATCGCAGGCCCTGCTCGACCGTACGCAGAGCTTCGCGATCGCGGAACGGACGGGCACGCCGGAGACGGCGGCAGCCCCGAAGGCCGCGAAGCCGGGGTTCTCCTCGGTCCGCAACACCGGCGCCGCGGGCGGCGGCCCGGCCCGGCCCGCCGCGCCCACGGCCCCGGCCCCCGCGCCGCGCCGGGCCGCGCCCGCCGCGGCCGCGGTGCAGGCCCGGCCGGAAACGGACGACTGGGACGAGTTCTGACAGGCTTCGCCTGCCCCGGCCGGTCCCGGCCGGCGCGATACGGTTCGTAAAGATTGTGGGAGTAGCTATGGGACTGGCATGCGGGCGCCGCACCTGAGCGCGTGGTCCCGCCAGGCATGAGGTCAGGTGCGGAAGATGGGCAAGATCGACATCCAGGTGGGCAGTCAACGCCATGAACTGCCCTGCTCGGCCAGCGAGGAACGCCTGCTGCGCGAAGCCAAGTCGATGATCGAGCAAGAGGCCCGGACGCTGCGCAAGCTGCACCCCAGGGCCGACGACACGCAGCTTCTGTTCCTGACCGCGGTGTCGGTCGCCGACCTTGCCCTTGCCGTGAAGGCGGAACTTCGGGCCGAACAGAACCGGGTCCGGTCGCTCGAGATCGCGCTGCGATCGCTGCGCGAGGCGCGGCATGACCAGACGCCGCGAACCAGCCAAGGCCGCGGCTAGCGTCGGCGCCGCAAGTTCGCGTCAGAACGTCATCGTCGCCGCCACCGCGCGCTGCCAGCGGGCAAAGCGCGCGTCGCGCTCGGCCCCGTCCATCGCCGGTTCGAACCGCCGTTCCAGCGCCCAACCCTTCGCGAACTCCTGCGGCCCGCCGCAGATCCCGGCGCGCCAGCCCGCCAGCCAGGCCGCGCCCAGCGCCGTCGTTTCGGTCACCTCCGGGCGATCGACCGGGGCGCCGAGGATGTCGGCGAGGTACTGCATCGTCCAGTCGCTGGCCGTCATGCCGCCGTCGACCCGCAGCACCGAATGGCCCGCCGCATCCCGGTCGCTCCCCCAGTCCGCCCGCATCGCCTCCAGCAGGTCGCGGGTCTGGTAGCCGACGCTTTCCAGCGCCGCGCGCGCCAGTTCCGCCGGGCCGGAATTGCGGGTCAGCCCGAAGACCGCGCCGCGGCATTCGGGCCGCCAGTAGGGCGCGCCGAGCCCGGTGAAGGCGGGCACCACCACCACGCCCTGCGCCGCCTCCGCCGCCTCGGCCAGCGCCTGGGTTTCCGATGCCGCGCGGATCAGCTTCAGCCCGTCGCGCAGCCATTGCACCACCGCCCCGGCGATGAAGATCGACCCTTCCAGCGCATAGGTCACCCGCCCGTCCAGCCGGTAGGCGATGGTCGTCAGCAGACGGTTGTGCGAAGGCACCCGGTCGGCCCCGGTATTGAGCAGCGCGAAGCAGCCGGTGCCATAGGTCGATTTCATCATGCCCGGTGCGAAGCAGGCCTGCCCCATCGTCGCGGCCTGCTGATCGCCGGCGACCCCCAGGATCGGGATTTCCCGGCCGAAGAGGTCGGGCCGGGTCATGCCGAAGGCGGCGGCGCAATCCTTCACCTCGGGCAGCATCGCCATCGGCACGTCAAAGAGCGCGCAAAGATCGGCGTCCCAGTCCCCCGTGGCGATGTTGTAAAGCATGGTGCGCGCCGCATTGGTCGCGTCGGTGACATGCGCCCTGCCGCCGGTCAGCTTCCAGATCAGGAAAGTATCGACGGTGCCGAACAGCAACGCGCCGCGCTCCGCCCGTTCCCGCGCGCCCGACACGGTATCCAGCAGCCAGCGGATCTTGCTGGCCGAGAAATAGGGATCGAGCAACAGGCCGGTGCGCTCCGTCACCATCTTTTCGTGCCCGGCCTCTTTCAGCCCGGCGCAGAGATCGGCGGTGCGCCTGTCCTGCCAGACCAGCGCGTTGTGGATCGGCTGGCCCGTGTTCCTGTCCCAGATCACCACGGTTTCGCGCTGGTTGGTGATACCGATCGCGGCGATGTCGGCCGCCGCGATGCCGGCCTTCTCGATCGCCGCGCGGGCGGTACCGGCGACGGTGGACCACAGGTCGGAAGGGTCGTGTTCCACCCAGCCGGGGCGCGGATAGTGCTGGGCGAATTCCTCTTGCGCGATGGCGCGCGGCCTGAGCGCGGCGTCGAAGACGATGGCGCGCGACGATGTCGTGCCCTGGTCGATCGCGAGAATATGGGTCATCTGCCTCCCCCTGCCCTGGCCGGTTCGCGCCGATCCTCGCGCGGGCGCGCGCGGGCGGCAAGCCTCAGCCCGCCGTTGCCATCCATGCCTCCAGCGCGGCGATTTCTTCCGCGCTCATCTTCAGGCCAAGCTTCGTGCGCCGCCAGACGACATCCTCGGCGTGGCGGGCGTATTCGCGGGTCATCAGCCAGCGCACCTCGGCCTCGGTCAGCGTCGCGCCGAAATCGCGGCCGAGATCGGCCATCGCGCCCGCCGCGCCCAGAAGCGCGAAGGCCTCCGTCCCGTAGGCGCGGATCAGGCGGCGGGCATGACCGGGGGCGAGGAACGGGTAATCCCGCAGCAGCCGGTCGACCAGCGCCGCGACCCCGTCATGCGGGAAATCGCCGCCCGGCAGCGGCACCCGCGCCGTCCAGTCGCCGGTGGCGGCGGGAAAGAACGGCGCGAGCCGGGCCAGCGCGCTTTCGGCCAGCCGCCGATAGGTGGTGATCTTGCCGCCGAAGACGTTGAGCAGCGGCGCGCCATCCCCGTCGAGGCTGAGCACGTAGTCCCGCGTCGCCTGCGTGGCGGAACTCGCGCCGTCGTCGTAGAGCGGGCGGACGCCGGAATAGCTCCAGACCACGTCCTCCGCCGTCACCGGCCGCGCGAAGTAGCGCGAGGCGAAGGCCAGCAGGTAATCGCGCTCGGCCTCGGTGCAGCGCGCCTCGGCCGGATCGCCGTGATGATCCTGGTCGGTCGTGCCGATCAGGGTGAACGTGCCCTCGTAGGGAATGGCGAAGATGATCCGCCCGTCGCCGCCCTGGAAGAAATAGCAGCGGTCGTGCTCGTAGAGCCGGCGGGTGACGATATGGCTGCCGCGCACCAGCCGCACCCGTTCGGGGCTGTTGATCCGGGCGACCGATCCGATCACCTCGGCCACCCAGGGGCCGGCGGCATTGACCAGCGCGCGGGCGCGATGCGTCTGCCGCCCCTCCGGCCCCTCGACCGTCACCTGCCAGTGATCGCCCGCGCGTTCGGCGGCGACCACCCGCGTGGCGGTCATGATCCGCGCGCCGCGTGCCTCGGCGTCGCGGGCGTTGAGCACGACGAGCCGCGAATCCTCCACCCAGCAGTCGGAATATTCCCAGGCCTTGCGGAACTCCGGCTTCAGCGGCCGGCCCGCCGGATCGTCGGCCAGGTCGAGCGTGCGGGTCGCGGGCAGGATCCTGCGCCCGCCCAGCCGGTCGTACAGAAACAGGCCCAGCCGGATCAGCCAGGCCGGGCGGCGGCCCTTCATCCACGGCATCAGCCGCGCCAGCAGCCGCGAGGTCGGCGTGTCGCTGTCGAACCGCATGCCGGGATGCCAGGGCAGCACGAACCGCATCGGCCAGGAAATGTGCGGCATCGCCACCAGCAGCGTCTCGCGTTCCTCCAGCGCCTCGCGCACCAGCCGGAACTCGAAGAACTCGAGGTAGCGCAGCCCGCCGTGAAACAGCTTGGTCGAGGCCGAGGAGGTCGCCTGCGCAAGGTCGCCGCGTTCGGCCAGCACGACCGACAGGCCGCGCCCGGCGGCGTCGCGGGCGATGCCGCAGCCGTTGATCCCGCCGCCGATCACGAAGAGATCGGCGATCCCGTCCTCCGGGCCTGTCATCGCTGTCTCCGGTTTGCCGATGGGCCGGACCCTTGGCGATTTGGCCGGCCGCGTCAATCGCCGCGCGCCACCGGCTTGACAGCGCCGCGCCGCCGTTGCCCCCTTGGCCGGATCGCGGAGGGCATGGGCATGACGGCACGGATCGATCTGAATTCCGATCTCGGGGAAAGCTACGGCCCCTGGACGATGGGCGACGACGCGGCGCTGCTGGGCATCGTCACCTCGGCCAACGTGGCCTGCGGCGGCCATGCCAGCGACCCTGAGACGATGTTCCGCACGCTGACCACCGCCGCCGAGCGCGGCGTGGTGGTGGGCGCGCATCCCGGCTATGCCGACCGCGAGGGCTTCGGCCGCCGGGTGATCCCGATGGCGCCGGCGGAGATCGGGCGGATGGTGGCCGCGCAGGTCGGCGCGCTGCAGGGCGTGGCGGCGCTGGCCGGCGCGCGGGTGCGCTACGTCAAGCCGCATGGCGCGCTGGCCAACCTTGCCGCCGACGATGCCGATGTCGCCCGCGCGATCGCGGCTGCGGTGGCGGCGCTGCCCGGCAAGCTGGCCGCGCTGGCAATCTCCGGCACCGCCTTCGAGGGCGCGGCGCGCGCCGCCGGGCTCGACACCTATTCCGAGGTCTTCGCCGACCGCGCCTATCTGCCCACCGGCCGGCTGGTACCACGCTCGCGCCCCGACGCGATGCTGCACGACCCCGACGCGGCGGCGGACCGGCTGCTCGGCCTTCTGGACAGCGGCCGGATGCCGGTGATCGGCGGCGACCCGATCGCGCTGGCGGCACAGTCGGTCTGCGTGCATGGCGACGGGCCCAGCGCGGTGGCGATGGCGCGCGGCCTGCGTGACCGCCTGGCGGCGGCGGGGGTGACGATCCGGCCGTTCCTCGATGCCTGACACGACCTTCCCGCGCTTCGTCCCGGTCGCCGATTGCGGGCTTCTGGTCGAATTCGGTGACACCGTGGGCGGCCCGGCCCATGCCGGGGTGCTGGCGCTGGATCGTGCGCTGGCGGCGCGCCCGGTGCCGGGCCAGCGCGAAACCGTGCCCGCCTATGTCAACCTGATGGTGGTGTTCGACCCGGCCGAAACCGACCATGCCGCGGTGACGCGGGCGGTGCGGGAACGGCTGGCGCATCCGCCCGAAGCCCGGTCGGCGGGCCGGCTGCACGAGGTGCCGGTGTGCTACGAGGCCGAGTTCGCGCGCGACATGGCCGCCGTGACGGACCAGACCGGGCTGAGCGCGGAGGCGGTGATCGCGGCCCATCTGGCGGGCGATTACGAGGTGCATCTTTACGGCTTCGCGCCGGGCTATGCCTACATGGCCGGCGTGCCGGACCCGATCCGCCTGCCGCGAAAGCCCGCGCCGGTGCGCGGCATCCCGGCCGGTTCGGTGATCATCGCCGGGCCGCAATGCATCGTCACCACCGTGACCATGCCGGCGGGCTGGTGGGTTCTGGGCCGGTCGCCGGCGCGGATTCTCACCGGCGATCCCGACCGGCCGTTCCTGTTCGACGTGGGCGACAAGGTGCGCTTCACCCGTGTCGACCGGGCAGAGTTCGACCGGCTGTCGCGGGGCGCGGCATGAGCCGCGCGGTCCTGCATGTCGCCCAGGCCGGGCCGCATGTCTCGATCCAGGATGGCGGGCGGCTGGGCTGGCTGCGCTACGGCGTGACCGAATCCGGCCCGATGGATCGGATCGCCTTCGCCCGCGCCAATGCCGCGCTGGGCAATCCCGCCGGCGCGGCCGGGATCGAGGTATCGCTGGGCGGGCTGACCGTCGACTGCGCCGAGGGCGCGGTCACGCTGGCCGTGGCCGGCGGCGGCTTCGTCGTCGAATCAGCGGCGGGCACCGGCGGTTCCTGGACGGTGGTGACGCTGCGCCGGGGCGAGCGTCTGGTGATTCGCCGCGGGCCCTGGGGGGCCTGGACCTACCTGCAACCGGCCGGTCGCCTGCTGGCCCGGCCCTGGCTTGGCAGCGTCGCGACCCACGCGCCCTCGGGCATCGGCGGGGGCATGCTGGCGGCGGGGCAGGAGATCGTGATCGAAGACGCGCGGGTGTTGCAAAAGGTCGAGTGCGCGCTGCCCTGCCCGGTCACCGCGCGGCCGCGCCACGAGGTTGCCGTGGTGCT
>CAYUXM010000006.1:0-33737 GCA_964448765.1 uncultured Rhodobacterales bacterium
TGGCGCGCGCCGCCGACCGCTTCGGCAGCCAGTGCATCGTCGTGGCGATCGACGCCAAGACCGTGGCGCCGGGGCGCTGGGAGATCTTCACCCATGGCGGCCGCCGCGCCACCGGCGTCGATGTGCTGGCCTTCGCCCGGACGGTGGCGCGGAAGGGCGCGGGGGAAATCCTCTTGACCTCGATGGACCGCGACGGCACACGCGCCGGCTTCAACCTGCCGCTGACCCGCGCCATCGCGGATGCCGTCGACATCCCGGTGATCGCCTCGGGCGGTGTCGGCACACTCGACCACCTCGTCGAGGGCATCACCGAGGGTCATGCCAGCGCGGTGCTGGCCGCCTCGATCTTCCATTTCGGTGAATTCACGATCCGCGAGGCCAAGGCGCACATGGCCGCCCACGGCATCCCGATGAGGCTGACATGACCGCGCTCGACCGTCTCGCCGCAACCATCGCCGCCCGCAAGGGCGCGGACCCGGACAGGTCCTGGACGGCGCAGCTGCTGGCCCGGGGCCCGGAGACCTGCGCCCGCAAGTTCGGCGAGGAAGCCGTCGAGGCGATCGTCGAGGCGGTGAGGGGCGACCGGGCGCGGCTGACCGCCGAGGCCGCCGACGTGCTCTACCACCTGCTGGTGATGCTCGCCGCGCGCGACGTCGCGCTGGCCGACGTTCTGGCCGAACTCGAACGGCGGGAAGGCACCCCCGGCCTCGTCGAGAAGTCCGCGCGCGACGGCTGAGGCCGGGGAAGGAAATCCTTCGTCCGAAGGATTTCCGGACCCGCCGGCAAGATCTTTCGCCCGAAAGATCTTGCCGCTTCCGTCGCGATCCGTCCCCGCGCCGAAATCCTTTCGACGAAAGGATTTCGCGGGCTGCCGGCAAAATCCTTCGGACGAAGGATTTTGTCGCCCGCGCTCGGCGTTTCCCGGGCTCAGAGTTTCGAGGAAATCACCCCGGTTGCGAAACCGCCCATCCGGAGTTCGCCAAACAGTCGCTGGTATTCGATCTTCGGGCACCGGTTCTGGATCACCCGCACCCCCGCCGCCTCGGCCCGGGCGGCGGCCTCGGGATGTTCGACGCCGATCTGCATCCAGATCGTGCGCAGGCCGGGCAGATGTGCCAGCGCCTCCTCGACGATACCCGGCACCGCCTCGGACCGACGGAAGATGTCGACCATGTCGATCCGCATCCCCGGCGGGATCGTGGCGAGATCGGGATAGACGCGGCGCCCGAGAATCTCGCTGCCGGCATGGCCGGGATTGACCGGGACCACCGTGAACCCCTTCAACCCGAGGTAGCGCGCGACATAGTAGGACGGCCGCACCGGGTTCGGCGACACGCCGACCACGGCGATCACCTTGGTGGTCTTCAGGACGTCGCGCAGCAGGGCGTCGGAATAGCTTGTCATGGACGACACCTGCCAGAAAAACGCGCCCGGACCAAGAGGCCGGGCGCAAGTGCGGAACGAGGGACAGTGAAGTGAAACGCGACAGTTCCGATGCCGTGTCTCATGGAACATGATTTAGGTATCTTAAGCGCGGGTTAAAGGCCGCCGCGGGTGGTGCTCAACCGGACGTGATCGCCCGCTATCGGCGGAGGATCGCCGGCCACTGCGCCCTCGCCGCGTCGATCCGGCCCTCGGGATCGTCCAGCCAGCGCGCGAGGAACTCGGGCGAATGGGCGACATAGAGCCGGTTGTCGCGGATCGCGAAGGCGGCGGGATCGCCGGAGGCAAGCTTGCCCTCCGACAGCGCCCAGGCGCAGTAGCCGCCGAACCGCGGCGCATAGGCGCGCGGGTTCATCTCGAAGGCCAGAAGCGTTTCGGGGCTGGCGAAGAGCCAGACCGCGCCGCGCCATTTCAGCGCGTGGCGGCGATCGCCGGGCACCGGCCGGCCCTCGGTGAAATAGGCCACCACGTCATGTCCGCCCAGCGCGAACCCGCCGATGGCATGGACCGGCGGTTCCTCGGCCCGGATCGACACGACCGGCGCAAACCACAGCAGCACCGCGGCAAGCCACGGCAGAACGGCAGGCAGGCGGGGTCGGGGCAGGATCATGGCGGCACCTTTCGCCGTGAAGATGGCACCCCGCGCCGCATCGCGAAAGCCCGTTCCCGCAAGCGTGAACACAGGGTCCGCGCCGCTCACGGACCCGCGCGGGATCAGTCGACCAGGTCGACGATCTCCTCGACGATATCCTCGATCCCGTCGAACAGGCGCTTGAACAGGCGCTTGCGCGGCCGGCGCCGCCGCGGCGGCGGCCGGCCCGGTGCCGTCGGGCGCGGCGGCTTGGCCTTTTTCGGGCGTTCGGCCGCGGGTGATTCCGGCGCCCGCACCGCCTTCATCCGGCTCAGCGGCGCGCCGCAGGAGGAACAGGCAAGCTGGTGCTGCACCGTGCCGGCCAGCGTGAGCATTGTACGGCGGCCGCAATAGCAGCAGGTCGCGATCTTGGTGCGCTCGGGCATGGGCTGCGGTCCTCAATCCGGTTGTCCCGCACTGGCATATAGGGCGATCGCGGCGGCATTTGAGACGTTGAGCGATCCGAAGGCCCCGGAAAAGGGAATCCGCACCATCCTGTCGCAGGTCGCGCGGGTGCGATCGCGCAGGCCCGGCCCCTCGGCGCCGAGAACGAGGCCGACGGGACGGCCGGCGCAGGCGGCCAGCGCGACGTCGAGCCTGTCGTCCGCGCCACCGTCGAGGCCGAGCAGCACGTAGCCCATGTCGCGCAACTGCCCCATCGCCTCGGCGAGATTTCCGACACGCAGGTAGGGCTGGCGTTCCAGCGCGCCCGAGGCGGTCTTGGCCAGCGCCCCGGTTTCCGGCGCGGAATGACGCGCCGGCGCGATCACCGCGCGGGCGCCGAAGACCTCGGCCGAGCGCAGGACGGCGCCGACATTGTGCGGGTCCGTCACCCTGTCGAGCAGCACCACGAGCGGCCGGCCCGCGCCGCCGGCGCAGACCTCGGCCAGGCTGCCCCAGGCCAGCGGCCGCACCTCCAGCGCGGCGCCCTGGTGGACGCTGCCGCGGTCGAGCGGCACGGCGGTGTCGAACTTGCGCGCATCCACGATCTCGGGCGCAAGCCCGCCGGCGGCCACCGCGCCGCCCAGCCGGTCGGCGGCGTTCCTGGTCAGGACCAGCCGCAGTTTCTCGCGCGCCGGGTTCGCCAGAGCGTCGCGCACCGCGTGCAGGCCGAACAGCCACACGGTTTCGGCCGCCGCCGCCTTGCGCGCGCGTTCCTTCTCGACCACCCAGGCGGGTTTCTTCATCGCGGGCCCCCTTCGCACGGTCCCAGACCATGGCCCCGGCCCGGCCCGCTTGGCAAGCCGCCGGGCCCGCCGGGGCCGGATTTTCCGCCTTGACGCTCCGGGGGGGCTTCGCTATCCCGCGCGCAGCGTCGGGCGACGTGCTGCAAGGTGCGGCAGCGGACTGTAACTCCGCCGGGGAGACCCATGCCTGGTTCGATTCCAGGGTCGCCCACCACTTCCCCCGGAACCAAAGATGTGCCGGCCGCGGCCGGCCCCTTTCAGCCTGCCTGTTCCACCACCGGCGGCAGGGTTTCCGGCGGGATCGGGCATTCGTAGGGCGTTTCGGCCAGGTGTTCGGCATGGGCGCGCCGCGCCGCCTCGCGCAGCGCGGCGTCTTCCAGAAGGTCGCGCGCCGTCGCCGCCATGATCTTGGCGGCATGGATCATCCCCTTGTGCGCGGCCGGAGTCTTGCCCTGCGCCACCGTCTGCCAGGTGTGGAACGGCGTGCCCACCGCGCAGGTGGCGACACGGGCCTGCACCGTCGGCACCGCCCAGCTCACGTCGCCCACGTCGGTGGAGCCCTCGCCGCCCTCGCTCTTGCGGTCCAGCGGCACGACGAAATCGCACAGCGGCAGATCGGGATCGGGCTTCATCCCGATCCGGCGGAAGGTGGCGCGGATGTCGTCGGGGGTGAAGGTGGCTTGCATCTCGCGGGCGAAGGCGCGGTCGGCCGCGTCGAAGGGAACCGGGCCGAGCTTGTCGAGCGCGCGCTGCATCGCCTCTTCCAGCGGGCGGTTGCCCAGAAGGTTCGAGACGCCGGAAAACACCTGCGACTCCACCCGCGTCCCGGTCATCAGCGCCGCGCCCTCGGCGACCTTGCGCACCCGCGCGACCAGCGCGCGCAATTCCGGCAGGTTGCGCGCCCGAATGAGTTGCCGCACCGTGGCGCGGGCCTGCACCACGTTCGGCGCCACCCCGCCGGCGTCGAGATAGGCGTAATGCACCCGCGCGTCGTCAGGGATATGTTCGCGCAGGTAGTTGACACCCACGTTCATCAGTTCCACCGCGTCCAGCGCGCTGCGCCCCAGTTCCGGCGCGCCGGCGGCATGGGCGGCCTTGCCGTGGAAGGTGAAATCGATCCTTGTGTTGGCCAGCGAACTGGCCTCGTTCACCCCGGTGAAGGTCGCCGGGTGCCAGGAGATCGCGGCATCGACATCGTCGAAGAGGCCCGCGCGCACCATGTAGGTCTTGGCCGCGCCGCCCTCCTCGGCCGGGCAGCCGTAGTAGCGCACCCGCGCCTTCACGCCGGTCTCGGCCAGCCAGTCCTTCACCGCCGTGGCGGCCAGCAGCGCCGCCGCGCCCAGCAGGTTGTGGCCGCAGCCGTGGCCGTTGCCGCCCTCCTGCAGCGGCCGGTGTTCCGTCGCGCCCGGTTCCTGGCTGAGATAGGGCAGCGCGTCGAACTCGCCGAGAATGGCGATCACCGGCCCGTCCTCGCCGGCCTCGCCCACCACCGCCGTGGGCAGGCCCGCGGCCCTGTCGGTGATGCGAAAGCCGTGATCCTGAAGCGCGCGGCGGTGTTCGGCGACAGACCGGAACTCGTGATACAGCGTCTCGGGCATGTCGAACACGCGGTCCGACAGCGCCACGAACGCGTCGCGATGCGCTTCGACATGGTCCCAGATCGGATCGGCATTCTTCATCCTGGCTGTCCTTTCCTCGTCATCCGGCCAGCGCCGCCCCGGCATAGGCCGGGTCCGCCGCGGCAATGCATCGGCCCGTGCCCTCCAGCCCCGCGGCCTGCACGATGCCCAGGTGATCGACCGGCCCGCGATCGGTGAAGGCGACCCGCGCGCCGGCATGGTCGAGCCGCGCCTCCAGCCCCGGCGGCGCATCGACATGGGCGCGCACATGGTCGCCCACCCAGTTGCTGCGCGGCGCCGCCAGCGCCCGGTCCAGCGGCGCACCGGCCATGAGCGCGCGCACCACGGCGGCGACCGCGCCGGGAATACGCTCGCTGCCAGCGCCGCCCAGCGCGTAGCGCGCGGCACCGATGTCCAGCAGGCAGGGGCATTGTTCGGTCACGTCGCGGGCGCCGGGTTCGGGCGCCTCGGCCATGCGGTAGGAATGGGCGATCAGGATGCCGGTCTCGGGATCGGCCACGCGGGCGCCGAAATGCGGCCCGATCGACTGGGTGAGCGCCACGCGCATGCCGGCGGCATCGACGACCGACAGATGCGTCGTGTCGCGATCCTCGGCTGCGGCCGGGCCGCGCGCCTGGCCGATCGCGTCCGACAGCGCCGCCGGGCTGGCCCAGTCGGCCGGCAGGTGATCGCCCAGCCGGGCGACCAGCACCTCCCACGCCAGCGGATCGGGTTTCGGCTTGAGCGAGCGCAATTCCTCGGGCCGTTCGTCGAAGGCGCGCAGCACCGCCAGCAGATGCGCCAGTTCCGCCTCGAGCGCGTCGGTCGCGCCGGTGGCGGCGCAAAGCGTGACGATCCGAAGCAGCGTGTGCCCCCAGCCCTGCCGCCCGATGCTGGCCAGCCGCCAACCTTCGCCCCCGGCGCTGACCACCTCGCCCTCCCGCGGGGCGGCGGCGGCAAGGTCCGCCACCGTCCAGAACCCGCCCTTCCGGGCCAGACGGTTACAGAACGGCGCGGCGAAGGCCGGATCGGCGAACGGGTCGCGCCCGGTCTCGATCAGCCGGTCGAAGAAGCCGGCAAGGCCGGGCTGGGCGAAACGGTCGCCGGCGCGCGGGGCGCGACCGCCGGGCAGATAATGGCGGCGGGCGTCGGGATCGACGATCTCGGGCGCGCGCCAGGCCCAGACCTCGGCCAGTTCCGGCGCAACGGCGACCCCGTCGCGGGCGAGGTCGCGCGCCGGGCCGGCCACCGTCGCCAGCGGCAGCCGCCCGCCGCGGTCGTGCAGGGCCAGAAGCGCCCGCACCGCGCCGGGCAAGGGCAGCGCGCGCGCATCGGGCAGCCGGGCAAGCCCGCCGGGCAGGACCGACGGCGCCGCCGTGGCGCCGTCGATCGCCGCCGGCGCTTCGCCGGGCCGCGCCCAGATCACATGCGCGCGGCCGGCCGGCGAGGCGTTGGGCGGATCGGCGACCATCATCGCGAACCCGGCCCCGGCCGCGGCATCGGCGGCGCTGCCGCCCGCCTCCAGAAGCGCCATGCCGATCCGCGCGGCGGCGGCAGACCCGCAAGCCACCGCGCCGAACCGCCCGGCGCCGCTTGCCGCCAGCGGCCGGTCGGCGCCACGGCGGCGGGCCAGCACCTCGGCCGCCTCGGCGGTCAAGGCCGCCGCGCCGCGCTCGGCGGCCAGCGCCAGCCAGGCCGCGCGCCGCGCCGCCGGATCGCCCGGCCCGTGCAGGATGTCGGCCAGCGCGCTCATGTCACCTCGCCCGTCTCGCGCAGGCAGGCCGCCAGCCGCCCGCCCGGCCCCGGCGCCAGCTTCGGCACGATCTCGCGGCAGGCCGGGGCGGCGACCGGGCAGCGCGGGTGAAAGGCACAGCCTGGCGGCGGATCGAGCGGCGAGGGGATCTCGCCTGTCACCGGCGTGAAATCCTGCGCCCGCCGGTCCAGCCGCGGCGCCTCGGCCAGCAGCGCGCGGGTGTAGGGGTGGCGCGGATCGCCGAACACGTCGTCGGCCGCGCCGATCTCCACCACCCGGCCAAGGTACATCACCGCCACCCGGTCGGCGATATGGGCGACCGCGCCAAGATCGTGGCTGATGAACAGGTAGGCAAAGCCGAACTCGGCCCTCAGATCCTCGAAAAGGTTCAGAACCTGCGCCTGGATCGACACGTCGAGCGCCGAGATCGCCTCGTCGCAGACGATCAGCCGGGGCTTCAGCGCCAGCGCCCGCGCGATCCCCACCCGCTGCCGCTGGCCGCCGGAGAACTGGTGCGGATAGCGCGTCATCATGTCGGCGGCCAGCCCGACCTTGCCCATCAGGTCGGCCACGTAGTCGCGCCGGTCGCGGGCGCGGATCAGGCCGTGCACCACCGCCGCCTCGCCGACGATCCGCTCGATCCGCATCCGCGGATTGAGCGAGGCGAAGGGATCCTGGAAGATCATCTGCACCTCGAGCTGCCAGGCGCGGCGCTGCTCGCCCGTCATCGCGTCCAGCGCGGTGCCCCTGTAGGCCAGCCGCCCGGCGCTCGGCGCCTCGACGCCGGCGACCATGCGGCCCAGCGTGGACTTGCCGCAGCCGGATTCGCCCACCAGCCCCAGAACCTCGCCCGCCGCGATGTCGAGGCTGACGCCATCGACCGCGCGGACCCGCGTCTCGCGGTAGCCGGCGCCCAGAAGGTTCGCGGCCCGCTCGGCCAGGTCGGGGCGGTTCACATAGGTCTGGCACAGGCCATCGAGCGACAAGAGCGCGGTCATGCCCCGGCCTCCAGCGGATGGTGGCAGCGCACCAGCCGGCCGTCGCCGGTCCGCCGCTCCTCGGGCCGGGTCTTGCAGGCGGCATCGGCGCGCGGGCAGCGCGGCGCGAAGGCGCAGCCCTCGGGCAGGTTCAGCAGGCTGGGCGTCATGCCGCGCACCGGCTGCAACCGTTCGCCGCGCGGCGTCGCCGAGGGGATCGAGTGGATCAGCCCGTGCGTGTAGGGATGCGCCGGACGGTCCAGCAGATCGTCGACGGCCCCCATCTCGACGATCCGGCCGGCATACATCACCGCGACGCGATGGGCGAGGCCGGCGACCACCGTCAGGTCATGCGTGATCCAGATCAGCGCGGTGTTGCGCTCTGCCATCAGCCGCTGCATCTCGTACAGGATCTGCGACTGGATCGTGACGTCGAGCGCGGTGGTCGGTTCGTCGGCGATGATCAGGTCGGGCTCCAGCATCAGCGCGGCGGCGATCACCACGCGCTGGCGCATGCCGCCCGACAGTTCGTGCGGATAGGCGCGCAGCCGTTCCGCCGGGGACGGGATGCCGACCTGCGCGAGCGCCGCCTCGGCCATCTGCCGCGCCGCCTCGCGGCCGACATCGCGATGCGCGCGGATCGTCTCGATCAGCTGGGTGTCGATCCTCAGGACCGGGTTCAGCGTCATCATCGGATCCTGGAAGATCATCGCGATCCGGTCGCCGCGCAGCCGGCGCATCGCGTCCTCGGGCAGGCCGCGCAGGTTCTGGCCGTTCAGCACAACCTCGCCCGCCACGATCTCGCCCGGCGGATCGATCAGGCCGAGGATCGAGAAGCCGGTGATCGTCTTGCCCGAGCCCGATTCCCCGACAAGGCCCAGCACCTCGCCCGGCCCGACATCGAAGGACACGCCGTCGACCGCGGTCAGACGCCCCGCGCGGGTCGCGAAATCGGTCCGAAGGCCCCGGACGGACAGCACCGGCGCGGTCATCGCGACAGCCTCGGGTTCAGGATGTCGCGCACGTGGTCGCCCACGACGTTGATGCAGACCAGCGTCACCAGCAGCGCGACGCCGGGATAGAAGCTGATCCAGTAGCGGCCCGACAGCAGGTAATCGAAGCCGTTCGCGATCAGGAGCCCCAGCGAGGGTTCGGTGATCGGCACCCCGACGCCGAGGAACGACAGCGACGCCTCGATCGCGATCGCGTTCGCCACCTGCACCGTGGCGATCACGATCACCGGCGGCAGCACGTTCGGCAGCAGGTGGCCGAACAGGATGCGCCAGCCCGGCAGCGCCAGCGACCGCGCGGCGGTGACGTAATCCTTGCGGATCTCGACCAGCGCCGCGCCGCGCACGGTGCGGGCGAAATAGGCCCATTGCACAAGGATCAGGGCAAGGATCACCTTGTCGATCCCCTTGCCCAGCGCGGCCAGCAGCAACAGCGCCACCAGAAGCGCCGGGAAGCTGAGCTGGATGTCGACGATCCGCATGATCAGCCCGTCCACCCAGCCGCCGCGCCAGGCCGCCGTCAGGCCCAGCACCAGCCCGACCATCACCGCGAAGCCGACGGCGACGAAGCTGACGAACAGCGAAATCCTGAGCCCGTAGATCATCGCGGAAAACATGTCGCGGCCCTGCTCGTCCGAGCCGAGCCGGTAGAGAAACCCGTCGAATCCCTCCGAGCCCGGCGGCAGCGTGCCGTCGAGGATCGTGATCTGCGCCAGGTCGTAGGGGTTCTGCGGCGCCACCGTTCCCGCGAAGATCGCGGCCAGCGCGATCACGCACAGCCCGATCCCGGCGGCCACCGCCGTCGGGCTTTTCACGAAATCGCCCGCGAAGCGGCCCAGCGGCGTGTCGGCGCGGGCGGTCATTTGCCGCCCCCCCGGATCCGCACCCGCGGATCGAGCGCCGAATAGGCGATGTCGACCAGAAGGTTGATCATCACGAACAGGAACACGGTCAGCATCAGGTAGGCCACCACCACCGGCCGGTCGAGCAGGCCGATCGAGTCGATCAGGAGCTTGCCAATGCCGGGCCAGGCGAAGACCGTCTCGGTCACCACGGCGAAGGCGATGACGTTGCCGGTTTCCAGCCCCAGCACCGTGACGACCGGGATAAGGATGTTCTTGAGCACGTGCACGCCGACCACGCGCACCGGCGACAGCCCGCGCGCGCGGGCATATTTGACATAGTCCTGCAACGCGACCTCGGCGGTGCCGGCGCGCGCCAGCCGGATCACCAGCGACATCTTGTAGATCGCAAGGTTCAGCGCCGGCAGGATCAGGTGGCTGAGCCCGTCGAGCGTGAGAAACGACAGCGGGATGCCCAGCACGTCCACCGTGTCGCCGCGCCCGCCGGCGGGCAGCACCCCCCAGAACACGGCGAACAGCATGATCAGCATCAGGCCCTGCCAGAAATTCGGCGTGGAAAAGCCCACGACGGAGGCGGCCATGATCGCCTTGCTGGCCGGGGCGTTCGGCCTCAGCCCGGCATACATCCCCAGCGGCACGCCGATCAGCACCGCCAGCGCCATCGCGAGGAACGCCAGTTCCAGCGTCGCGGGCAGCCGCGACAGGATCAGGTCGATCGCCGGTCTGTTATGCACGAACGAGGTGCCGAGATCGCCCTGCACGAGGCCGGCGAGGAAATAGCCGAACTGCACGTGGATCGGCTTGTCGAGGCCAAGCCGGGCCATCGCGGCTTCCTGCGCGGCGAGATCGTCCTCGGGGTTGATCAGCAGGTCGACGGGGTTGCCGACGGTGTAGAGCCCGAAGAACACGATGGTCGCCATCACGCCCATCACGAGAAGCGCCTGGCCGATGCGGCGGATGAGATAGGCGAGCATGGGGGAAAACTCCGGGCGTGGCCGGCGCCCCCGCGGGGGCGCCGGCCTGCGGTGTGGCCTATTCGCCGGGGCGGACGCTGGTCAGCACCGTGTGCTGGTCGGCGCGCGCATCCATCGTCAGCCCGGCGCGCAGCGCCCAGGGCGTGACCTCGAAATGCAGCGGCAGGATGCCGACATCGTCCACCACGATCCGGCTGGCCTTGCGCAGGAGCGCGTCATGCGCCTCCGGCTCGACCGTCGCCAGCGCCTCTTCGATCACCGCGTCGAGGTCCGGGTTGGAATAGCGGCCGCGATTGGTGCCGCCCAGCCCCTTGTCCTTGTTCTGCGACGCGACCAGCGCGCGCAGCGGCGA
Source organism: uncultured Rhodobacterales bacterium (assembly GCA_964448765.1). Taxonomy (GTDB): domain Bacteria; phylum Pseudomonadota; class Alphaproteobacteria; order Rhodobacterales; family Rhodobacteraceae; genus JANSXY01. The sequence continues at coordinate 10,810 of CAYUXM010000006.1, forward strand.
GGCCATGCCGGCGCCCGACGCGCCCCAGCCGGCGAGGTAGAGCGAGAACTCGTAGTTGTTGCGGCGCGAGAAGAACACGCTCGCGGTCATCGCGTCGACCTCGGTCTCGATGCCGGCACGGGTCAGCATCTGCGCCACCGCCTGGGCGATCTTGGCGTCGTTGATGTAGCGGTCGTTCGGCGTGCCCAGCACCAGCTTGAAGCCATCGGGATAGCCGGCCTCGGCCAGCAGCCGCTTGGCCTCGTCGAGGTCGGGGGTTTCCAGCGCGATCTCGGGATCGGTGCCGCGCATGAAATCGGGCACCAGTTGCCGCGCCGGCACCGCCAGCCCGCCCATGATCCGGTCGACGATCAGCCCGCGGTCGATCGCCAGCGAGATCGCGCGGCGCACCCGCGCGTCCTGCATCGGGTTCTTGCCATCGGTGCCCTCGACCCCGGGCGTCGGATCGCCGGCATGGTCGAAATGAAGGTAGATCACCCGCGACGAGGCGCCCTGCACGACATTGACGGACTCGTCGGCACGCAGCCGTTCCAGATCCTGCACCGGCGGTTTCTCGATCACGTCGACATCGCCGGCCAGAAGCGCGGCCACCCGTGCGCCGTCATTGGTGATCGGCCGGATGGTGATCGTCTCCCAATACGGCGCATCGCCCCAATGGTCGTCGAACCGCTCCAGCACGATCCGCTCGCCCGGCACGAATTCGACGAACTTGTAGGGCCCGGTGCCGATCGTCGCGGTGCCGTCGTTATAGGCGTTGGAATCGAGGTAGCCGTCGATCCCCGGGCAGCCCTCGGCGAGGTATTCCACCGGCCCGTCATGGCCGTTGGCCGAGGCCGAGATCACGCCGAAACTGGCGAAATCGGTCAGCAGCAGCGGATAGGGCGCCGCCGTCGTGACCTCGATCGTCATCGCGTCGGGCGCGGTGATCGTCTGCGCCGACTTGATGAAACCCGCCATCGACGACGGGCTGTTGGGCACGTTCGGGATCCGGCAGGCGGTGTAGAGGAAATCGCGCGACGTGAAATCGCCGCCATCGTGGAACTTCACGCCCTCGCGCAGCTTGAAGGTCCAGGTCAGGCCGTCGTCCGATGTGGTCCAGCTTTCGGCCAGCATCGGCACGATGCCGAGGTTCTCGTCCTCGCCGACAAGCGCCTCGAACATGTGTTTTCGGGTGGCGTTGTTCGGGCCAAGGTTGTGGTAGAGCGGATCGACCGAGCTTGGCTCCGACGCGAAGCCCGCGGTCAGCGATTGCGCGGCGGCCGGCAGCGCCAGGGCGGACCCCAGCGCCAGCGCCACCGTGGCGGTGGACAGGTTTTTCATGATGTGCAACTCCCAGTTGGCAGCGGAATGCTGACGCCGGCCCGGACCGCGCACAATCTTATTAGGGTTCGGACTTGCCCCATTCCATTCAGGAATGGCCCTCCGGGATCCGCTCCACCAGCACGCCGCGGCGCCGCGCCATCGCCTCTACATCGGCCACAAGGCAGGCGAGGAAGTCCGACACGGTGTCGGGCCGCGGCCGGCCCAGCGGCTCGACCAGCGCCAGCGTGTGGTGGATGCGCGGCTCGAACGGCCGGATCGCGAGCGTCTCATCGGCCGAATAGCCGGCCATCAGCGCGTTGACCACGGCGATGCCAAGCCCCTCGCCGGCGCAGCGGCAGGCGGTGGCGACGTTCGAGGTTTCGACCCGGATGTCGGGGGCCACGCCGGCGCGCAGGAACGCCTCCTCGATCAGGTGCCGGGTCGGCTGCCGGCGGTGCAGGAACACCAGCCCCTCGCCGCGCAGGTCCGCGGCCGAGATACTGCCCCGCGCGACCAGCGGGTGATCCTGGCGCATCACGCAGCAGCTTGTGGCGCGAAACAGCGGCGTCACCGTCAGCGTCGGATGCGAGACCGGCAGCGCCATCACCGCGAAATCGACCTGGCGGCGCACCACCTCGTCGACCGCCGCCTCGGTGGTGCGCACGTCGAAGGCAAAGCGCGCCCGCGGATGGCCGACGGAATAGGCCCGCAGCACCGAGGGGATCAGCGCATGCGCAAGGCTGGGCACGGTCGCGAAGCTGAGCTTTTCGGCCGCGCCGCCGGGCTCGTCGGCCCGAAGCTCGCGCAGGCCCGACATCGCGAACAGAACCTCGCGGACCTGCACCAGCACCACGCTGGCGCGCATCGTCGCCACCAGCCGGCCGTTGGCGCGGCGAAACAGCGGATAGCCGAGGTCGCCCTCCAGCCTGGCGAGGATCCGGCTGACGGCCGATTGCGTCATGCCCAGTTCCCGCGCCGCGGCCGAAACCGTGCCCGACCGCATGATCGCCTCGAAGACTTCCAGATGCTTGAGGTTCATCGCTTCCCCGCCCGACCGGCGCGGGGATCATTCGCCGTTGCGGCCGGAAAGGCAATCGCCCGCGTCGCGCGGCCGGCGCCTCATGCCTCGGCGACCCGCAGCACCAGCTTGCCCGGCACCGTGCCGGCCTCGATCCGCTCATGCGCCTGCCGCACGGCGTCGAGCGGCAGAACCTCGGCCACCACCGGCGCGATCCGGCCCTCGGCCAGCATCGCGAACAGCGCGGCCAGATCGGCGCGGAACCAGTCGGGATGGCGCCGCCGCATCGCGCCGATCGAATAGAAGGCCGTGGCGCTGCCGTTGGGCAGCCAGTTCCACAGTTTCAGCTTCACGAAATCCATCGGGATCGAACCGCCGCGGCCCAGCACCGCGCGGTGAAACCCGAAGGCCACGAGCATCCCGCCCGGCTTCAGCGCGTGCAGCGACCGCGACAGGCTGGGCCCGCCCAGCGGATCGAAGACGAAATCGACCCCGCCGCCCGTCGCCGCGCGCAACGCGGCCGCCTCGGCATCGGCCGCGACCGGCGTCGCGCCGAGGCCGCGGATCAGGTCGTGCTTGGCCACGATATCGCTGCCGAAGGCCGTGACCCCGGCCGCGCGCGCCAGTTGCAGCATCGCGGTGCCGACCGCGCCGCCCGCGCCGTGGATCAGCAGGCTTTGCCCCTCCCGCGCCGCCGCCACGCGGTGCAGCATCTGCCACGGCGTCACCGCCGACAGGATCATGCCCAGCGCATCGACATCCGAAACGCCCTCGGGCACCGGCGTCAGCCGATCCTCGGGCAGGCAGATGTATTCGGCCTGGGCGCCGATGGTCGTCATGTCCGCCACCCGGTCGCCGGGGCGGAAACGGGTGGCCCCGGGGCCCGCCGCCTCGACCACGCCGACGAGGTCGTAGCCCGGCGTGAATGGCGGCTGGTCCCGGAGGTCGGGATAAAGACCCTTGCGGATCATCACGTCGGTGAACGCCGCGCTGGTCACCAGCACCCGCAGCCGAACCTCCGCCCCACGCGGCTCCGGCGGCGCCGCCACCGTCTCGATCCGCAGCCGCTCGGGGCCGCCGAACCCGGTCAGGACAACCCGTTTCCACGTCATCCGTCGCGCGCCCCCGTCGCCACGCCGCCCGCCCGGCCGGCAGCGGGCCGGGCGCGCGGCACGACCTCGGTCACCGCGCCGGTGCGGTCGAACATCCGCGCCCGGTTCCACCACACGACCGCCGCCGTGACGCCGACCAGGATCCAGGTGTCCCAGGGCTGGGCATCGGGCCAGAACGGGTTGATCAGCTGCCAGTGAAACAGCATCGGCAGCAGCAGGCTGCCGCGTCCGGCGTTGAAGATCGGGGTGACGAGGATCGCCAGCGTGACATTGCCGATGAAGAACGGCAGGAACGACCAGTCGGCATAGACCACCCCGGCGAGGTAGAAGGCCGGCAGGTGCCACAGCCCCCAGGCCGCGCCGATCAGCGCCCCGGCCCAGACCGGCGCCATGTGCCGTTGCAGGATCGGCTGCGCCACGCCGCGCCAGCCCAGTTCCTCCAGCGGGCCCAGAAACAGCATCATCGCCATGACCGCGACCAGCGCCCCCGCCCCTTCCGGCGGCAGCGGCGTCAGCACCGGCCCGCCCTTCAGGAGCGAGCCGACGATGAACACCGTCGGGATGCCGATCAGGATGAAGGCCCACCATCCCGGCGCGGCGCGCCAGATCAGCAGCCGCGACAGGAACGCCCGCAGGCCGCGCAGCCCGGCAAAGCCCGCGACGACGGCCAGCCCCGCGATGGCCGGTGCCCATGTCGCGAGGAAATAGGCCGGATGGCTGCCGCTGATCGGCCCGAAGAGCGCGACCGTCGTCTCCGGCGCGAAGATGTAGCTGCCGATGACGCCCCAGGTGAGCGCGAAGGTGAGCAGGACGAAGATCGCCAAGGCCCGCGTTGGCACCGCGGCTTCGGCCGGGTTGCGATGGCGCTGCATGACGACTCCTCGAAGGCATGACTGCCATGCGGCACAGCCTAGTCCGCCCGCGGCCGGGACGACATGATGCCGATCAAGTCGTGCCGCGCGGGGCTCAGCCGTCGCGGGCCAGGCGCCGGCCCTGTGCGGCCCAGATCGCGCCGCGCCGGATGATCTCGGTCACCTGCGGCACCTGAAGATCGGCCAGCCGGTGGCCGATCGAGCAGTAGAAGATCCGGCCCCTGTCCCAGCGGCGTTTCCACACGACCGGGATCACCGTGCCCTCGATCCACCACAGGTGATCGCCCGAGAAGGTCGTCGTCGCCAGCACCTCGTTGGACGGATCGACGAGCATGTAGTATTGCTCGGAATGCAGGCGGAAGCTGCGGATGCCGGCCACGACCGGATCGTCGGGCCGGCAGATCGTGACGTCGTAGTCCACGAAATCGTCCGAGGGCACCGGGTTGTCGGGCCAGCCCGGAGGATGCGCCACGAACTGCCCGCCGATCATGAAATGATAGGTCGGCCGGTCGCGGAACGCGTCGCCCATGTGGCCGTGCCAGCCGGCCAGTCCGCAGCCGTTGCCGACAAGTTGCAGCAGCCCGTCTTCCTCGGCCTTGGTCATGTTGCCGAATTCCGGCCGGTGCGAGGACCGGGCCGAGGACCAGATCGGCACGATCAGGTCGAGATCGGCCAGCGCGTCGGGCTCGGCCAGCGGTGCGAGCGTGTCGTGAACATCCACCTCGAAGCCGTTGTCGCGCAGCAGCGCCGCGCACCAGTCGGAGAAATCGGTGGGCCGGTGGCCTTCCCAGCCGCCGACGAAAAGGGCTGCCTTCATTGCCGTGCCTTTCGCGTGAAATCGAGCATCGCGGCCATGTCGCGCGCGCCGTAGCCGGCCGCCTCGGCCGCGCGCAGCCGGTCGAGCGTGACCCGGCCCTGCGGCATGGCGGTGCCGAAGCGGTCCGCCAGCGCCGCCGTCACCTCCATGTCCTTGCGCGCCAGCGCCACCGTGAAGGTCACCGCCTGCGCGGCCTCGTCGAGGTAGAGCGGCCGGCGGTAGGACAGCATCGGCGCCGCCGCCGCGCTCGCCTCGATCACGTCGAAGGCGGCAGCAGGCGCGATGCCCGCGGCCTCGGCCAGGGTCATCGCCTCGGCCAGCGTCTGGTTGATGCCGTGGATCAGCGAATTCACCGCCAGCTTCATCACCGCGCCCGCCCCGGTTCGTCCCAGGCAGATCGTGCGGCGGCCCATCGCGTCCAGAAGCGGGGCGACCGGGTGCAACGCAGCCTCGGTGCAGCCGGCCATGATCATCAGCTGCGCCGCGGCGGCCGCCTGCGTCGCGCCGGACACCGGCGCATCGATCACCCGGCTGCCCGGCGGCGCGGCGGCGGCGAGCGCGGCGATATGGGCCGGGCTCATCGTGCCCATTTCGACAAAGACCCGCGCACCCGGCACCGAGAACAGGCCATCCGGCCCCATGTGCACGGCCTCGGACGAGGGATCGTCGGCCAGCATGGTGATCACGGCCTGCACGCCCGCGGCGAGCGCGGCGGGGGTGTCGGCGACGGTGCAGCCCAGCTCGGCGGCCAGCGCCGCCGCCTTGCCCGGCGTGCGGTTCCACACCACCAGCTCGTGCCCCGCGGCGGCGAGGTTGCGGGCCATCGGCGCGCCCATCCGGCCCAGCCCGGCAAACCCGACCCGCATCAGGCGACCTTGTCGGCCGCGATGCCGGAAATCGCCTGGATCAGGTTGTCCTCCGTCACCTCGTCGGAGGTGAAGGTGCGCATGATCCGGCCGCTGTACATCGCCACGATCCGGTCGCTGACATGCAGCACCTCGGGCATTTCCGAGGAGATCACGATCACCGCGTAGCCCTGCGCGGCCAGTTCCCGCAACAGCTTGTGGATCTCCGACTTGGAGCCGACGTCGATCCCCCGTGTCGGTTCGTCGACGATCAGCACGTTAGGATGCATCGACAGCCACTTGCCGATCACGATCTTCTGCTGGTTGCCGCCCGACAGGTTGCCCACGGTCTGCTTCCAGCCCGGTGTGCGGATGTCCAGCTTGTCGCGATACTGGTCGAAGATCGCGACTTCGGCCCCCTCGGCGACGAAGGGCCCGGCCTTCAGATCGTCGATCTGCGGCAGGGTCATGTTGTCGCGGCAGTTCATGCCCAGCACCAGCCCCTGCGCCTTGCGATCCTCGGGCACCAGCGAGATGCCGTTGGCGATGGCATCGGCCGGCGAATGCAGGCGGACCTCGCGCCCGCCAAGCAGGATCTGCCCGCCGCTCGGCTCGCGCAGGCCGAACAGCGTTTCCGCGATCTCGGTGCGGCCGGCGCCGACGAGGCCGTAAAAGCCCACGACCTCGCCGCGCCGGACCTCGAAGCTGACATCCTCGAACAGGTGGCCGCAGGACAGGCCGCGCACCTCCAGCGCGACGTCGCCCAGCTCGTGATGGCTGACATTGCGGCTGAGGTCGAGCTTGCGGCCGATCATCAGCTGCGTGACCTCCTCTTCGTCGGTCTCGGCGGTGGTCAGCGTGCCGCGATACTGGCCGTCGCGCAGCACGCTGATCCGGTCGGTGATCCGGAATATCTCTTCCATCCGGTGGGAAATGTAGATGATCCCCACGCCGCGACCCTTGAGATCGGCGATCACGTCGAACAGCACGACCTTCTCGGCATCGGTGAGCGAGGCGGTGGGTTCGTCGAAGATCACCGCCTTGGCATCCACCGTCAGCGCGCGCGCGATCTCGACCATCTGCTGGTTGGCGATCGACAGGTCGGCCACCCGGGTGCGCGCGTCGAAGCCGACCTTCAGCGTGGTCAGGATCGCGTCGGTCCGGGCATAGAGCGTGGCCCAGTCGACAAGCCCGAAGCGCCGGCGCGGCAATTCGCCGAGGTAGATGTTCTCGGCCACCGTCAGTTCCTCGGCGAGGCTGAGTTCCTGGTGGATGAAGACGATCCCCTTGGCCTTGGCCTCCAGCGGCGAGGTCATCGCGACCGGTTGCTCGGCCACGACGATGCGGCCGGCGTCGGGCTGGTAGATGCCGCCCAGCACCTTCATCAGCGTCGACTTGCCCGCGCCGTTCTCGCCCATCAGGGCATGCACCTCGCCCGGCATCACCGCGAAGGACACGTCGTCGAGCGCGCGGACGCCGGGAAAGGTCTTGACGATATGTTCGAGCCTGAGGGCGGGTGTCGCGCCGGTCATACCTTCAACTCCTCCTTGCCCTTGACGTTGAGCTGGCGGTCGAGGAACAGCACCGCGATCAGGATCAGCCCGATCACAAGGTTCACCGTCTCGGTATCCGCGCCGATATGCGACAGCCCCTTGCGCAGAAGCTGGATCGCCAGCACGCCGCCGAAGGTCGAGATGATCGAGCCGGCGCCGCCGGTCAGCTTGGTGCCGCCCAGCACCACCGCGGTGATCACCCAAAGCTCGTAGAGCTGGCCGTCGTTGGGATTGACCGAGCCGCTTTCGGAATAGAACACCACCGCCGACAGCGCCGCGAGAAAGCCGATGATCATGAAGTTGATCATCATGTGCGGGCCGACCCGGATGCCGGCATTGACCGCCGCGGTGCGGTTGTCGCCGATCGCATAGGCGTTGCGGCCGTGCACCGTGCGGTTCATCAGGAACCAGATCGCCGCCGTCACGACCAGCAGGAACCAGGTGGCGGTGTGCAGGCCGAGGAACTGCGCCTCGGCGAAATCCACCAGCGTCCAGTTCAGATGCGAGGTCGGCTGTTCGCCGTTGTACATGAACACCAGGCCGCGATAGCCCAGCATGGCGCCCAGCGTGACGATGAAGGCATCGACCCCGGTCTTCCACACGATCAGCCCGTTGATCGCGCCCAGCACGATGCCGGTCAGCAGCGCCAGCGCCCAGGACACCGGGATCACCCAGTCGCCGAGCCCCGCGAAGATCGGCCAGGTCATGCTGTCCAGCAGCACGATCGCGGCCAGCGCGAAGGTCGCGCCCACGCTGAGATCGATGTTGCCGTTGATCATCACGATGGTCATGCCCATCGCGATGATCCCGATCGGCGCGGACTGCTTGAACAAGAGCAGCATGTTGCCCGCGTCCATGAAGGCCTTTTCGCTCAGCGACAGGAACTGCCCGGCGACGGTGAAGAAGATCAGCTCCAGCACGATGAAGCCCCAGATCGCGCCGCGCTTGAGGAAGGTGGAAAGGGTTCCGGGCTGCATGTCTGTCTCCTTCAGGCGATCGGGGACCACAGCTTGCCGCGCTTGGCCGCGATATCGAGCCAGACGGCAAGGATGATGATCACCCAGGTGACGACGTACTGGACGTAGAACTGCAGGCCGACCAGCAGCAGGCCGTTCTGGATGAAGCCCAGGATCAGCACGCCGATCACGGTCTTGAACACCGTGCCCGACCCGCCCATCAGCGAGGCGCCGCCGAGGATCACGGCGGCCAGCACCTCAAGCTCCATCCCCTGGCCCACGGTGTTTTGCGAGCCCATCGACCGGCTGGCCTGGATCAGCCCGGCGGTGGCGACGCAAAACGCCGACATCAGGTAGCACGAAAACACCACCCGCGCCCGGCGCACGCCCGAGAACGTCGCCGCGACGCCGTTGCCGCCGACGGCATAGACCTTGCGGCCGAACGAGGTCTTGGCCAGCACGGTGCCCAGGGCCGCCGCCAGCAGCAAGAAGATCAGGATCGGCACCGGGATGCCCAGCGCCTCGCCCTGGCCGAAGACGCCGAACCAGGTGCCTTCCTTGTCGGCGATGTCCATGTTCTTGCCGCCCGACCAGGTCAGCGTCAGCCCGTGGATCGCCGACAGCATCCCCAGCGTGACGATCAGCGAGTTGAGCTTGAAATAGCCCACGAGAATGCCGATCAGCGCGCCCAGCGCCAGCGTCATCGCGAACATCGCCGGGATCGCCAGCGCCGGGCCGATCTTGTCGTGCAGGTCGAGCACGACGATGGTGGAGAACGACATCATCGAGCCCACCGACAGGTCGAGATTGCCGCTGATCACCACGAAGGTGACGCCCAGCGCCATCACGCCCAGGATCGCCGAGGAGCGGATCACGCCCAGCACGTTGTCGGGATCGAGGAACCGCTCGTTGGCGAGCGTGAACCCGATCATGAACAGCACGAAGGCGACGAGGATTCCCTGGCGCGCCAGGAAGCCGCCGATCTCGCGTTTCGACATTGCCGTCATGCTCTCCTCCCTGTGGGCGCGGCCCGGCCTGCCGGGCCCTGCCATTCCGTCGCGGGCGCCCCTGCGGCCCGCCAACCGGTTCAGACCAGCGTCATGCCGCCGTCGATCATGACGATCTGCCCGGTCATGTAGTCGCTGTCGGCCGAGGCCAGGAACGTCGTCGTCCCGGTGATGTCGGCCGGCGTGGCGACCCGGCCCTTGAGGATCCCGGCCGCGAACTCCTCCATCGCCTGCCCGGGCCGCTCGGCGGCGCCGATCTCCATCAGGTCGCGGTCGACCTCGTCCCACATCTCGGTCGCGACGACGCCGGGGGCGAAGCCGGTCACGGTGATGCCGTGCCGGGCAAGGTCGCGCGCGCCGGACTGCGTCAGCGAGACGACGGCCCACTTGCTTGCGCAGTAGGGCGCCACGTTATCAAACCCCTGCCGGCTTGCAATCGAGGCGGTGTTGACGATCTTGCCGCCGCCGCCCTGCGCGATCATCTGGCGCGCCGCCTCCTGCATCCCGATCAGGCAGCCCAGGCCGTTCACCCCCATGATGAAGGTCCAGTTCTCCTCGGTCACGTCGAGGAAGTTCATCGGCTTGTTGACGCCGGCGTTGTTGAACATGACGTCCAGCCTGCCGAAGGCCCCCACGGCGCGGCCGATCATCGCCCGAACCGATCCGCGGTCGGTCACGTCGACCGCGGCATGCGCGACACGGCCGCCGCCGGCCGCGGCGCGCGCGGCATTGTCCCGCGCCACCGCGGCGGCGCCCGCCTCGTTGACATCGGCAAAACAGACGTCGGCGCCCTCGTCCAGCAGCGCCTCGCCGATCGCGCGGCCGATCCCGCGCGCCGCCCCCGTCACGATGCAGGAGCGGCCAGACACCCGGCCCATGGCAATCCTCCGGCCTGTCGTCCCCGGCCCGCCGTCACGGTCCGGCGGGGCGCCGCTGCACCCCGCCGGCCGCCCGGCAGGTTCAGAACACGGGCTTGTCGAATTCGCTCATGTTGTCCTGGGTGATCTTCGGCGTGTCGAAGTAGTTCAGGAACGGCACGTCGTTGCCGTTGAGCACGTCGATGGCGGTCTTCAGCGCCGCCTCGGCATCATCGACGGGCGACTGGTAGATCGAGCCCCAGTATTCCCCGGCGGCCATCGCCTCGTAGCCCACGGCGAAGTTCGTGGCGCCGACGAAGATGATGCCGTCGCGGCCCGCCGCCTTGGCGGCGTTCAGCGCGCCGACGCCCATGTTGTCGTCGCCCGAATAGACGCCGTCGATGTCGTCGTACTTGACGAGGAAGGCCTCCATCACCTGCTGCGACTTCTCGCGGTTCCAGTCGCCCGGCTGGGTTTCGACCAGCGTGACGTCCGGGCAGACCTCGGGCAGGCGATCCTCGAAGCCCTTGGCGCGCTCGATCGCGGTGGTGTAGCCCGGCTGGCCGGAGATCTGCACGATCCGGGCCTCGGACTCGATACCCATCTCCTTGAACTTGTCGCACATGATCTCGGCCGAGCGCGATCCCTGCGTGATGTTGTCGGGGCCCGAGAACGAGGCGACGAAATCGAAGCCGGCCTCGGCGATGTTGGAATTCGTGACGATCACCGGGATGCCGGCGTTGTGCGCCTTGCGGACCGCCGGGATCACCGCCTCGCCGTTCGTCGGCCAGATGATGATCGCGTCCATCTCCTGCTGGATCAGGTCTTCCATCTGGGCGATCTGGCGCGCCACGTCGCCGCCGGCGTCAAGCACGACGGTTTCGACATCGGCATTGGCCTCGGCCGCGGCGATGAAGGCCTTTTCATAGGTCGTCTGGTAGCTGTCGACGCCGACGTTGTTCTGGGTGATGCCGATCCGCATCGTCTCGGCGGACGCGGCGCCGGCGAAGGCGATGGCTGCGGTCGTGCTCGCAGCGAGCGCGGTGCGAAGTCTCATTCTGGATGTCCTCCCGAAGTAATCCTGACTCTCTTGCCGATTCCCCCCTCCGTCCGGGGAATCATCATCCGGCATGGCGGACGACTTTCGACAGGATGGGCAGTCGGCCGCGGCAATGGCCCCCCGAAAAAATCCATTTCGGATACCCGGATGTTCAAGCCGGATGAAACGCGGATACGATCCGGATGTCACTTTGAACATTTTGCGAGGACACCGACCCATGCCCGATTCCAACCTGTCCAAGTCGAACAGATCGGGGGTCGGCGCGCAACGCCAGGCCGCCGGATCGAACGACGGAACCATGAACGCCCAAGGGATGCAGACCGAGCACCGCAGCGTATCGCCCCAGGCGATGACCGAGATGGTCGATGTCGTGGCGTTTCTCGAGGATTTCGGCGACGAACTGGCCGGCACGCAGGAGCTGTTCGCGCCGAACCCGTTCCTGCGCATGGCGCTGCACCTGATGCGCGGCCATCTGGAAGGCAAGGTCATCACCCCGACCGCGCTGATCAGCGCCTCCGGCGTGCCCTATGCGACGGCGACGCGGCGGCTGCGCGACATGATCGCGGCGGGGCTGATCGAACAGCGCCCCCGCACCCGCAGCGGCAAGACCTTCTCGATGCATCCCAGCGAGACGATGCTGGAGCAGTGGATGCAGATCTGCGGCCGGGTCCGGCGGCTGGCCGAGGCCCGGTTCGGCGGCAGCGAGGTGCCGCGCCAGACCCGCGACTACTATTTCGGCGGCTCCTACATGGAGGCCCGGACCCTGCCGCCGATGCAGGTGCTCGCCGATCCGCTGAAGGCGCCGGGCGGCATCCGCGTTCTGGTGCATGGCGATCCGACCTTCATGGTGATGGAAAACCTCAAGCGCCAGTTCGAACAGGTGATCGGCACGCAGATCCACCAGCGCGCCTTCTCGATCGACCGGCTGCGCGAGGAAGCGATCCGCAACGCCGAACGGCGCGCCAGCCGCTACGACATCATCGCCGTCGACCTGCCCTGGATCGGCGGCTTTGCCGAACGCGGCATCCTGATGCCGCTTGACGAGGCGATGGACCTCGCGCGGCTGGACCCGGCCGATTTCCACACCGCCGGCTGGAAGGCCGCGCATTGGGGCGGGCGGCCCTATGGCGTGCCGGCGCAGACCACGCCGGAGCTTCTGTTCTATCGCCGCGACCTGTTCGCCGATGCCGGGCTGGAACCGCCGGCGACGACCGCGCAGCTGCTGGCCGCCGCGGAACGGCTGCACGACCCGCAGCGCGGCCGATACGGCATCGCCTGGAACGCGGCGCGCGGCACCGCGCTGGGCCATACCGTGCTGATGGCGATGGCGGATTTCGGCCAGCCGGTGCTCGACCTGCAGGCCAATGCCGGCGGCTTCGACACCGACGCGCTGGCCCGTCGCCGCTACCGCCCGACGATCGACACCGCCGCCGGCCTCGCCGCGGCGGAATTCTTGATGGAGCTATTGCGGTTCTCGCCGCCCGACATCCTGTCGATGTCCTGGTACGAGCGCATCCGCCCCTATGCCGAGGGCCGGATCGCGATGGCCTACGGCTATACCCTGCTGGCACCCTATTTCGATCTCGACGCGGGCTCGCCGGCGCATGGCCAGACCGGGTTCCTGCCGCATCCCGCCGGGCCCGGCGGCGCAAGCGTCGCGCCGGTGGGCGGCTATGTCATGGGCATCCCGGCCAACCTGCCCCGCGACCGGCTGCATGCGGCGGTAGAGGCGCTGATCGTCTTCACCTCGCCGCAGGCGCAGAAGATGTACGTGCAGAACGGCAGCCGCACCAATCCCCGCTATTCCGTCGCCGCCGACCCCGAGGTGCGCCGCGCCTCGCCGATCTTCGAGGCGGTGGACGCGATGTCCTGGCGCGACGAGTTGCAGTTCTGGCCGCGCCCGCCGGTGCCCGAGATCTGCGACATCATCCAGATCTGCGGCGAGGAATTCCACGACATGCTGCGCGGCATCATCCCGCCGCGCGGCGCGCTCGCCCGGGCCCAGGCCCGCGCCGAGCGGCTTTTCGAATCCACAGGGTTTACGTGACAGGAGGAGACACAATGGACCCCAACCGCCTGAAGGGAAAGCACATTCTGATAACCGGCGCCGGCCGCGGAATGGGCGCGGCCAATGCCGAACACTTCGCCGAACAGGGCGCCGATGTCTGCCTTGGCGATCTCGATCTGGATGCCGCGCAGGAGGTGGCCGACCGGATCAACGCCGCCGGCAACGGCCGCGCGATCGCGGTGCGCATGGATGTCACCAGCCGCGCCGACAACGCCGCCGCGGTGGGCGCCACCGTCGAGGCCTTCGGGATGATCAATGTCGGCCTGTTCAACGCCGGCCTGAACAAGCCCCGGTTCTTCATGGATATCGATGAGGACAACTGGGACATGATCATGAATGTCAACACCAAGGCGATGTGGCTGGGGATGCAGGAAACCGCCCGCCAGATGATCGCCCAGGGCAAGCAGGATTATCCCTACAAGCTGATCAACGTCGGCTCCATCGCCTCGCGCAAGCCGCTGGTCGACGTCACCGTCTACTGCACCTCGAAATACGGCTGCCTGGCGCTGACCCATTGCGGCGCGGTGGCGCTGTCGGAACACAACATCACCGTCAACGGCTATGCGCCGGGCGTGGTGGTGACACCGCTGTGGGAACAGCTCGACAAGGATCTCGTCGACATCGGCTTCAAGGATCGCGAGGGCCAGGCCTACGAGGACATCGTGCGCGACGCGCTGCAGATCAAGCGCGTGTCCTATCCCGACGACGTCAAGGGCACCGCCGCGTTCCTGGCCAGCCCCGACAGCGACTACATGACCGGCCAGATGATCCATATCGATGGCGGCTGGTGCATCCAGTAGCCCCGCCGCCCCCCCGATCCTTGGTTGCAACATGGGTGCGCCTGGCCGCGCCCGGAGGAGATCGCAATGTCCCGCGCACTGATGCCCAACCTGCTCACGCCGCAGGATCTCGAACCGAACTGGCGCTGGGAGGGGCGGCTGCCCGCCTGGGGCCATACCTCGGTCGATTTCGAACGCCGGATCGACCATGACCGGCTGCGCCGCTACCGGCTGGCCCGCACCCGGCAGGCCTTGCAGGCCTCGCCCGCCGGCACGCTGCTGCTGTTCGACGTCAACAACATCCGCTACGTCTCGGCCACCAAGATCGGCGAGTGGGAGCGGGACAAGATGTGCCGGTTCTGCCTGCTGACCGGCGACGACAGCCCCTACGTGTGGGATTTCGGCTCGGCGGCGATGCACCACAAGAAGTTCTCGGACTGGCTGGAGCCCGACCACTGCCGCGCCGGCGTGGTCGGCATGCGCGGCACGATCCCGCCGGAATTCGGCCTGATGCGGAAATACGCCAAGGAAATCGCGGGCCTGATCCGCGATGCCGGCATGGCCGACATGCCGGTGGGCCTCGACTATGCCGAAACCGCGATGTTCCACGCGCTGCAGGAAGAAGGGCTCAACATCGTGGACGGCCAGCAGATCATGCTGGCGGCGCGCGAGATCAAGAACTGGGACGAGATCCAGCTGCTGACCCAGGCGGCCAGCATGGTCGATGGCGTCTATCACATGATCTACGAGGAGCTGAAGCCGGGCGTGCGGGAGAACGACATCGTCGCGCTGTCCAACAAGATGCTCTACGAAATGGGCTCGGACGATGTCGAGGCGATCAACGCGATCTCGGGCGAGCGCTGCAACCCGCATCCGCACAATTTCACCGACCGCTACTTCCGCCCCGGCGACCAGGCGTTCTTCGACATCCTGCAAAGCTACCAGGGCTACCGGACCTGCTACTACCGGACCTTCAACATCGGCCGCGCGACCTCGGCCCAGAACGACGCCTACGTCAAGGCGCGGGAATGGATCGACGCCTCGATCGACCTGATCCGCCCCGGCGTGTCGACCGACGTGGTGGCCCAGGCCTGGCCCAAGGCCGAGGAATTCGGCTTTCCCAGCGAGGACGCGGCCTTCGGGTTGCAGTTCGGCCACGGCCTTGGCCTGGCGCTTCACGAACGCCCGATCATCAGCCGCGCGATCAGCCTCGATCACCCGATGGAGATCAAGACCGGCATGGTCTTCGCGCTGGAAACCTACTGCCCGGCGGCCGACGGCTATTCGGCCGCGCGGATCGAGGAGGAGGTCGTGGTCACCGATACCGGCTGCGAGGTGATCTCGCTGTTCCCGGCCGAGAACCTGCCGATCGCCAACCGCTACTGATCCCCGGCCCGGCCCCGCGCGGGGTCGGGCCGCCATTCGGAGACAGGCCCATGAGCCCCGCGAAGAAAAAGACCAATACCGAGGACTACCTGCGCATGTACCGCCAGATGGTGCGGATCCGCAGCTTCGAGGACAACGCCAACCAGCTGTACCTTTCCGCGAAGATGCCCGGCCTGACGCATATGTATTCGGGCGAAGAGGCCGTCGCCGTCGGCATCTGCGAGGCGCTGACGGTGAGCGACAAGATCACCTCCACCCACCGCGGCCACGGCCATTGCGTCGCCAAGGGCGCGGACTTCCGGCAGATGTTTTGCGAGTTGCTGGGCAAGGAAGAGGGCTATTGCCGCGGCAAGGGCGGATCGATGCATATCGCCGACCAGTCGAACGGCAACCTCGGTGCCAACGCGATCGTCGGCGGCTCGATGGGCATCGCCACCGGCGCGGCGTTCTCGGCCAGGATGACCGGCTCGGACGACGTGGCGGTGTGTTTCTTCGGCGACGGCGCCACCGCGCAGGGGCTGATGTACGAGGTCATGAACATGGCCGCGCTGTGGAAGCTGCCGGTGATCTATGCCTGCGAGAACAACGGCTATTCCGAATACACCCGCACCGACGAGATCGCCGCGGGCGCGATCCTCGACCGGGCGCGGGCCTTCGGGATCGAGGCGCACCAGGTCGACGGGCAGGACGTTCTGGCCGTCAACGACCTGGCGCGGCGGCTGGTGGACCGCTGCCGCAAGGGCGAGGGGCCGTTCTTCATCGAACTGATGACCTATCGCTACCACGGCCACCATGTCGGCGACATCAACCGCGACTACTACCGCTCGAAGGAGGAGGAGCGGGACTGGAAGGACAATCGCGACCCGATCACGAGGTTCCGCGGCTGGCTGGTGGAACAGGGGATCGCGACCGAGGACGAGATCGAGGCGATGAACGCCGAGATCAAGGCCGATGCCGCCGCGGCCGTCGACTACGCGCTGGCCGCCCCCTATCCCGACACGTCCGAAGTGGACATGCACGTCTACGCGGCGTGAGGAGGAGAGAATGCGACAGATCACCCTGTCCCAGGCCGTCAACGAGGCGCTGGCCGAGGAGATGCGCCGCGACGAGCGCGTGTTCATCATCGGCGAGGACGTTGCCGAGGCCGGCACGCCGTTCAAGGTGCTCAGCGGGCTGGTCGAGGAATTCGGCACCGGCCGCGTCGTCGACACGCCGATTTCGGAACCCGGTTTCATGGGCCTCGCCGTCGGCGCGGCGATGACCGGCACGCGGCCGGTCGTCGACCTGATGTTCGGCGACTTCCTGTTTCTGGTGATGGATCAGCTGTGCAACCAGGCGGCCAAGATCCACTACATGTCGGGCGGCAAGCTGAACGTGCCGCTGGTGCTGCGCACCAACCTGGGCGCGACGCGCCGCTCGGCCGCGCAGCACAGCCAGTCGCTGCATGCGCTGGTGGCGCATATCCCAGGGCTGAAGGTCGCCCTGCCATCCTCGGCCTACGAGGCAAAGGGCCTGATGAAGACCGCGATCCGCGACAACAACCCGGTCGTGATCTTCGAAGACAAGCTGATGTACAACGACAAGGCCCCGGTGCCCGACGAGGAATTCCTGATCCCCTTCGGCGAGGCGAAGGTGCTGCGCGAGGGCCGCGACGTCACGCTGATCGGCACCTCATCGATGCGGCAGGTCTGCGAAAAGGCGGCCGAGGCGCTGGCCGCCGAGGGGATTTCCGCCGAGGTGATCGACCCGCGCACCCTCGTGCCGCTGGACGAGGCGACGCTGCTGGCCTCGGCGCGCAAGACATCCCGCGTGATCGTGGTGGACGAGGGCCACCAGAGCTTCGGCATCACCGGCGAAATCGCCAGCCGGATCAACGAGAAGGCGTTCTACCATCTCGACGCGCCGGTGCAGCGGATGGGCGCGATGGACGTGCCGGTGCCGTTCTCGCCCGCGCTGGAGGATATCACCGTGCCCACGCCCGAGGCCGTCGCGGCGCGGGCGCGGCAACTGGTGGCCGGGGAGATGATCGATGCCGCTTGACGTGATCATGCCCGCGCTGGGCATGGCGCAGGACACCGGCCAGATCGTCGCCTGGCACAAGACCCCCGGCGAGGCGGTGGCCGAGGGCGACGTGCTGTTCGAGGTGGAAACCGACAAGGCGACGATGGAGGTGGAGGCGCAGGGCGCGGGCTACCTCGTCGATATCGCCGCGGCGGCGGGCGAGGAGGTGCCGGTGGGCCGGGTCATCGCCCGGATCGCCGACAGCCCCGAGGCCGGTCAATCGGCCCCCGCCGCCGATGCCCCGGCCGCTGCGCCGGACCTGCCGGAGGGCACGGCGATCATCATGCCGGCGCTGGGCATGGCGCAGGATACCGGCCTGCTCGTCGCCTGGCACCGGGAGCCGGGCGCGGCCGTGGCCGCCGAGGACATCCTGTTCGAGGTCGAGACCGACAAGAGCGCGATGGAGGTGCCGGCCGGCGCGGCCGGCTACCTCGCCGCGGTTCTGGCCGCACCGG
Organism: uncultured Rhodobacterales bacterium; assembly: GCA_964448765.1. Lineage (GTDB taxonomy): Bacteria > Pseudomonadota > Alphaproteobacteria > Rhodobacterales > Rhodobacteraceae > JANSXY01. The sequence goes on from CAYUXM010000006.1 coordinate 28,958, forward strand.
GCGACGAGGTGCCGGTGGGCGAACCCGTCGCGATCCTGACGGCCGCGGCGCCGGAGGCCCCGGTCGTGCGCGGCTTTGCCGCCGGACCCGCGCCACGGGCGACGCCGGCGGAGGCACCGGCCGCGTCGGCGCCGGCCAAGGCGCCGCCGCCGAAGCCCGCCGCCCCGCCGCAGACGGCCGGCGATGGCCGGATCCTCGCCTCGCCCAAGGCGCGACGGCTGGCGCGCGAACAGGGGCTCGACCTGGCGCGGCTGGCCGCCGCCGGTCATCCGCAGCCCTACCATGTGCGCGATCTCGACGCGCTGCGCGCGATGCCCGACCGGACCGCCGCGCCCACAACGGCGACCGCGGCGCGGCGCCGCCTGACCGCCCGCGCGGGGGCCGAAGGTTTCGCCCGGTTCGCCGACTGGATCGCCGCCGAAACCGGCGCCCGCGATCCCGCGCCGCTGCTGGCCGCCTTCGCCGCCGCCAGCCTGCGGCAGGGCGACGGGCCGCTTTCGGTGAGCGTGGAGCGCCTGGGCCGGGCCCGGGCCTTCACCGACCCCGATCGGCACGGCCTTGGCCGCGCCGAGGCGGATGCGAGTGCCGCCGCCCCCGACATCGTGCTGCGCGACCTGCGGCCCGGGCCGCTCGTCTCCGTCGATCTCGGCCCCGAAGCCGTACCGGTGCTCACGCTGCTGTCGGCCGGGGACGGGATCGACCTGACGCTGGAATGCGACGCCGCGGCGCTGACCGCGCCCGAGGCGATCGCGGTTCTGACCGACTTCGCCGGGCGGCTGGACGAACCGCTCCGCCACCTGCTGTGACCTCAGGGAGGGCCAGATGGACCATACCGACCTCTATATCGACGGCGCCTGGCGCCCCGGCGCCGACGGCGCGCGGTTCGACGTGATCAACCCGGCGACCGAAGCCGTCATCGCCTCCGTCGCCTCGGCCGAAATCGCCGATGCAGATGCCGCGCTCGACGCCTCCGAACGGGCGATGGCCGACTGGGCCGCGCGTACGCCGCGCGACCGGTCCGAGGTGCTGCGCCGCGCCTGGGAACTGATGACCGCGCGGCTGGAACATTTCGCCCGGCTGATCACGCTGGAAAACGGCAAGGCCGGGGCCGATGCGCGGGGCGAGGCCGCCTATGCCGCCGAATTCTTCCGCTGGTTCGCCGAAGAGGCGGTGCGCGCCGACGGGCTGATCACCCGTGCCCCGGCCTCCGGCGCGCGGATCATCGTGCAGCACAAGCCCGCGGGACTGGCGGTGCTGATCACGCCGTGGAACTACCCGGCCGCGATGGGCACCCGCAAGATCGCGCCGGCGCTGGCCGCGGGCTGCGGCGTGGTGATCAAGCCGGCCTCGGAAACCCCGCTGACGATGCTGGCGCTGATGCCGCTGCTGGAAGAGGCCGGGGTGCCCAAGGGGCTGGTCAACGTGCTGCCCTCGCGCCGCACCGGCGCCTTGGTCGATCACATGCTGCACGATCCGCGGGTGCGCGTCGTGTCCTTCACCGGTTCGACGGCCGTGGGGCGCAAGCTGTTGAAATCGGCCGCCGACCAGGTGCTGAAACCGGCGATGGAACTGGGCGGCAACGCGCCCTGCATCGTCTTCGAGGATGCCGATCTGGAGGTGGCGGTGGAAGGCACGATGCTGGCCAAGATGCGCAACCTCGGCGAGGCCTGCACCGCGGCCAACCGGATCTACGTGCACGAGGCGGTGGCGGCGGATTTCACCCGCCGCCTGACCGAACGGATGGCCGCGCTGACGGTCGGCGACGGGCTCGACCCCGGCGTGGATGTCGGGCCGCTGGTCAATGCCGAGACGCGCGACAAGGTGGCGGATTTCGTGTCCGACGCCGTGGCCAAGGGGGCCCGCATCGAATGCGGCGGCACGGTGCCGAACGGGCCGGGCTACTTCTATCCGCCCACGGTGCTGTCGGGCGTGCCGGAGACCGCCGATTGCGTGCATGACGAGATCTTCGGCCCGGTCGCCGCGATCCAGACCTTCAGCGATCAGGACGATGTCATCCGTCGCGCGAACGACACCGAGTACGGGCTTGTCGCCTATGTGTTTTCCGACAACATGTCGCGCGCGATGCAGGTCTGCGAGCGGCTGGATTACGGCATGGTCGGCCTCAACCGCGGGCTGGTGTCGGACCCGGCCGCGCCGTTCGGCGGCACCAAGCAATCGGGGCTGGGCCGCGAGGGCGGCCACGAGGGCATGCTGGAGTTCATGGAAACCCAGTACATCTCGGCCGGCTGGTAGGGGGCACGGATGACCGACTACATCGCAAGCCCCTCGGTTCGTGCGGCAGCGGGCGAACGCGGGATCGACCTTGGCCGGCTGGCGCGGGATCTGGGCCGCACCACGATCGCGCTGGAAGACCTCGACGGCGGCACCACGCCGCCCGCCGCGCCGGCCGATGCCGGCTACTGGGAGGTGGATCACGCGCAACACGGCCCGGTGCGCGAGGAACCGATGACCCGCTTCGCGCAGGTCGCGGCGCGAAACCTCGCCGCCGCGCAGGCGCTGATCCCGGCGGTCACGCATCACGACCGCGCCGACGTGACCGAGATCGAGCGGCTGCGCGCGGCCTGGAAGGACGAGGCCGAGGCGCGCGGCACGAAACTGACCGCGCTGGCGTTCCAGGCGAAGGCGCTGGCGCGCTGCCTGCGGGCGTTTCCGCGCTTCAACGCCTCGTTCTCGGCCGACGGGACGCGGCTGATCCTGAAGGACTACGTCCATCTCGGCATCGCGGTCGACACGCCACACGGTCTTGCGGTGCCGGTGCTGCGCGACGCCGATCGCAAGGGGCTGTGGCAGATCGCCGGCGAAATCGCCGATCTCGCCGCCCGGGCCCAGGCCCGCAAGCTGCGCGCCGAGGACATCGGCGGCGGGTCGATGACGATCACCAATCTCGGCGGGATCGGCGGCCGCGCCTTCAGCCCGATCGTGAACCCGCCGGAGGTCGCGATCCTCGGGATCACGCGGGCCGAGATCGCGCCGGTCTGGACCGGGGCGGAGTTCCGGCCGGTTCCGATGGTGCCGCTCGACCTCAGCTACGATCACCGGGTGATCAACGGCGCGGAGGCCGCGCGATTCCTGCGCCATTTCGCCGGGCTTGTGGAAGACCCGCGCCGCATCATGCTGTGAGCGCGCGGACGTCCGTCTATCGCCCGCCGGATGCGTCGGCGGGCCTCGCGGCCCGCGGCGGCGGCGCGCCGGCGGCGGTGGCGCCGTCGGCGACCGGACAGGCGCCGGTGCCGGCCGCGTCGGCACAGGCCGCGCCCGCCGCCGGCGGCAACACCGCCGCGGCCCCCGTCCGCGCGTCCTGCTGCCCGGTCCGTGCCGCCTGCAGCGCCTGCAGGCTTAGGTGCCGGGCCGTGCAACTGCTGCACTCGCGCCCCTCGGCCAGCACCGGCATCGCCGCGACGGCCGCAAGACCGGCGGCCAGCAGGGCCAGGGTCATGTGCCGGCAACCCCCGGTCATGGCCCGGCCCCGTCTTCCGGGCGGGAGCGGAGGTAGCGGTGCAGCGGCGCCTCCGCCCCGGCCTCGCCGGCCGCGTCGCGGTGCAGGAAATCCAGCGCCGCGCGTTCATGTCCGGTCAGGAACGCGAGGCGGGCGCGGTCGTCCGCCGGGCCGAGCGCCTCAAGCGCAAGGAACGCCTCGACATAGCCGGGATAGCTTTGCCGCATCTCCGCCGCGAGGTCCGACCAGTGTGCAGGCGCCGCCCGCGCCTCGGCGATGCCGGAGGCGATGAGCGCGGCGCGCTCCTTCGGCACGATCCCGTGCCGGGCGATCAGCGGCGCCACCGCCCCGGCGGCATGGCGCTCCACCTCCGCCAGCAGGTGCAGCCGGTGCCGGGCCAGCGGATCGGCGCAACGCCGCGCCAGCTCGGCGAAATAGGCCTCGCCCTCGATCTCTTCCTCGTAGTAGCGGCACAGGGTGTCGCGATAGGCGGCGCTCGCGCGGGTCATCGGGCGGCGGCCTCGGGGGCCGGCGCGGCGACATCGACCCGGTCGTGCCGCAGCGGCCGGTCGGGATCGACCGCGCGACCAAGCTCGCGCGCGTAGCGATGGCCGGCATGCACGGCCGCGGCGATGATCGCCGGCGCCTCGCAATCGCCGATCCGGGCCAGCGTGAAGGGCAGGCCCTCCGCCCCGGCGCGGCCCGCGATCTCGTGGAAAAGCGCATCGGCCGGCCGCCGCGCGGTGACCATGACCACATGCTCGGCGGCCAGGCTGCGCTCTGCCCCGCCGTAGACGCATTCGAGCAGCGCGGCGCGCCCGTCGAAACGGGCCAGCACGCGCCCGGTCTCGATCCCGATGCCCAGCGCCACCAGCCGCGTCTGGATGCGCGCGCGTTCCGAAGTATAGGAGGCCCAGGGCGAGACACCGTCGGCGGGGGTGACAAGGGTCACCGGCAGGCCTGCCGCGCGCAGCCGCTCGGCGATCACGCCACCCAGGTAGTAGCCATCGCCGTCGAAGACCACCACCGGCCCCTCGGGCAGCCGCCCGTCCATGATGTCGTCGGCGGTCAGCACCCGCCCGGCCGCCGCGCCCTCGGCCACCGGCACGTAGGTTTCGCCGTCGAACCGGTCGGCGCGCCAGCGCGCGCCGGTGGCGATGGCGACGTGATCGGCCTCGACCGCGAAGACGTCGTCGGCGCCCATCCGGCTGTCGCGGAACACCTCGACGTTCGGCAGGCCCAGAAGCTGCTGTTCGCGGTAGTCGCGGACCCGGATGTATTCGCTCATCCCCGGCAGCGCCGCCTCGCGCGTCACCCGGCCGC
>CAYUXM010000007.1:0-31615 GCA_964448765.1 uncultured Rhodobacterales bacterium
AGGTCAGCATCCCCAGCGCCAGCACGTCGACCTTGAGGATGCCCAGCGCGTCGATGTCGTCCTTGTCCCAGGGGATCACGGTGCGATCCTCCATCGTGGCGTTTTCCACCGGGGCCAGTTCATCCAGCCGGCCCTCGGTGATCACGAAGCCGCCGACGTGCTGCGACAGGTGCCGGGGAAAGCCCTGGATCTCGTCGATCAGGTCGAGCGTCAGGCCGAGCCGCCGGTCGGTCGGGTCAAGCCCGATCTCGCGCAGCCGTTCGGCCGTCAGTTCGCCGCCGCGCCAGCCCCAGATCTGGCCCGACATCGCCGACAGCGTGTCGTCCGACAGGCCCATCGCGCGGCCGACCTCGCGCACCGCGCGCTTGCCGCGGTAGTGGATGACGGTGGCGCAGAGCCCGGCGCGGTGGCGGCCGTAACGGTCGTAGATGTGCTGGATCACCTCTTCCCGGCGCTCGTGTTCGAAATCGACGTCGATATCGGGCGGTTCGCCGCGCGCCTCGCTGACGAAGCGTTCGAAGACCATCGTGCCGATCTCGGGCGAGACCGAGGTGACGCCAAGGCAGTAGCACACCACCGAATTCGCCGCCGACCCGCGGCCCTGGCACAGGATGCCGCGCGACCGGGCGAAGGCCACCACGTCATGCACCGTCAGGAAATAGGGCTCGTATCCCAGCCTCGCGATCAGCGCGAGTTCATGCTCCAGCATCGCGCGGACCCGGTCGGGCGCGCCCTCGGGATAGCGCCAGGCCAGCCCCTGCCGCGCCAGCCGGTCGAGCCGCTCTGCCGCGGTCTCGCCGGGCGCGAGTTCGGAGGGGTATTCGTAGCGCAACTCGTCCAGCGCGAAGGCGCAGCGCGCCGCGATCTCGCCCGTGCGGTGCACCATCGCCTCGTGGCCGCGGAACAGCCGCAGCATCTCGGCCCCGGATCGCAGCCGGCATTCGGCATTGGCCAGCGCGGCGCGGCCCAGCCGGTCGACCGGCGTACCGGTGCGGATCGCCGTCAGCACGTCGGCCAGCGGCCGGCGGGCCGAGACATGCATCAGCGGCCGGGCCGAGGCGACGGGCGGCAGGCCCAGATCGCCGGCAAGCCGCGCCAGCCGGTCGAGCCGCGCCGCGTCGCGCCCGTCATAGGCCGGCGCGACCAGAAGCGAGACGGCGGCCCCGCCCAGCCGGGGCAGCAGCCGCGCCACCCGGTCGCGCCAGTCGGCGACCTCGGCGTGCCGCGTGGCGGCGGGCGGATGCAGCAGCAGGTCCATCCCCGCCGCCCAATCCGCCAGATCGCCGGCCCGCAGCAGGCAATCGCCCTTCGGCGCCCGCAGCCGGCCCAGCGACAGAAGCCGGCAGAGCCGGCCCCAGGCGGCGCGGTCGCGCGGGATCGCGGTGAAGTCCATCCCGCAGTCGAGCCGGACCAGCGCCGCGGGGATCAGCCGCGGCGCGGTCCCGGCCGCGCCCGTCTCGGCCTGCACGCGCGCGATCTCGCGCGCCGCGCTGTGGGCCCGCACGATCCCGGCGACGGAATTGAGATCGGCCACGGCCAGCGCCGGCAGGCCAAGCTCGGCCGCCTGCGCCATCATCTCCTCGGGATGCGAGGCGCCGGTGAGGAAGGTGAAATTCGTGGTCGCGCTCAGTTCGACGAACATGGGCCTGAATGTTCGCTAAATGTTCCTTCCTTCAGTGAGGTGAGTCGGGGGATGAGTCAAGGTTGGAAGGCTTGATGGGCTATGTCCCGGGGCGCGGCTCTTCGCCCGTGCGCCAGCACGGGCACGCGCCCGCCCGCCCCCAGGCGGGCGCGTATCGCGCCCCCCTCGGGCAGGCGCGCGCCCGTGCATCACCCGCAGCGAAGGGGGCCGTCACGCCAGATGGTCGCGAAACGCCGCGACCACCTCGGCATAGACCGCGCGCTTGAACGGCACGATCGCGGCGATCATCTCGTCGGCCGGCATCCAGCGCCATTCGCTGAACTCCGGATGCTCCGTCGCGATGTCGATCTGGTCGTCGGCGCCGAGGAACCGCATCAGGAACCAGCGCTGCTTCTGGCCCCGATACCGGCCACCCCAGACCTTGCCCAGCAGTTCGGGCGGCAGGTCGTAGGTCACCCAGTGCGGGGTCTTGGCCAGAACCTCGACGAGGTCGGCCGTCACCCCGGTTTCTTCCCACAACTCGCGCAGCGCGGCCTGTTTCGGGCTCTCGCCGGCGTCGATCCCGCCCTGCGGCATCTGCCAGGCGGCCGCCGCGGTATCCTTGCGGCGACCGGCGAAGACCATCCCCCGCCGGTCGATCAGCATCACGCCCACGCAGGGGCGGTAGGGCAGGCCGTCGGCGCCGGCGCTCACGGCTGCGCGGCGCGGTCCATCGCCGCCAGCCCGTGCAGGATGTCGATCGCGTAGGCGAGCTGGTAATCCTCCTCGCGCAGCTGCGCGGTCTCCTCGGCGCGGCTGAGTTCCTCCTCGGCCTGGCGCAACTCGTCCTCGGTCATCGAATCCGCGGACAGCGAGCCGCGCAGATCGGCCTCCGAGCGGTTGCGCGCCGCCGAATCGTCCTCGTCCTCCTCGGCCTGCGGGCGGCGCGCCGGCTGTTCGACGATGATGTCGGGCGCGATGCCCAGCGCCTGGATCGACCGGCCCGAGGGCGTGTAGTAGCGCGCCGTGGTCAGCCGCATCGCGCCGTTGCCGCGCAGCGGGATCACCGTCTGCACCGATCCCTTGCCGAAGCTCTTGGTGCCCACCACGATGGCGCGGCGATGATCCTGCAGCGCGCCGGTGACGATTTCCGAGGCCGAGGCGGAGCCGCCGTTGATCAGCACCACGATCGGCTTGCCCTCGGCCAGGTCGCCCGGCGTGGCGTTGAAGCGTTCGCTGTCGGCCGGGTCGCGGCCACGGGTCGAGACGATCTCGCCCTTTTCGAGGAACGCGTCCGACACCCGGATCGCCTGGGTCAGAAGCCCGCCGGGATTGTTGCGCAGGTCCAGCACGATGCCCTCGATCTGGTCGAGGCCGCCGGCCTCCTCGACCGCCTCCTTCAGGCCCGATTCGAGGTTCGGATAGGTCTGGTCGTTGAAGGTGGTCACCCGCAGCACCACGCTCTTGCCCTCGACGCGCGAGCGCACGGCGGTCAGCTTGATCGTGTCGCGGATGATCGAGACGTCGAAGGGCTCGGCCTCGCCCTCGCGCACCACGGTGATGATGATCTCCGATCCCACCGGGCCGCGCATCATGTCCACCGCCTCGTCAAGCGTGAGGCCCAGCACGCTTTCGCCATCGACATGGGTGATGAAATCGCCCGCCTGCATCCCGGCCGCATCCGCCGGCGTCCCGTCCATCGGCGAGACGACCTTGACGAAGCCTTCCTCCTGCGTGACCTCGATGCCCAGCCCGCCGAATTCGCCGCGCGTCTGCACCCGCATGTCGGAAAAATCCTCGGGCGCGAGATAGCCCGAATGCGGGTCGAGCGAGGTCAGCATGCCGTTGATCGCGGCCTCGATCAGCTCGCCCTCCTCGACCTCCTCGACATATTGCGCGCGGATACGCTCGAAGATGTCGCCGAAAAGATCGAGCTGCTCGTAGACCGATGCGTTGCCGCCCGATTCCTGCGCCACCAGCGGCCCGGCCACCTGGGTCGACAGCACGATCCCGGCCAGGGTTCCGCCGATGGCGGCGATCACGAATTTCCTCATCCTCGGTCTTTCCCTAGTTCGGCCGTGTCGCCGCGAACCACTTCGTCGGATCCACGGGTTCGGCCCCTTCCCTGATCTCTATATAGAGCGTTTCGCCGCGTCCGGCACCACCGCCATCTTTCGCCTCGGCCAGAAATGCCGCGCCGAACTCCTCCGGCGCCGGTTCCGCCCCGCCCATCACGCCCAGCGCCGCGCCCGCCGGCACGATGTCGCCGGGGTCACCATAGACCTGGCCAAGCCCGGCCAGAACCAGCAGATAGCCCTCGGCGGGTTCCACGATCATCACGTTTTCGTAGCCGGCCAGCGGCCCGCGGTAGCGGATCGTCGCCGGCCAGGGCGCGGTGACAAGCGCCACGGGCCGGGTGGCGACCAGCATGCCGGGGCGGCGGATGCCGGCCGCGTCGGCCTCGCCCGGCCGGCGCAACAGCGTGCCGATCACCGGCATCGGCAGGCTGCCCTTCGCGCCCGCGAAATCCGCCATCGGCGCGCCGATATCGGTTTCCATCCCCGCCAGGCCGGTGGCGAAGGCATCCAGCGTGTCGCTGTCCTGCAGAAGCTGGCCAAGCTCTTCGGGGTCTTCGAGGAACCGGCGCGGCAGGTCGGTGCGGTTCTGGATCGCGAGGCTCAGCGCGCTGCGGGCCTCCTGCGCGGCGGTCAGGCCGCGGGCCAGCATCCCGACCGCGCCGGCCTGCACCGCGCGCAGCGTCGCGACCTCTTCGAGCTGGGCGCCCAGCCGCGCCGCCTCGGCCTGCACCGCGGGCGTCACCTCGCCCATCACCAGCGCGGCGCGCACCGCCGCCTCGGGCCCGTCGGGATGCAGGAAGGCCACCGGCGCCGGGGCGCGGCCGACCGCGACCATCCCGGCCAGCAGTGCCTGCAGCCCGGCCTGCCGGTCGTGGAACTCGGCCGCGATTTCCGCCTCGCGGATCGCGGCGCGGCGCAGCCCGTCGCGCAGCGCGCCCAGCCCGGATTCGTAGGCCCGGATCGTTCCGGTCAGCGCCGCGATCCGGTCCGACCGGCCTTCGGCCGCCTCCAGCGCGAGGATCGCCGCGCGCAGATCCTCGGCGGCGCGGCGCGCGGTGTCCGCCGCGCCGTCCTGCGCATGCGTGGCGGTCGCCGCCACCACAGCCGCCAGCAGCGGGCCGGATGCCTGCCACGGCCTCATGCCTCGATCAGGCTCCGCCCGGTCATTTCCGGCGGTGCCGGCAGGCCCATCAGCTCCAGCAGGGTGGGCGCCAGATCGGCCAGCCGGCCGCCGTCGCGCAGCCCTGCGCCCGCCGGCCCGCCGACCAGGATCACCGGCACCGGGTTCGTGGTATGGGCGGTATGCGGCCCGCCCGTCGCCGGGTCCACCATCACCTCGCAATTGCCATGATCGGCGGTGACGATCATCGCCCCGCCGGCGGCGTCGAGCGCGTCGAGCGCGGCCGCAAGCCCCCTGTCCACCGCCTCGCAGGCCCGGATCGCGGCCCCAAGATCGCCGGTATGGCCGACCATGTCGGGATTGGCGAAATTCACCACGATCAGGTCGTAGCCCGCGCCGATCGCCGCCACCAGTTCGCCGGTCACCTCCGGTGCCGCCATCTCGGGCGCCATGTCGTAGGTCGCCACCCTGGGCGAGGGCGCCATGAACCGGTCCTCGCCCGGTTCCGGCTCTTCCTTGCCGCCGTTGAGGAAGAATGTCACGTGGGGGTATTTCTCGGTCTCCGCGGCGTGGAACTGGCGCAGCCCGTGGCCGGCCACCCAGGCCGCCAGCGTGTTGACGATCTCGCGCTTGGGAAACACCGTGGTCATCCAGGCGTTGTGGCGGTCGGAATACTCGACCATGCCCAGCAGCGCCGACAGCTTCGGCCGCGTCCCGGTCTCGAATTCGAAGAAGCCCGGCTCGCCCAGCGCGCGCAGGATCTCGCGCGCCCGGTCGGCGCGGAAGTTCAGGCAGAACACGCCGTCGCCGTCGCGGATGCCGGGCGCGTCGTCGATCACGCTGGGGGTGATGAACTCGTCGGTCTCGCCGCGGGCATAGGCGGCCGCGACCGCGCCCGGGGCCGTGTCGCAGTCTTCGCCCAGCCCGTGCACCATCGCGTGATAGGCCAGCGCCACGCGCTCCCATCGGTTGTCGCGGTCCATCGCGTAGTAGCGGCCGATGACGCTGGCGACATGCGCGCCCTCGGGCAGCCGCGCGACGAGATCGGCGATGAAGCCGGCGGCCGATTTCGGCGGCACGTCGCGCCCGTCGGTGATCGCCTGCACCGCCACCGGCACCCCGGCCGCGGTGATCGCCCGCGCGGCGGCCAGCACGTGTTCGATATGGCCATGCACCCCGCCGTCGGAGATCACCCCGATCAGGTGCGCGGTGCCGCCCGCGGCCTTCACCCTGTCGATGAACTCCCGCAGCGCGGCCTCGCGCGCGAAGCTTCCGTCCTCGATCGCAAGGTCGATCTGGCCAAGGTCCATCGCCACCACCCGGCCCGCGCCGATGTTCATGTGGCCGACCTCGGAATTGCCCATCTGGCCCTTCGGCAGGCCCACGTCCGGCCCGTGGGTGATCAGCGTGGCGTGCGGGCAGGTGGCCCAGATCCGGTCGAAAGCGGGGGTATCGGCCAGCGCCGGGGCATTGGCCTCGCGCGTCTCGCTCAGGCCCCAGCCGTCGAGGATGCACAGGACCACGGGTTTCACGCCAGCCATCGCCGCCTCCTCTTGCCGGGCGTCCCCTGTCTACGCCCGCGCCGGGGCCGGGGCAACCGCGGCCCCGGTGCCCGCCGACATCGGATCGGTGAAAATTTCCTTGCGTTTTTCACAAGCCGGCCCCAGCGTGAAAAACAAGGGCCGGATTTCACCGCGCCGGGCAAGATCAGGGAGGACGCGGCCGCGATGTACGAGGGCCACGCCACATCCGCAACGCTGGGCGCCGACCTGCGGGCGCTGCGCCGGGCGCGCGGGCTGACGCTTGCCGGGCTGGCCGAAACGCTCGACCGTTCCGTCGGCTGGCTGAGCCAGGTGGAGCGCGACCTGTCCACCCCCTCGATCACCGATCTGCGGCGCATCGCGGCGGCGCTGGGGGTGCCAAGTTCTCTGTTCTTCGGCCGTGCCGAGGCCCCGGCGGACGAGCAGGGCCATATCGTCCGCGCCGGCGCGCGCCGGCGGATCGGGTCGGGCGAGGCCGGTCTGGTGGAGGAATTGCTGTCGCCCGACCTGACGGACGATTTCGAGATGGTGCAATCAACCTTCGCGCCCCGCAGCCGGATGGGCGAGGTGGTGACGCGGCCGACGCGCGAGGTGGGCTACATCCTGTCCGGCCGGCTCGATCTGGTGATCGGCGGGCGGCGCTTCACCGTCGGCCCCGGCGACAGTTTCCGGATCCGCGGCGAGCCCTTCGAATGGATCAACCCGCATGACGAGCAGGCCGAGGCGATCTGGGTGATCGCCCCGCCGGTCTACTGAGGTGCACGCGATGCTGACCGGTCACTGTCTCTGCGGCGCCGTCACCTTCACCGCCACGGCCCCCGCGCGCGACCCCGCGGCCTGCCATTGCAGCCAGTGCCGCCGCCAGTCGGGGCATTACTGGGCGTCGGTCCAGGTGATGGATGACGACCTGACCGTGACGGGCGAGGTGCGCTGGTTCACCTCGTCCCCCGGCGCGCGGCGCGGGTTCTGCCCGGTCTGCGGGTCGTTCCTGTTCTGGAAATCCGACGCCGACCCCGACACAGGCGTGGCCCTGGGCGCGATGGACGCGCCGACCGGGCTGCGCCTGGTCCGCCACATCTTCACCGCCGACAAGGGCGACTATTACGACATCGCGGACCGCGTTCCGCAGGAGGAGCAGGACAATGGCTGACATCCCCACCCAGGCCCGCGTCGTCGTCATCGGCGGGGGGGCCGTTGGCGCCTCGTGCCTTTACCACCTCGCTAAGGCCGGTTGGCGCGACTGCGTGCTGCTGGAGAAGAACGAGTTGACCGCCGGTTCGACCTGGCACGCCGCCGGCAACGTGCCGACGTTCTCCTCCTCCTGGTCGATCATGAACATGCAGCGCTATTCGACCGAGCTTTACCGCGGTCTCGGCGCGGCGGTGGACTACCCGATGAACTACCATGTCACCGGCTCGATCCGGCTGGCGCATTCCAAGGAGCGGATGCAGGAATTCGCCCGCGCGGTGGGCATGGGCCGCTATCAGGGCATGGCGCTGGAGCTTCTGGGCCCCGACGAGATCAGGGCGAAGTATCCGTTCCTCGAAACCCATGACCTCGCCGGCGCGCTTTACGATCCGGCCGATGGCGACATCGACCCCGCGCAGCTCACGCAGGCGCTGGCCAAGGGCGCGCGCGACATGGGCGCGAAGGTGCTGCGCTTCACCCCCGCGACCGGCATCCGCCGCGAGAACGGCGAGTGGATCGTCCGGACCGAAAAGGGCGAGATCCGCTGCGAGATCGTCGTCAACGCCGCCGGCTACTACGCGCAGCGTGTGGGCGAATGGTTCCGGCCCTACGGCGGGCGCCGGGTGCCGATGATGGTGATGAGCCACCAGTACCTGCTGTCCGAGGAAATCCCCGAGATCGAGGCCTGGACGAAGGCGGCGGGCCACAAGCTGCCGCTGCTGCGCGATGTCGACAGTTCCTACTACCTGCGGCAGGAAAAGCACGGCTTCAACCTTGGCCCATACGAACGTCACGGCCGCGCGCACTGGGCCGATCCCTCGGATCCGATGCCCGAGGATTTCAGCTTCCAGCTTTATCCCGACGATCTGGACCGGCTGGAATGGTATGTCGAGGATGCGATGGCGCGTGTGCCGCTTCTGGGGCAGGCGGGGATTTCCAAGATCATCAACGGCCCGATCCCCTATGCGCCCGATGGCAACCCGCTGCTTGGCCCGATGCCCGGCGTGCCCAACGCGTTCGAGGCCTGCGTCTTCACCTTCGGGATCGCGCAGGGCGGCGGCGCGGGCAAGGTGCTGGCCGAATGGGTGACCGAGGGCGGCACGGAATGGGACATGTGGTCGTGCGATCCGCGCCGGTTCACCGGCTATGCCGATCACGACTATTGCGTGGCCAAGGGGATGGAGGTCTACGGCCACGAATACGGCATGCATTTCCCGCATGCCCGCTGGCCGGCCGGGCCGGACAAGCGGCTGTCGAAGCTGCATTCGCGGCTGAAGGAGGCCGGCGCGGCCTTCGGCGCCTACAACGGCTGGGAACGCGCCAACTGGTTCGCCAAGCCCGGCGACGACACCAGCTGGGAGGCCGCGCAGACCTGGGAACGTGCCGGCCCCTGGGAGGACCGGATCGCCGAGGAATGCGCCGCGGTGCGCGACCATTGCGGGGTGCTGGCGATCACCGGTTTCACGCGGCTGGCCGTGGAAGGCGCGGGCGCGCGCGGGTTCGTCGACGGGTTGACCTGTTCGACCCTGCCGCGCGTCGGCCGCGTCGGGCTGGCCTATTTCCCCGACCATCGCGGCCGGATCGTGACCGAGATGAGCGTGATCCCGCGTTCCGACGACGAGATCTGGCTGATCACCGCGGGCACCGCGCAGTGGCATGACGGCGAGTTGCTGTCGCGCCAGGCGCCGGATGGGATCGCGGTGCACGACCGGTCGGACAAGTACGATTGCCTGCTGGTCACCGGGCCGAAGGCGCGCGAGGTGCTGGCGCCGATCACCGATGCCGACCTGACGCTGCCCTGGCTTTCGATGCAGGAGGCGACGGTGGCGGGCTGCGAGGTGGTGCTCTTGCGTGTCTCCTTCGCCGGGGAACTGGGCTGGGAGGTGCATTGCCTGATGGATGACGCGCCCGCCGTCTGGGACGCGGTGACCGCCGCCGGCGCGCGGCCCTTCGGCATGTGGGCGCTGAATTCGCTTCGGATGGAGAAGGGCTACCGGGCGTGGAAGGGCGACCTGTCGACCGACTACTCGGTGTTGCAGGGCGGGCTGGAGCGGTTCGTGAACTGGGGCAAGGACTTTCCCGGCAAGGCGGCGCTTCTGGCCGAGAAACAGGCGGGCGTGGCCAAGCGGTTCGCGGTGCTGACGGTCGATGCGCCGGTGGCGGATGCGCCCTACATGGCCAACCTGTGGCTGGGCGACACGATCGTGGGCGAGGTCACCTCGTCGGCCTGGGGCTACAGGGTGGGGGCCTGCGTGGCGCTGGGGATGTTGCGCGCCGATCTCGTGCAGCCCGGCCAGCCGCTGGAGCTGGAAATCTACGGCGAACGGCGGCCCGCGGTGGTGCGGGGCGAGGGCGCGCTGTGGGATCCGGGCAACGAGAGGCTCCGGGCGTGACGGGCCGACCGGCCTTCGGCGCTTGGGCTGCGGGTGGGTGGGCTTTGTCGCCCGGGCCCCGGCGCCGGCAGCGCCCGACCCGCCCCCCTCGGTCGGTCGCGCGGCCGTGCATCCCCTGTTGCGCAATCGCGGACGAAGCGGGAATGGAGCTCGGGTAAATGACAGCCATCACCCTCCTCGACGGCGGCATGGGGCAGGAACTCGTCGCCCGCTCCGGCGCGCCGTCGACACCGCTGTGGGGCACGCAGGTGATGATCGACCATCCCGGCCTCGTGCAGGCGGTGCATGCCGACTACTTCGCCGCCGGCGCGACCGTGGCCACCGCCAATACCTACGCGATCCTGCGCGACCGGCTGGTGAAGGCGGGGATCGAGGACCGGTTCGAGGCGCTGCATGCCCGGGCGCTGGCCGAGGCGCGCGCGGCGCGCGACGCGCATGGATCGGGCCGGGTCGCCGGGTCGATCGGGCCGCTGGTGGCCTCCTACCGGCCCGAAACCCACCCGCCGCATGACGAGGCGGTGCCGAAATACGCCGAGATCGCGCGGCTTCTCGGCCCCAGGGTGGACCTGATCCTGTGCGAGACCGTCGCCTCGATCCGCCATGCCCGCGCGGTGCTGGAGGGCGCGCAGGCCGGCGGACGGCCGGTCTGGCTGGCGGTGACGGTGGATGACGAGGACGGATCGAAGCTGCGCTCCGGCGAGCCGGTGGCGGATCTGGCGCCGGCACTGGACGGCGCGGAAGCGGTGCTGGCCAACTGTTCGGCCCCCGAGGCGATGGCGGCGGCGCTGGCGGTCCTGCGCGGCTTCGGCCGGCCCTATGGTGCCTATGCCAACGGGTTCCAGCAGATCACCAAGGAATTCCTCAGGGACAGCCCGACCTCCGACGCGCTTCATGCCCGGCCCGAGATGACGCCCGCGCGCTACGCCGATTTCGCGATGGACTGGGTCGCGACGGGCGCGACCATCGTCGGCGGCTGCTGTGAAACCACGCCGGCGCATATCGCCGAAATCGCCCGGCGGCTGCGCGCCTCGGGCCATAGCATCGTCTGAGGTAGACCATGACCCTTCCCACAAAGGCCCGTGCCGTGATCGTCGGCGGCGGCGTTGTCGGCGCCTCCGTCGCCTATCACCTGACGAAGATCGGGTGGCGGGACGTCGTGCTGCTGGAGCGCAAGCAACTGACCTCGGGCACCACATGGCACGCCGCCGGGCTGATCGGGCAGTTGCGCGCCACGGCGAACCTGACGCGCCTCGCCCGTTACTCGGCGGAACTCTACGCGGGGCTGGAGGCGGAAACCGGCGTGGCGACGGGGTTCCGGCAGGTCGGCTCGATCTCGGCCGCGCTGACGGCGGACCGGAAGGAGGAACTCTACCGCTCCGCCGCGATGGCGCGGGCCTTCGGCGTGCCGGTGGAGGAACTGTCGCCCGCCGAGGTCAGGGATCGCTATCCCAATCTCAACATCGAGGGCGTGACCGCCGGCGTCTGGCTGCCGACCGACGGGCAGGGCGACCCGGCGAACATCGCGCTGGCGATGGCCAAGGGCGCGCGGATGCGCGGCGCGGTGGTGGCCGAGGGCGTGAAGGTGACCGGGATCACCCGTGCGAACGGGCGCTGCACCGGCGTCACCTGGGCCGGTGAGGCGGGCGAAACCGGCACGATCCAGGCCGAACACGTGGTCAACTGCGCCGGGATGTGGGGGGCCGAGGTGGGCCGCATGGCCGGCGTGACCGTGCCGCTTCAGGCCTGCGAGCATTTCTACATCGTGACGGAGGCGATCCCCGGTCTTGGCCCCCAGCCGGTGCTGCGGGTGCCGGACGAATGCACCTATTACAAGGAGGACGCGGGCAAGTACCTCGTCGGCGCCTTCGAGCCGAAGGCGAAGCCCTGGGGGTTGCAGGGCATCCCCGAGGAGTTCTGCTTCGACCAGCTGCCCGAGGATGTCGACCATTTCGAGCCGATCCTCGAATCCGCGATCAATCGCATCCCGCTGCTGGAAACCGCCGGCATCCACACCTTCTTCAACGGCCCCGAAAGCTTCACGCCGGACAATTCCTACCACCTTGGCCCGGCGCCGGAACTGCCCGGCTTCTGGGTGGCGGCCGGGTTCAACTCCATCGGCATCCAGTCGGCCGGTGGCGCGGGCATGGCGCTGGCGGACTGGATGGAGACGGGGGAAAAACCGTTCGACGTCGGCGGCATCGACATCGCGCGGGCCGAACCGTTCCAGAAGAACCGCCGCTACCTGGCCGAGCGGGCGACGGAATCGCTGGGCCTGCTGTACGCCGATCACTACCCCTACCGGCAGAAGGAGACCGCGCGCGGGGTGCGGCGCACGCCGTTCCATGCGCTTCTGGCCGAGCGTGGCGCGGTGTTCGGCGAACTGGCGGGCTGGGAGCGCGCGAACTGGTATGCCGAGCCGGGCGAGGCCCGCGAATACCGCTATTCCTGGGGGCCGCAGAACTGGTTCGCCAATACCCGCGCCGAATGCGCGGCGATCCGCACCGGCGTCGCGCTTTACGACATGTCGAGCTTCGGCAAGCTGCGCGTCGAGGGGCCCGAGGCCTGCGCGGCGCTGAACCGGATCTGCGGCAATGACGTGGACGTGGCGGCGGGACGGATCGTCTATACCCAGTTCCTGAACGCCGCCGGCGGGATCGAGGCCGACGTGACCGTGACGCGGCTGTCCGAGACCGCCTATCTGGTTGTCACGCCGGCGGCGACGCGGCGGGCCGACGAGGCCTGGATCCGCCGCCATCTCGGCGAGGCCCGCGCGGTGGTCACCGACGTGACGGCGGGCGAGGGCGTGCTGGCGGTGATGGGGCCGGGCGCGCGGGCGCTGATGGCCGAGGTCAGCCCCGACGACTTTTCCAACGCCGCCTTCCCCTTCGGTGCCGCGCGCGAGATCGAGATCGGGCTGGGGCTGGCGCGGGCGCACCGGGTGTCCTACGTCGGCGAACTGGGCTGGGAGGTCTATGTCTCCGCCGACATGGCGGGCCATGTCTTCGAGACGCTCTGGCAGGCCGGCCACGGCCACGGGCTGAAGCTGGCGGGCATGCATGCGATGGACTGTTGCCGGATCGAGAAGGCGTTCCGGCATTTCGGCCATGACATCACCGCCGAAGATCACGTGCTGGAGGCCGGGCTGGGCTTTGCCGTGAAAACGGCCAAGCCCGGGTTCATCGGCCGCGACGCTGTGCTGCGCAAGAAGGAGGCGGGGCTTTACAGGCGGATGCTGCAGTTCCGCCTGACCGAGCCGGAGGTGATGGTCTATCACAACGAACCGGTGCTGCGGGACGGCGCGATCGTGGGCTACCTGACCTCCGGCGCCTATGGCCACCACCTGGGCGGCGCGATCGGCATGGGTTACGTGCCGTGCAGGGGCGAGAGCGTGGACGAGCTGCTGGCCGCGCGCTGGGAGGTCGACGTGGCCGGGCGGCGGGTGGCGGCCGTGGCCTCGGCCCGGCCGATGTACGACCCGCAGGGGGCGCGGGTGAAGGGGTGACAGGCGCAGCGCTTCGATCCGCGCATTCCCTCGCGACGGTTTGGAAGCACGGGCGGCGACCGGCCCGGCGGGGTGGGTGCGCAAGCGCCCGCCCCGTGGGGGGCGGGTCGGGCGCTGCCCGTGCTGGCGCACGGGCCAAGGGCGCACCCCCTTGCAACGCCAGAGCAGGCACAGGTGCGTGCCCGGCCCCAGCCCAGCTCTATCTGGGTCCTTGATCCCCCATGACCTTCCCCCCGGCCCCTGCTATCAGGCGGCGATGGCCGAGTTCCGCTACACCCCGCCCGACGTGCCGCTCACGGTCATCCACCATGACCACGAGGTTGTGGTGGTCGACAAGCCGGCGGGCCTGCTGTCCGTCCCCGGCAAGGGCGCGGACCGGGCCGATTGCCTGATCGAACGGCTGCGGGCGGCGTTTCCGCAGGTGCTGCTGGTGCACCGGCTGGACCTTGATACCTCGGGCGTGATGGTCTTCGCGCTGACCCCGCACGCGCAACGCCACCTCGGCCTGCAATTCGAGAAGCGGCAGGTGAAGAAGGTCTATGTCGCCCGGCTGTGGGGGCATCTGGCGCCGAAGCAGGGCCGGGTCGACCTGCCGCTGATCGTCGACTGGCCGAACCGGCCGAAACAGATGGTCGATCACGAGACCGGCCGCGCGGCGCAGACCGACTGGCGCGTGGTCCGGCACGAGCCGGACGGCACGACGCGGGTGCGGCTGATGCCGCTGACCGGGCGCAGCCATCAGCTCAGGGTCCACATGGCCGAGATCGGCCACCCGATCCTGGGCGATCCGCTGTACGCCGAAGGCCCGGCGCGGGGATTTCCCCGGCTGATGCTGCATGCCGAAAGCCTGCGGTTCCGGCACCCCGACGGCGGGCGGGCGGAGACCTTTTCGGCGAAATGCCCGTTCTAGGCCAAGTGTCTTCGCTGAACCGAACGGGGCGCGGCCCCTGGCCCGTGCGCCAGCACGGGCACGCGCCCGCCCGCCCCCCAGGCGGGCGCGTTCCGCGCCCCCCTCGGGCGGGCGCGCGCCCGTGCTTCACCGTTCCGTTCGATGGTGCCGACCGAGCCTGCGCGCTCACTCCCCGCGCGGGAACCGCTTGGCCTCTTCCAGCACGTTCAGGTCCATGTGGTTGCGCATGTAGCGCTCGGATGCCCGTTGCAGCGGCTGGAAATCCCAGGGGAAATAGGCGCCGTTCCGCAGCGCCTCGCAGACCACCCGGCGCCGCGCCTGGCTTTCGCGCACCTCGGCATCGTAGGCCGCGAGATCCCAGCGCGCCTCGGCCATCGCGCGCAGCCGTGCCAGCGTGCCGGCATGGGCCGGATCGTCGGCAAGGTTCACCCGCTCGCCGGGATCGGCCGCCATGTCGAACAGCAGGTCGGGATCGGCGGCGCAGCGGATGTATTTCCAGCGCCCGTCGCGCAGGCAGACCAGCGGCGCGATCGATCCCTCGGCGGCATATTCGATCGCCACCGGAGCCGTCCGCCTGCCGCCCCGCACCACCGGCAGCAGGCTTTCGCCGTCGGTCCAGGGCATCACCTCGTCGAGGCTGACGCCGGCGATCCCGGCCAGCGTCGGCAACACGTCGATGGTGGAGACCGGCGCATCCACCCGTCCGGGCGCCAGCCCCGGCGCGGCGATCATCAGCGGCACCCGGGCCGAACCCTCGAAGAAGCTCATCTTGAACCACAGCCCGCGCTCGCCCAGCATGTCGCCGTGATCCGACAGGAACACGATCACCGCCTCCTGCCGCGTCGCCTCCAGCGCCGCGAGGATCTCGCCGATCTTGTCGTCGAGATAGCTGATATTGGCGAAATAGCCCCGGCGCGCCCGGCGCACATCCTCGGCCGTGATGTCGAAGGCGCGGAAATCGCAGGCCTCCATCAGCCGGGCGGAATGCGCGTCCTGCGCCTCGAAGGGGATCGGCGCGCCGGGCGGGTCGAGATGGGCGCAATCCTCGTAAAGCTCCCAGTATTTCCGCCGGGCGACGTAGGGGTCGTGCGGATGGGTGAAGCTGACGGTCAGGCACCACGGCCGGTCCCCGGCCCCGCGCGCGAGGTCGTAGACCTTCGCGACCGCGTGATGCGCCACCTCGTCGTCGTATTCGAGCTGGTTGGAGATTTCCGCCACCCCCGCCCCGGTGACCGAGCCGAGGTTGTGATACCACCAGTCGATCCGCTCGC
The DNA here is from genome assembly GCA_964448765.1 of uncultured Rhodobacterales bacterium. GTDB lineage: Bacteria > Pseudomonadota > Alphaproteobacteria > Rhodobacterales > Rhodobacteraceae > JANSXY01. Next base: position 15,625 of record CAYUXM010000007.1, read on the forward strand.
CGGGCCTGCGGTAATCCGGCGTCCAGCCGAAATCGGCCGGGTAGATATCGGTCGTCAGCCGCTCCTCGAAGCCGTGCAGCTGATCGGGACCGACGAAATGCATCTTGCCACTGAGGCAGGTGGCATAGCCCGCGCGGCGCAGGTGGTGGGCATAGGTCGGGATGTCCGAGGCGAATTCGGCGGCATTGTCGTAGACCCGCGTCCGGCGCGGCAACTGCCCGGACATGAAGCTCGCCCGCCCCGGCGCGCAGAGCGGGCTGCCGGTATAGGCATTGGCGAAGCGCACCGAACGGTCCGCCAGCCGGCGCAGGTTCGGCGCGTGCAGCCACTCCGCCGGCCCGTCGGGCCACAGCGTGCCGTTCAACTGGTCGACCATCAGGATCAGGATGTTCGGGCTTGGCATTCTGGTCCTCCCTGTTGCGCAATGTGCCCCTGTCTGGCGCGCGGCGTCCGGGCGCGCTTGTTCGAAAGCGGCACTCGGCGGGCCGGATGCCGCTCTCAGCCCTGTCCCATCAGATGCGCCAGCGCCAGCGCCAGCGGCCAGCGGTTCATCGTGTAGACATGCAGCGCCGGCGCGCCGTAGGCGATCAGCCGGCGGGCCTGTTCCACCGTCGCCGCGGCGGCGAGATAGGGCATCAGTACGGGCTTTGCCTCGGCCGGGGCGAACAACCGGTCGAGCCAGTCGGGCACATGGGTGCCGTTCGCGCGGGCGAAGCCGCGCAGCCGGGTCCAGCCCTCCAGCGGCATCAGGCCGGGGATGATCGGCGCGTCGATCCCCTGCCGGCCGCAGGCGTCGAGGAACCGGCCATAGGCGGCCGGGTCCAGCACGAACTGGCAATAGGCCCGGCGCGCCCCGGCATCGAGCTTCTGCCTGAGATAGCCGATATCGGCCCGGGCCGAGGCGGCCTCGGGGTGGGTTTCGGGATAGGCGGCGACGGACAGGTCGAACGGATGCCGCGCCGCCAGCGCCGCGACGAGGTCGGAGGCATGGGCGAAGCCCGGCGGGACCGGGCCGGCGCGCGGCCTGTCGCCCCGAAGCGCAAGGATGCGGGTGATTCCGGCCTGCCACAGCCCGTCCGCGGTTTCCAGCGCCTCGGCCTTCGTCAGGCCCAGCGCGGTCAGATGCGCCGTCACCGGCCGGCCGCTGCGGTCCGCGACCACGACGCAGGTCTCGTGGGTTCCCGTCCGCGTGGTGCCGCCCGCGCCCATCGTCACCGAAAACCCGGCCGTCGCGACCGGCGCGAGGTTGTCCACCGTGGTGTCGAGATCATGGCGCCGGGCCGCGCTGCGGGGCGGAAACAGCTCGAAACTCAGCGGCACGCGCTGCGCCTCGGCCTGAAGCCTTTGCAACAGCGCGTCCCGCGGCTGCCCTGCCCCCGGCGCGGTGGCGGCGGGGTGGTGGGTTGTTTTGGTGCTGCGGGTCATCGCGCCGAACATGCCCGTCGCGCGGGCATCGGGCAAGCCCGCCACCGCCGCGACGCAGGGCCACGGGCGGGACGCGCCTTGCCGGCTTGCCACGGCGGCGGGGCCGTGCCACCCATTCGGACAGGGTGGCCGCCGCTGCCGCCCCGGCGCCGCGGCAACGCGGCCGGTGCCGGGCGATGCGGAGCCGCCATTCGTCGCACCCGGGGGTGCCGGAGGATGACAGGCCAGGGCCAGAACGACGTCATCGCCTTTCTGGCGACTGCCGCCACGCATGGCGGGATCGCGCCGGTGGAGGTGATGGAGACGCATATCTCCATCGTCTTTCTCGCCGGCGACCGGGCGCTGAAGCTCAAACGCGCCGTCCGGCTGCCCTATACCGATGCCTCGACGCCGGAAAAGCGGCTGGCGAACTGCCGCAAGGAATACGACCTGAACCGGTCCACGGCGCCCGATCTCTATCTCGGGGTGCGGCGGATCACGCGGGACGGCGACGGCGCGCTGCGATTCGACGGCGCGGGCGCACTGGTCGATGCGGTGGTCGAGATGGTACGCTTCGACCAGGCCGACCTGTTCGACCGGATGGCGGAACGCGGCGCGCTGACCGCGGCGATGATGGACAGCCTCGCCACAGTGATCGCCCGCCACCACGATGCGGCCCCGGTGGTGCATGCCGGGTCGGGCCGTGACAACATCGCCGCCGTGCTGGACATCAACCGCGCCGGGTTCGCCACCAGCGACGTCTTCGAGGCGGCGGCGGTAGAGCGGCTGGACACGGCGTTCCGGCGCGGGCTGGACCGGCGCGCGGCGGTGCTCGACGCGCGCGAGGCCGCGGGCCGGGTGCGGCGCTGCCACGGCGATCTGCACCTGCGCAACATCTGCCTGTTCGAGGGCCGGCCGACGCTGTTCGACTGCATCGAGTTCAGCGACCGGCTGGCCACGGTGGATGTGCTTTACGATCTCGCCTTCCTCCTGATGGACCTGTGGCACCGCGACCTGCCCGGCCTCGCCAACCTCGTGGCCAACCGGTATTGCGACGCGGCCGCGGAGGAGGAAGGCTTCGCGCTCCTGCCCTATTTCATGGCGCTGCGCGCCGCCGTGCGCGCCCATGTCACGGCGACCTTCGCCGCCGATGCCGGCGACGACCGGGACCGGCAGGTGACCATCGCGCGCGGCTATTTCGACCTGGCCGAGGCGCTCTTGCCGGACGCGCCCGCCCGCGTGGTGGCGATCGGCGGGCTGTCGGGCAGCGGCAAGACCACGGTGGCCGAGGCGCTGGCCCCCCGCGTGGGCGCGCCGCCCGGCGCCCGGCTTGTCGAAAGCGACCGGTTGCGCAAGGCGATCTTCGGCGTCGCGCCCGAGACCCGCCTGCCGGCCGAGGCCTATCGTCCCGACCTGTCCGACCGGGTCTATGCCGAGCTTGGCGGCCGCGCCCGCCGGCTGGCCGAGGCCGGGGCCAGCGTGATCGCGCATGCGGTCTTCGACCGCGCGGCGCGGCGGCAGGCCTTCGAAACGGCGGTGGCCGGCCATGCCTGCGCGGGGCTGTGGCTGACCGCCGATCCAGATGTCCTGCGGGCCCGTGTGGGCGGCCGGGCGAAGGGCCCGTCGGACGCGACGCCCGAGGTGCTGGAGGCGCAGTTGCAGGGCGATCCCGGCCCGCTGGCCTGGCACCGGCTGTCGAGCGAGGGCCGCGTCGCCGACACCGTGGCGGCGGCCGCCGGGCTGGTCGAGGCCGAGACCGGCGACGCGCCCGGCCCGGCCCCGGCCTGACGCAGCCCGGCGCATCGGCCGCGCCGGGGCTTGAGCGGTGTCAAGGCGGGGCTGCCGTGTCTGACCTATACTTTAGGCTGGATACGGGGGATGGGATGAGCGACGACGAGATCCTGGCCGGAATTCTGGCCGCGCTGCGGCAGGAACCGCGGATCGGCGCGGGTTTCACGCCGGCCCGGCTGGCGCTGGACGGCACCGGCACGCTCACGCTGGCCGGCGAGGTGGCGAGCGTGGCCGCCAAGAAACGCGCGCTGGAGATCGCGGCGCGACCCACCGAGGTGCGCGGCGTGATCGACCGGCTGCGGCTGGCCCCGGCCACGGCGATGAACGATGCCGAGATCCTCGCCCATCTGCAGAAGTTCTTCCTTGCCGAACCCGCGTTCCGGGGCTTCGCGATCCGTTCCGCCCCGATCGGGCCGGCGCCCGGCGCCGCCGACTACGCGACGGTTCTGGCCGATCCCGACGATCCGCGCGGCCGGATCGACATCGAGGTGCGCGAGGGCGTGGTGATCCTCAACGGCGCGGTGCCCGGCCTTGTCTCGCAGCGGCTGGCCGGGGTGATGGCCTGGTGGGTGCCGGGGGTGCGCGACGTGGTCAACGGGCTTGCCCCGGAGCCGCCGGAACGGGATGCGCCGATCCGGATCGAGGAGGCGGTGCGCATCGTGCTGGATCGCGATCCGCATGTCGACGACGGCCAGATCCGGATCGGCGTGCGGTACCGCACCGTGCGGCTGACCGGGCTGGTGCGCAGCGCGGCCGAGCGCGACATGGCCGAGGCCGACGCCTGGTGCGTGCTGGGCGTGGACGACGTGATCAACGAGATCGAAACCGCCCCGTGAGGCAGATCAGGGAGAAGACCGACATGGCCGTGACCAGCGAAGAGGTACGCAGGCTTCTGGGCGAGATCGACGATCACATGGTCGTCGAGATCATCGACAGCGGCGCGACGGCGACCGAGTTGAGCGAGGTCGCCGCCCATCTGGCCCAGGAAACCGACGTGATGGGGGAACTGGAGCGCCCGCTTGCCGGCCGCGCGCTGCAGGTCTACACGCTGTTGCGGCGCAACGCGGACGACTGGGACGAGGAGCGCTGAGCGCCGTGCGTTGCGCCGCGACCGGGGCCGCGGCGACGCGGCGAGACAGGGGTATGGCATGACGCGTGAGCGCAAGATCAACATCTTCGTCGCCGGGCTCGACCCGTTCAACCTGCGGCTGTTGCAGAACGTGCGACGGGCCGATCGCTACGTCTTCCACCCGCTCTACGAGCGCGGCGAGATCACCTATGCGAAGACGTTCGACATGGCGGCGCTGCTCGACAAGGGGCGGCGCATCCTGCGCGACTTCGACGGGCCGGTCGACGCGATCGTCGGCTACTGGGATTTCCCCTCGATCGTGATGCTGCCGATCCTGCGGCGCGAGCTTGGCCTGCGCGGGCCGAGCCTTGAAAGCGTGCTGCGTTGCCAGCACAAGTACTGGAGCCGGATCGAACAGGCCCGGGCGCTGCCGGACCAGGTGCCGCGCTTCGCGCTGGTCGATCCCGTCGCGGCGCGGCCCGGCGACCCGCCGCTGCCCTACCCGTTCTGGATCAAGCCGGTGACGGCGCATTCCTCGCTGCTGGGGTTTAGGGTGTCGGACCGCGCGTCCTATGATCATGCGCTGCGCGAGATCCGCGCCGGGCTGCACCGCTTCGCCGAACCGCTGGAGGTGCTGATGGGCCATGCCGATCTGCCCGACGAGATCGCGCGCGCCGGCGCGGCGCAATGCATCGCCGAGGAGATCATCTCCACCGGCCGGCAATGCACGCTGGAAGGCTATGTGTTCGAAGGCGAAACCCGCGTCTACGGGATCGTCGATTCGATCCGCGGCCCGAACCGGTCGAGCCTTGAACGCTACGAATATCCCTCGGCCCTGCCCGAGCCGGTGAAGGCGCGGATGCGGGACTCGGCCGCGCGGGTGCTGGCGCAGATCGGGCTGGACGACACGCCGTTCAACATGGAATTCTTCTACCGGTCGGGCGACGACAGCCTTGCGCTGCTGGAGATCAACGCGCGCATCTCGAAATCGCACAGCCCGCTGTTCGACAAGGTCGAGGGCGTGCCGCACAAGGAAGTGATGATCGACGTGGCGCTTGGCAAACGGCCCGACTATCCCGCCCGGCGCGGCGCCTTCCGCTATGCCGCGAAGTTCATGCCGCGGCTTTACGGCCATTCCGGCGACGAGATCGTGACCCATGCGCCGACACCGGCCGAACAGCGCGCGCTCGAGGCCCGCTATCCGGGCACCGAGATCCAGCTGCATGTCGCACAGGGCATGCGGCTGGCCGAGGATCACCACTACGACGAATACAGCCACGAACTTGGCGCGATCTTCATGGCGGCGCAAAGCCGCCGCGCGCTGCACGCCGATTTCGCCCGTCTCTTCGCCGAGATGGACATCCGCACCGCCAGACCCGGAGACAGCCAGACATGACCGCACCCGCCGTTCGCGACGACCTCCCCCGCCGTGTGGCGGCGCATGAGACCGTCTGGATCCCGATGCGCGACGGTGCGCGGCTGGCCGCGCGGATCTGGCTGCCCGAGGATGCCGAGGCCGACCCGGTGCCGGCGGTGCTGGAATACATCCCCTACCGGCGGCGCGATTTCACCCGGCCGCGCGATTCGGTCATGCATCCGTACGTCGCCGGGCATGGCTATGCCTGCGTGCGGGTCGATCTGCGCGGCGCCGGCGATTCCGACGGGGTGCTGCGCGACGAATATCTCGAACAGGAACTTCAGGACGGGCTCGACGTGATCGCCTGGATCGCGGCGCAGCCCTGGTGCACCGGCAAGGTCGGGATGATCGGGATATCCTGGGGCGGGTTCAACGGCCTGCAGATCGCGGCGCTGCAACCCCCGGCGCTGGCCGGGATCATCACCGCCTGTTCCACCGACGACCGCTATGCCGACGACATCCACCACATGGGCGGCTGCCTTCTGGGCGACAACCTGTCCTGGGCCTCGGTCATGTTCTCCTACAACTCGATGCCGCCCGATCCGGAGGTGGTGGGCGAACGCTGGCGCGGGATGTGGATGGATCGGCTGGAGGGCAGCGGGCTGTGGCTGGAAACCTGGCTGCGCCATCAGCGCCGCGATGCCTACTGGCGGCACGGGTCGGTCTGCGAGGATTATTCGGCGATCCGCTGCCCGGTCTTCGCCGTCGGCGGCTGGGCCGACGGCTATTCCAACGCGATCTTCCGGCTGCTGGCCAATCTCGACGTGCCGCGCAAGGGGCTGATCGGGCCGTGGAGCCACAAGTATCCCCATATCGGCGTGCCGGGCCCGGCCATCGGGTTCCTGCAGGAATGCGTGCGCTGGTGGGACCATTGGCTGAAGGGGATCGACCGCGGCGTCGCCGACGATCCGATGCTGCGGGTCTGGATGCAGGACAGCGTGCCGCCGAGCCCCAGCTATGTCGAGCGGCCCGGCCGCTGGGCGGCCGAGCCGGCCTGGCCCTCGCCGAACGTGACGGTGCGGCGCCATGCGCTGGCGCCCGGCGCGATCCTGCCCGAGGGCGAGGCCGGGCCGGACGCGGCGATGCCGATCCAGTCGCCCCTGACCGTGGGCCTGTTCGCGGGCAAGTGGTGTTCCTATGCCGCCGGCCCCGACCTGGCCCATGACCAGCGCCAGGAGGATGGCGGCGCACTGGTTTTCGACAGCGCGCCGCTGGCGGCGGGGCTGGACCTTCTGGGGATGGTGACGGTGGAACTCGACCTTGCCAGCGACAAGCCGCTGGCGATGGTGGCGGTGCGGCTTTCGGATGTCGCGCCGGACGGCAAGGCGACGCGGCTGACCTACGGCATGCTGAACCTCACCCACCGCGAGTCGCGCGAGCATCCCGAGCCGCTGGAGCCCGGCAGGCGCTACCGCGTGCGGGTGAAGATGAACGACATCGCGCAGTCGCTGCCCGCCGGGCACCGGCTGCGGCTGTCGCTGTCGACCTCGTACTGGCCGCTGGCCTGGCCTTCGCCCGAACCGGCCTGCCTGACGGTGCATGCCGCGGGCAGCGCGATCGAACTGCCGGTGCGCGCGCCGCGGCCCGCCGACGCGGCCCTGCGCGCCTTCGGCCCGGCCGAGGGCGCGGCGCCGACGCCGCGCCGGATGATCGCGCCGGAGCACCACAACTGGCTGGTGCATCGCGACCTCGCGGCCGATCTGTCCACCCTGGAAGTGATCAACGACAGCGGCGTCTGGCACCTGGAAGAAGTCGATCTGGAGGTCGCCTACAAGGTGCAGGAATGGTATTCCTCGCGCGCCGACGATTTCCGGTCGCCGCGCGGCGAGACCCGGCTGACCCGCGGCCTGAAGCGCGGCGACTGGGACGTGCGGACCGAGGCGCGCACCGTCCTGACCTCGACGCCCGAGGAATTCCGGATCTCGGCCGATCTCGACGCCTGGGAGAACGGCGAGCGGGTCTTCTGCCGGACATGGAACCTGTCGCTGCCGCGCGATTTCGTCTGAGCCGCGGCCTGCCCCGGCCACCCCGCGCCGCCCCGACCGGGGCGGCCTTTCGGGCGGCCGCGGCGGCAATGAAAGGTTGTCTGCCCGGCGCCGGCCGGGTTATTGATTATTCAATCAACGAAAACCGACAGGGAGCACTCCGCATGAACGACGAACTGAAGTATCTTCTTGCGCGCACCGTCCAGGGCAAGCACAGCCGCCGCGCCTTCCTTGGCCGCGCCGGCGCGCTGGGCGTGACCGCCGCGATGGCGAACACGATGCTGGCCACCGCCGCGCGGGCCCAGGGCCCGAAGAAGGGCGGCACGATCCGCCTGGCCGTGCAGGGCGGGTCGACCACCGACAGCCTCGATCCGGCGCTGGTGACCAATTCCGTCGGCACCCAGGTCAGCCGGTTCTGGGGCGAGCCGCTGGTCGAACTGGCCCCCGACGGCGGGCTGGAACACAAGCTTGCCGAGGAATTCTCGGCCTCTGCCGATGCCCGCGTCTGGACCTTCCGGATTCGCCAGGGCGTGGAGTTCTCGAACGGCCAGACAATGACCGCCGAAGACGTGCTCAAGACGATGGAGCGCCATTCCGGCGAGGATACCAAGTCGGGCGCGCTGGGCATCATGCGCGGCATCGAAAGCATGCGCGCCGAGGGTGACAAGTTCATCGTCGAACTCGAGAGCCCGAATGCCGACCTGCCCTACCTGATGGCCGATTATCACCTGCTGGTTCAACCGAACGGTGGTGCCGACGATCCGGCCGGGGCGATCGGCACCGGGCCCTATGTCATGAAGGACGTCGATATGGGCGTGCGCTTCGTGGCCGAGAAGAACCCCAATTACTGGGGCGATCTGGGCAATGCCGACACGCTGGAGCTTCTGGTCATCAACGACAATACCGCCCGCGTTGCCGCCTTGCAGTCCGGCCAGGTGGACATGATCGACCGGGTTCCCCCGCGCACCGCCGGTCTGGTCGGCCGCGCACCGGGGATCACCGTCCACAAGACCAGCGGGCCGGGGCATTACGTGTTCATCATGCATTGCAACACCGCCCCGTTCGACAACAACGATGTGCGACTGGCGCTGAAATACGCGATCAACCGCGAGGAAATGGTCGAGAAGATCCTGTTCGGCTACGGATCGATCGGCAACGACACGCCGATCAACGCCTCCTACCCGATGTTCACCGAGATCGAACAGCGCAGCTACGACCCGGACAAGGCCAGGTTCCACATGCAGAAGTCGGGCCACGACGGGCCGATCCTGCTGCGCACCTCGGAAAACTCGTTTCCGGGCGCGCCGGATGCCTCGGCGCTGTTCCAGCAATCCTGCGCCGCGGCGGGGATCAACCTCGAGATCAAGCGCGAACCGAACGACGGCTACTGGTCGGAAGTCTGGAACGCGCAGCCGTTCTGCACCAGCTACTGGGGCGGCCGCCCGACGCAGGACCAGATGTACACCACCGCCTATCTTTCGACGGCGGACTGGAACGACACGCGGTTCTTCAACGAGCAGTTCGACCAGATCCTGATCGCCGCGCGGGCCGAACTCGACGCCGCCAAGCGCAAGCAGATGTATGCCGACATGGGCACCATCCTGCACAACGAAGGCGGGTTGATCTGCCCGATGTTCAACGACTTCCTCGATGCCACGAGCGACCGGATCGCCGGCTGGCAGGACGGGCAGAAGGGCTTCGGCCTGATGAACTTCTACGCGCCGATGAAGATGTGGGTGGCCTGAGGCGTGTCGCCTGTCGTCAAACTCCTGGCCCAGCGCATCGCGCTGGGCCTGCTCTTGCTCTTTCTCGTCTCGATCCTGATCTTCGTCGGCACGATCATCCTGCCCGGGGACGTGGCGCAATCGATCCTCGGCCAGTCGGCCACGCCCGAGGCGCTGGCGAACCTGCGCCGTGACCTGGGCCTGAACGAACCGGCGGTGACGCGCTATTTCGCCTGGCTCTTCGGGGTGCTTCAGGGCGATCTGGGCACCGCGCTGACCTCCGGCCAGGACATCGCGACGCAGATCGGCGCGCGGCTGGGCAACACCCTGTTCCTCGCCTTCTGGGCGGCCGTCATCTCGGTCCCGCTGGCGATTTTCCTCGGCCTGCTGGCGGTGCGCTACCGCGACCGCTGGCCCGACAAGCTGATCTCAGGCGTCACGCTCGCCTCGATCTCGGTGCCGGAGTTCGTCATCGCCTACGTGATGATCTTCTTCGTGGCGGTCAAGCTGCGCTGGGGCGTCTCGGTCGCCACGATCAACGATTCGATGGCGCTGGGCGAAAAGCTTTACGCCATCGCGCTGCCGGTCGCCGTGCTGACGCTGGTGGTTCTGGCGCACATGATGCGGATGACCCGCGCGGCGATCCTGAACGTCATGCAGTCGGCCTATATCGAGACGGCCGAGCTGAAGGGGCTGACGCTGTTCACGATCATTCGCCGGCACGCCTTCCCGAACTCGATCGCGCCGATCGTCAACGTCGTGATGCTGAACCTCGCCTATCTCGTTGTCGGGGTCGTGGTGATCGAGGTGGTCTTCGTCTATCCCGGCATGGGGCAGTATCTTGTCGACCACGTCTCGAAACGCGACGTGCCGGTGGTGCAGGCCTGCGGGCTGATCTTCGCCGCGGTCTACATCGGGCTGAACCTTGTCGCGGACGTCGTGTCGATCCTGACGAACCCGCGCCTGCGGCATCCGAAATAGGGGAGGGGAGATGCGCATACCGCTCGCCGCCCTGATCGGGCTGTTCTTCACCGCGCTGTTCTTCCTCACGGCGATCTTCGCGCCGTGGATCGCGCCCTACGGCATGGCCGAGGTCGTCAGCCGCGACATCTGGGCGCCGTCCTCGGCGGAGTTCCTGCTGGGCACCGACAACCTGGGCCGCGACCTGCTGAGCCGGATGATCTACGGCGGCCGGACCACGATCTTCATCGCCACCGCCGCCACGATCCTGTCGTTCACCACCGGGTCGGTGCTGGGGTTTCTCGCCGCGGTGGTCGGCGGCTGGGTCGATCAGCTGCTGTCGCGCTTCGTCGACCTGCTGATGTCGATCCCGTCGCTGATCTTCGCGCTTGTCGTGCTGTCGGTGATGCCGGTGACGCTGCCGGTGCTGATCGTCGTCATGGGGCTTCTGGACAGCACCCGCGTCTACCGCCTTGCCCGCGCCGTCGCGGTGGACATCAACGTGATGGACTATGTCGAGGCCGCGAAGCTCAGGGGCGAGGGCCGCGGCTGGATCATCTTCCGTGAAATCCTGCCCAACGCCCTGTCGCCACTGGTGGCCGAGATGGGGCTGCGGTTCATCTTCATGGTGCTGTTCGTCTCCACCCTGTCGTTCCTGGGGCTGGGGGTGCAGCCGCCGATGGCGGACTGGGGCGGGCTGGTGAAGGAAAACGCCGACGGCATCGTCTACGGCATCGGCGCGGCGCTGTACCCGGCGATCGCGATCGCGACGCTGGCGATCTCGGTCAACCTCGTGGCCGACTGGGTTCTGAACCGCACGACCAGCCTGAAGGGGGGCCGCGGTGGCTGACACGCTTCTGGAAATCCGCGATCTGAAGATCGAGGCGACGGTCTATCCGCCCGGCGAGAAGCCGCAGGACATCGTCATCGTCGACGGCGTCTCGCTGGCGCTGGAAAAGGGCAGGGTGCTGGGCCTGATCGGCGAATCCGGGGCCGGCAAATCCACCATCGGCCTGTCGGCGATGTCCTACGGCCGCGGCGGCGTACGGCTGACCGGCGGCGAGATCCTGCTCAACGGGCGCGAGATCCGCAAGGCGCGTGGCGCCGCCCTGCGCGACCTGCGCGGGCACGAGGTCACCTATGTCGCGCAATCCGCCGCCGCCGCGTTCAACCCGTCCAAGCGGCTGATGGAACAGGTGATCGAAACCTCGCTGTGGCACGGTATCTGCGGCCGGGCCGAGGCCGAGGCGCGCGCGGTGACGCTGTTCGCCAAGCTTGGCTTGCCCGATCCCGAAACCTTCGGCCATCGCTATCCGCACCAGGTCTCCGGCGGGCAGTTGCAGCGCGCGATGACGGCGATGGCGCTGTGCCCCAAGCCCGACCTCGTGGTCTTCGACGAACCGACCACGGCGCTGGATGTCACCACCCAGATCGACGTGCTCGCCGCGATCAAGGAGGCGATCCGCGATACCGGCGTTGCCGCGCTCTACATCACCCACGACCTCGCCGTGGTCGCGCAGGTGTCGGACGACATCATGGTGCTGAAAGACGGCAAGACCGTCGAATACGGCCCGGTCGACCAGATCATCAACCATCCGCGGGAAGACTATACCCGGGCGCTGGTGTCGGTGCGGTCGATGGACCATCCGGAAAAGGCCGAAGAGGTCGAGCCGGTGCTGACGGTCGACCACGTGACCGCGCGTTACCGGGGCACCCATTTCGACGTTCTCAAGGATGTCACCGTCTCGCTTCAGCCCGGCCACACGCTCGCGGTGGTCGGCGAAAGCGGGTCGGGCAAGTCCACGCTGGCGCGCGCGATCACCGGGCTTCTGCCGCCCACCAAGGGCGCGGTGCATTTCGCCGGGCGCACGCTGGCGCCGGCGCTGTCGCAGCGCAGCAAGGACGATCTGCGCGAGTTGCAGATGATCTACCAGATGGCCGACGTGGCGATGAACCCGCGCCAGACCGTCGGCACGATCGTCGGCCGGCCGCTGGAATTCTACTTCGGTCTCAGGGGCGAGGAGAAACGCAAGCGGGTGCAGGAACTGCTCGACCAGATCGAGATGGGCGAGGGCTACATCGACCGCTACCCGGCGGAACTGTCGGGCGGGCAGAAGCAGCGCGTCTGCATCGCCCGCGCGCTGGCGGCGGAACCCAAGCTTATCATCTGCGACGAGGTGACCAGCGCGCTGGATCCGCTGGTGGCGGACGGCATCCTCAAACTGCTTCTGAACCTTCAGGAACAGAAGAACGTAGCCTACCTGTTCATCACCCATGACATTGCCACGGTGCGCGCGATCGCCGATTCCATCGCGGTGATGTACCGGGGCGAGGTGGTGCGCTACGGGCCGAAAGCCTCGGTCCTGTCGCCGCCCTTCGACGACTACACCGATCTTCTGCTGTCCTCGGTGCCGGAAATGCGGATCGGCTGGCTCGAAGAGGTGATCGCCCATCGCAAGATGGAAAGCGCGGGCCACTGATGGACCGCAAGATTCTCCTGATCATCCTTGACGGCGTGCCGCTGCGGAACTGGCGGCGGCTGTTTGGCAACCTCGAGGGCTGGGTGGATGCGGGCGCGGCGCAGACATGGGCGATGCGCGCCGTGCTGCCCTCGATCTCGGCCTCCTGCTACGCGTCGATCCATACCGGCGTCACGCCGCAGGTGCATGGCTGCACCGGCAACGGCAACGTCTTTCGGATCGAGTTGCCCGACGTCTTCGGCCAGGTGCGCAAGGCCGGCGGCGTCACCGGGGCGGTCACCCATTCGTTCTGGTCGGAGTTCTTCAACCGCGCGCCCTTCGACCTTGTGCGCGACATCGAATACGACGAACCGGACAGCGAAACGATCAACCACGGCCGGTTCCACACGATGACGGGCTATGGCCTGGTGAACCAGATGACGCCCTCGGATGTCGATCTGTTCGCCACGCTGACGATGCTGTGCGGCCGGTTCGGGCTGGATTACGGGATCCTGCATACCTGCACGCTGGACAGCATGGGGCATCGCTACTTCCACGACTGCCAGGAAATGGATCACGCCTGCGTGGTGATGGACGAGATGCTGGCCCCGTTCATCCCGCGCTGGCGCGCGATGGGCTACGAGGTGATCGTCACCGCCGATCACGGCCAGGACGGGCGCGGCCACCATGGCGGCCGGTCGCCGGAACAGCAGGATTTCGCGCTGTACTACTTCGGTGACGGCAAGGGCCCGGCACCGGATGTCACGCTCGACCAGCTGCAACTGGCGCCGACGATCCTGAAGCGGCTGGGCGCGCCGATCCCCGACACGATGCGGGCAGCGCCGTTTCTCGATTGAAGCGCGGCCCGACCGGGCCGGTCAGCGCAGCCCCGCGCCCCGGCCCAGCCGGTCGATCCCCGCCACGATCCGGTCGAAGCTGGCGCGCGCGCGGGCGACGCTGTGGCGGGCGCGCAGGTAGCCGTGCACCAGCCCCGGCTCCTCGATCCACAGCGCAGTGCCGCCCGCGGCCACGATCCGGTCACGGTAATCGCGCCCGTCGTCGGACAGCGGATCGCATTCGGCGGTGACGATCAGCGCCGGCGGCAGGCCGGAGAAATCGCTGTCGGCCAGCGGCATGGCCGTCGGGTCGTCGCGCAGATCGGCCCCCGGCGCGGCGCGGGCGGCTGCGTAGAAATCCATGTCGGCCACCGTCAGCATCGGCGCCTCGGCATGGGTGACCATGCTGCCGCGATCCCGGTCGCCGCCAAGGCCCGGGTAGATCAGCACCATCCCGGCGATCGGCAGGCCCTGCCCGCGCAACGCCTGCGCCACCGCGGCGGCGATGTTGCCGCCCGCGCTGTCGCCGGCCAGAACCACGGGCCCGCCCCCGGCGGCAACCGCGCGGGTGACCGCCATCGCGTCGTCGAAGGCCGCGGGGTGCCTGTGTTCGGGCGACAGGCGATAGTCCACCGCCGTCAGGCCGAAGCCGGTGCGGTCGGCGATCTCGGCGCAGACGTCGTCATGGCTGTCGAGCCCGCCGACGACCCAGCCGCCGCCGTGGAAATAGACCACCTGCGCCGGCCCGGCATCGCCGTAAACCCGGCAGGGCACCCCGGCCACCGCCCGGTCCGCCACCGCCAGCCCGTCGGGCCGGCCGTGGTGAAACGCGGTGCAGAGCGCATCATAGACCGCGCGCTGCCGCTCGATGCTGAAGCCGGCCGACTCGGGCGGGTACCAGCGGCCGGTCTCGGCGATGAAGGCCCGTGTCTCGGCGTCCAGCAGAAGGTCGTAATCGGCCATGTCACACCGGCCGGATCGTGTCGCCGGGGTCGAGCTTCGGCGTCAGTTCCACGCGTTCGCCGCCGACGAGGCCGGTGGGGCTGCGCCCCGCCACGATCGCGGCGGCGCGGCGGCCGATCTCGCGGCGGCAGGAATCCATCGTGGCCAGGCGGCGCGGCAGGCCTTCGAGCAGATCGACGCCGTTGAACCCGGCAAGCCCCATCCGGCCCGGCACGTCGATGCCGTTCTCAAGGCACCACAAGAGCCCGCCGGCGCCGATCATGTCGTTCGAGTAGTACAGGAAATCCAGCTTGGGGCTGCGGGTGAGCATCGTCTCGGTCATCTCCCGGCCCTTCTTCAGCGCCGAGCCGCCGGAATAGAATTCCCGGTCCTCCAGGGCCAGCCCGGCCTCGGCCAGGCCGGCCTCGAACCCGTCCATCCGTTTCCGGGCGCGGTGATCCTCGGGCATCTTGGTGCCGAGGAATCCGATCCGCTTGTAGCCCGCGCGGAAGATCGCGCGCGCCATCTCCAGCCCCGCGCGCTTGTGCGAGATGCCGACGCAACTGTCCACGCAGGCCCCGTCGACATCCATGATCTCGACCACCGGCACGCCGGCGTTTTCCAGCATGGCGGCGGCGGCGGGCGTGTGTTCCAGACCCGCGATGATCACCCCCGAGGGCCGCCATGACAGCATCTCGTACAGCACCGCCTCCTCGCGTTCGGGGGAATAGTTGGTCACCCCGACGACGGGTTGCAGCCCGGTATCCTCCAGCTCTTCGGAAATGCCCGACATCACCTCGGGAAACACGAGGTTGGACAGCGAGGGGATGATCACGCCGACAAGGTTGACGCGCTGGCTGGCCAGCGCCCCGGCGATCTTGTTGGGCACGTAGCCAAGCTGCCGCGCGGCTTCCAGCACCCTTTCGCGCGTGGCCTCCGAGACGTCGCCGCGATTTCGCAGCACCCGGCTCACCGTCATCTCCGACACGCCGGAGGCTTCGGACACGTCGCGCAACGTCAATGCGCCGCGCCGCGCCTCTGGTCCTGAACGGGACACGCATTCCCCCCTGTCACTTGCCGGTCCCGAATTGTTAGCGCCGAAGTTTCACTTGTCCAAGCCGGAAAGCGGCCGTATGTTACCGCTAACGGGCCCGGCGCGACCGCGCAGGGCGCGGAATCCGACACGCCCGGTCAGGTCTCTCTCTTCCCCGGGCGATGGCGGGCAAGGGGGGCGGTGGGCCAAAACGCCCCCCTTTTTGCCGCCCTTTCCGGACGCAAGGCTTGCAACGCGGGATGCGAGCGGCGAAAACCCCGGCATCGGCCCCGTGGCTCAACTGGATAGAGCAGCCCCCTCCTAAGGGGCAGGTTGCAGGTTCGAATCCTGCCGGGGTCGCCAAGCGCCGG
>CAYUXM010000008.1:0-30481 GCA_964448765.1 uncultured Rhodobacterales bacterium
TCGAGGCGATGACGCTGGCGGACCGGATCGTGGTGCTGGATTTCGGCACCATCGCGCAGGTCGGCACCCCCAAGGAACTCTACCGCAGCCCCGCCAACCTGTTCGTGGCAACCTTCATCGGCAGCCCCGCGATGAACATCCTGCCCTGCCGGACGGAGGCGGGCCGCTACCTGCTGGAGGGTAGCCGCGGCGGGCCCTTCGCGGGTGCGCGCCCGGCGGTGAAACTGGGCATCCGGCCCGAACACGTGGACCTTGCCGCAGCCGGCGAAGGCGCCTGCGACGCGGTGGTCGACGTCACCGAATACCTTGGCGCGGATACCTATGTCATTGCCGATGCCGGCCCGCTGGGGCGGATCACGATCCGCAGCCACGGCGGCGAGGATGTGCGCCCCGGCACGCGGGTCGGGCTCGTCTTTCCGCCCGAGCACCTGCATTTCTTCGATGCCGGGGGGCTGGCGATCCGCGACGGCGGCGGCTGACCGGCACCGGGACGTCGAGTGCCGGCTTGTCTCCGGCCGCGCGGTTCGACATTCTGGCCGCCATGTATGCCTCGCACGGATTCATGCGCTGCGACATCGGCGATGTCGACGTGGTCTATCACGACGGGCTTTTTCACCTGTTCCACCTGATCCTGCCGAACCACGATTTCATCGCCCATGCGGTCAGCCGCGACGGCATGACCTGGCGGCGGGTGCGCAACGCGCTGTTCGTCGGCGACCCGGGCGCCTGGGACGACGACATGCTGTGGACCATGCATGTCAGCCCCGATCCCGACCGGCCGGGATCGTGGCGGATGTTCTACACCGGTCTGGCGCGGGCCGAATACGGGCGGGTGCAGCGCGTGGGCCTGGCGCGGTCGGACGACCTGTTCGCCTGGACCAAATGCGACAGCGCCGCCTACCCGCTGGAGGTATCCGACGTCTGGTACGAATCCAGCGTCGAGGAGGGGCGCAACTGGGTCAGCTTCCGCGACCCGTTCTTCTACCACGATCCCGCCAGCGGCGAGCGGCTGCTCTTGGCCGCGGCGCGGGTCAAGGACGGGCCGGTGATCCGCCGCGGCTGCGTGGCCATGGCGCGGGAGGTCGCGCCCGACCGGTTCGAATTCGGCCCGCCGCTTTACAAGCCGGGCCTCTACGACGACGTCGAGGTGCCGAACCTTCTGCATATCGGCGGGCGCCACTACCTGATCGGCTCGATCCGCGAGGACACCAAGATCCGCTACTGGCAGGCCAGCGACCTGGCCGGGCCCTACCGGAACTTCGCCGACAACGTGCTGCTGCCGCGCGGCAACTATGCCGCCCGGATCTGCCGGGCGGGCGATCGTTACCTTCTGTTCAACTTCTTCCAGCGCAGCGAGACGGTGCAGGGCCGCGAGGTGACCGTGCGTCTCCTGCCGCCGCCCAAGGAGATGGTCACCGACGACCTCGGGCGGCTGCGGCTGAAGTCCTTCCAGGGCTTCGACGCCACCGTGCGGCGCAGCTTCCGGCTGACGAACCCCGACGAGTTCACGCCGCTGTTCGGCAATTCCCATGCCGCGATCCGCGACGGCGGCGGCGTGGTGCACCTGTCCTGCCCCAGCGGTTTCGAGGCGTTCCTGTTGCCCGGCGAGCAGGAGGATTTCCGCTTGCGCGCGAAGCTGCAGCTGGAGGGGCTGGGCAAATGCGGGCTGGTGCTGCGCGCCTCGGACGAGGGCGACGGCTATTTCCTGTCGCTCGACCTCGTGAAGGGCTACGCCCAGCTCAAGCGCTGGGGCGCCAACCCGACGCCGGTGTTCGAACACGCGTTCCAGTACGAAACCCTGCAGGACGGCAGTTTCGTCGCCCGCGATCCGCGCCATGTCTGGCAGATCGAGGTGGTGGCGCACGGCACCTATCTGGAGGTGTCGATCGACGGGCAGGTGACGCTGTGCGCCGTCGATGACGCCTATTCCGCCGGCCGCGTCGGCTTTTACGCGGAATCGGCCGACCTGCGGCTCGAGGACATCTCGATGGACTGGCTGCGCCGCGCGGTGAGCGAGGAAGAGCCGATCTACACCACCACCCGGCACGCGGACCTTCGGCTGGCCTCGGGCGACGGGCTGGCCGGGTCATGAGCGGCGCGGCGCCGGCCGGGCCGGGCTGGCTGCTGGTCAGCGATATCGACGACACGCTGACCGGCGACGACGATGCGCTGGCGGCCCTTGCCGCGCTGCTGGCGCGGCATCGCGACCGGTTGCGGCTGGCGGTGAACTCCAGCCGCCCGGCGGCCAGCGTCGCCGACACGCTGGCCGATGATTTCCCCCCCGGCCTCGTGCCCGATGCGGCGATCACCGCGCTGGGCACCGAGATCGCCGTCGCCGGCCGGCCGCTGGCCTCGTGGCAGGCGCGGTTCGCGGGCTGGCCGCACGGGCGGGCCTTCGCGATCCTCGCCGGGCTCGGCCACCGGCCGCATGACGCGATCTTCCAGACCCCGCGCAAGGTCAGTTTCGCGGTGCCCGCAGGCGCCGCGCAGGCCGCGGCCCGCCGCGCCCTTGCACAGGCCGGGATAGAATGTCAGGTTATCGCCTCGGGCAAGGACGATTTCGACGTGATCCCCGAAGGTGCCGGCAAGGGTGCCGCGACGCTGCATCTGGCGGCGGAATTCGGCGTCGCCCCGGCCCGCGTGATCGTCGCGGGCGACAGCGGCAACGATCTGGCGATGTTCCGCGCGGTGCGCCGCGGCATCGCCGTCGGCAATGCCCGGCGCGAGTTGATCGAGGCGCTGGAACCGGGGACGTTCTACCACGCCCGCGCCGCGCATGCCGCCGGCGTCATCGAGGGCCTGGTGCATTTCGGCGCGATCCCGGCCCCCGCGGCCAAGACCTGACGGCGCCAGAGACGGAGGATGGCATGACGGGCGGTTCCACAGGGTCGATCATGATGATCTCGCTGCACGGCTACGTCGCCGGCTCGCCGGAACTGGGCAAGCCCGACACCGGCGGGCAGGTGGTTTTCGTGATGGAGCTTGCCAAGCGCTTCGCCCGGCTGGGCTTCAACGTCGACGTGCTGACCCGGCAGTTCGAGGATCAGCCGGCCGAGGACCGGATCAACGACAACCTGCGGGTCTGGCGCATCCCCTTCGGCGGCGCGGAGTTCATCCGCAAGGAGGACATGCACGACTGGTACGGCGATTTCGTCTCCAACGCGCTGGCGGCGGTGCGCCGGCAGGGGCTGCGCTACGATGTCGTCAACAGCCATTACTGGGATGCCGGCGTCGCGGGCCAGAAGATTGCCGAGGAACTGGAAATCCCGCATGTCCACACGCCGCACAGCCTCGGGTCGTGGAAGGCCAAGGACATGAAGAGCCTGGGCGAGGGCAAGGCCGCGAACTACCGGTTCGACGAGCGGATCCAGAAGGAATTCGTGCTCTACCGGACCTGCGACCATGTCATCGCCACCTCGGAACAGCAGGTCCAGCTGATCGAGGAGGATTACGACCTGCCGGCCTCCCATATCACGATGATCCCGCCCGGCATCGACGAACAGCGTTTCACCGCCGTGACGCCGCGCCAGCTTGCCGC
Organism: uncultured Rhodobacterales bacterium; assembly: GCA_964448765.1. Classification (GTDB taxonomy): domain Bacteria; phylum Pseudomonadota; class Alphaproteobacteria; order Rhodobacterales; family Rhodobacteraceae; genus JANSXY01. Next base: position 3,539 of record CAYUXM010000008.1, read on the forward strand.
GATCCGCAAGCGGCTGCGGATGACCGAGAACGATGTCTATGTCGTCGGCCGGGCCGCGACGAACAAGGGCTACGATCTGATCATCGAGGCGCTGCCGCACCTGCGCCGGCTGCAGCCCGAGGCGCGGCTGGTGCTGGCGGCCGGGGCGAATTCGGAGGCCGATCGCAAGCTGGTCGAATCCTGGCAGAAGCAGGCCGCCGATCTCGGAGTCGCCGACGCGGTGGACTGGCGCGGCTATGTCGAGGACGCGGAGCTGGCCGATTACTACCGCGCCGCCGGGGTCTTCGCCCTGCCCTCGCGCTACGAACCCTTCGGCATGACCGCGGTGGAGGCGATGTCGTGCGGCACGCCCACGGTGCTGACCACCCGCGGCGGGCTGTTCGAACAGGTCGAGTTCGGCCGCCACGCGCTGGTCGCCGATCCGACGCGGCCCGAGGAATTCGCGGCGATGGTGAACATGCCGATGCAGCACCCCTGGCTGCGCGAAAAGCTGATGGTCGAGGGCGCGCGCTTCGCCCGCCGCACCTTCGGCTGGACCGGCATCGCGCGCCGGTCGCTGGAACTGTTCCAGCGCTTCATCGGGCGTTACCAGACCTCGCTGTGACAGGCGCCGGCCGGAGCGCGGGCGCATTGCAGCGGGCGGGTTCCGGCTATGTCGAATTTGCAGGGAAATCGTCGCTTCCGGGCATTGAACGGGCCGGCGGGATCGACTACCTGCGCCATGAGGCCGGGTGCCCGGCCGCTGTGACCGATGGAGGCTGACATGCTGTCTCGCGACGATCTCATCCGCGAAGCCCGCAACCGCGGTGGCAGCCTGCCGGGGCTCTTGGTGATCTATCTGCTGATCGTCGCCACGATGGCGGGATCGGCCGCCGCGATCATCTAGGACGGGCAAGGGCGCGCGATGCCGCGCGCCCCGTGATCCGCCCGGCCCGCACCGGTCAGACCTGCGCCGATTCCCCGACGTTGTCGACCCCGCGCTCTTCGAGCAGCGTGGTGAGCCAGTTCGGGTCCATCTCGGGCACCGAGGACAGCAGCAGGTCGGTGTAGGGATGGTGCGGCGGGGTGAACATCTCGTCCTTCGGGCCCTGTTCCACCACCTTGCCGTGCTGCATGACGACCACCTCGTCGGCGATCGACCGCACGGTGGCGAGGTCGTGGGTGATGAACATGTAGGCCAGACCCAATTCGCGCTGCAGCCGGTCGAGCAGCTTGAGGATGCCCTCGGCCACCAGTTGGTCGAGCGCGCTTGTCACCTCGTCGCAGATGATGAACTCCGGCTCGGCGGCCAGCGCGCGGGCAATGCCGATGCGTTGCTTCTGCCCGCCCGAAAGCTCCGGCGGGTAGCGGTTGTAGAACTTCGCCGGGTCCAGTTCGATCAGGTCGAGCAGCTCGTCGACCCGCTGCTTCAGCGCCGATCCGGTCAGGCCGGAATAGAACTGCGCCGGCCGGCCGACGATCTCGCTGATCCGCACCTTGGGATTGAGCGCGGTATCGGCCATCTGGTAGATCATCTGCGCCTGTCGCAGCTGGTCCTTGGTGCGATCCTTGTAGGACGGCGGCAGCGCCTCGCCCTTGAACAGCACCTGGCCCTTCGAGGGCGGCAGAAGCCCGGTGATCACCCGCGCGGTCGTCGACTTGCCGGAGCCCGACTCGCCCACCACGGCGACCGTCATGCCCGGGTAGATGTCGAACGACACGTCGTCGAGCACCTTGACGCCGCCGGTATAGGCGGCATCCACGTTCTGCACCGAGATCACCGGCTTGGTGCCGTCGGTCGGGCGCGTCTTCTGCGGCCGCTTGAAGCTGCGCACCGCCCACAGGCTCTTGGTGTAATCCTCCTTGGGGTTGTCGAGCATCGTCTCGGTCGGCGCCTCCTCGACCTCCTCGCCCTTCAGCAGCACCTTGATCGTGTCGGCCATCTGCGCCACGACCGCGAGATCGTGGGTGATGTAGATCGCGGCGGTGTTGAACTGGTCGACGATGTCGCGGATCGCGGCCAGAACCTCGATCTGGGTGGTCACGTCCAGCGCCGTGGTCGGTTCGTCGAAGATGATCAGGTCGGGCCGGCAGGACATCGCCATCGCGGTCATCGCCCGCTGCAACTGCCCGCCCGACACCTGGTGCGGGTAGCGAAAGCCGATCTCCTCGGGATTGGGCAGCCGCAGCCGGCGATACAGTTCGACCGCGTCCTCCTGCGCCTCCATCCGCTTCTGGATCCGGTAATGCACCGGCGCCTCGGTATGCTGGTCGATCAGCCGGTGCGCCGGGTTGAACGAGGCCGCCGCCGACTGCGCGACATAGGCGATGCGCGAGCCGCGCAGCGCCCGCCGCTCGGCTTCGGAGGCGGTGGTCAGTTCCATCCCGTCGAACTCGATCGTGCCGTCCGAGATCCGCGTGCCATCGCGGGCATAGCCCATCGCCGCCGCGCCGATCGTCGACTTGCCGGCCCCGGATTCGCCGATCAGCCCCATCACCTCGCCGCGGTGCAGGGTCAGGTCCACGCCCTTGATGATCGGGATCCAGGTTTCCCCGGAATAGCCCTCGATCTTCAGGTCGCGGATCTTCAGGAGAACGTCTCTTTCGTGAAACCTGCCCATCTCACATCTCCTTGAGGCCGGAGGACCGGAACAGCATCCAGTCGACGACGAAATTGACCGCGACGGTCAGCAGCGCGATCGCTGCCGCCGGGATCAGTGGCGTGATGTCGCCGAACGAGATCAGCGTCGCGTTTTCGCGCACCATCGAGCCCCAGTCCGCCGTCGGCGGCTGGATGCCGAGGCCAAGGAAGCTCAGCCCCGCGATGAGCAGGAAGACGAAGCAGAATTCCAGCCCGAATTCCGCGATCAGCGGCGCCGTCGAATTCGGCAGGATCTCGCGCCGGATCAGGTACCAGTCGCCCTCGCCGCGCAGCTTCGCCGCCTCGATGTAGTCCATCACCACGATGTTGCCGGCGACCGCGCGGGTCAGGCGGAACACCCGCGGCGAATAGATCACCGCGACGACGATCACGATGACGAAAAGGCTGGTGCCGAAGATCGACAGCATCAGCAGCGCGAAGATCAGCGACGGGACCGACATGATCACGTCGGCGACCCGGCCCATGAACTGGTCGAACCAGCCGCCCTTGACCGCCGCCAGAAGCCCGGCGAGCGCGCCCATGACGAAGGCCAGCATCGTCGCGACCAGCGCCAGCCCCACGGTGTTGCGCGCGCCGTAGATGATCCGGCTGAAGATGTCGCGGCCCAGCTGGTCGGCGCCCAGCAGCATGTCCTGGTTCGCCGGTTCGAAGGCCGAGGCGATCACCTCGGATTCGCCGTGCGGCGCGATCCACGGCGCGAAGATGCCCGCGATCGCGTAGGTGAAGATCACGAACATTCCGAAGGCGGCGGTCAGCGGCGCGGTGCGCAGCTCCCGCGACAGGTTGGCGCCGGTGATCTGGACGAGGAATTCCTTGAACGCGTAGGACACGCCCGCCGCCAGCGCCACGACCGCGGCGAAGGTGGTGACCGCGGTCAGCGCCGGCACGCCGCCGACGATGCCCAGAACGAAGGACACCAGCGTCAGCGAGAACAGCATCAGGAACACCCGGCGGTATTCGAACCACGCCGCAAGGCAGGAGGCCGCGATCAGCGCGGCATAGTAACCGATGACGAATTCGTTCATCTCGCCGCCCTCACTTCGGATGCCGCAGACGCGGGTTGGTCAGGATCGCGCCGACATCCGCCGCGAGATTGAGCAGGATGAAGGTCGCCGCGAAGATCAGGCAGCAGGCCTGCACGATCGGGAAATCGCGCTTCGCCACGGCATCGACCAGAAGCTGGCCGATCCCGGGATAGACGAACACGACCTCGACCAGCACCACCCCGGTGATCAGGTAGGCGAGGTTCAGCGCCACGACGTTGATGATCGGCGCCCAGGCGTTCGGCAGCGCGTGCTTGACGATCACCTTCCACGGCGGCGTGCCCTTCAGGCGCGCCATCTCGATATAGGGCGAGGCCAGCAGGTTGATGATCGCCGCCCGCGTCATCCGCATCATGTGCGCGGTCACCACCAGCACCAGCGTCAGCGCCGGCAGGAAGGTGCGGTTGAGCAGTTCAAGCAGCGTCATGTCGTCGGACAGGCTGGCGATCGCGGGAAACATGCTCGTCTTGACCGCGAGATAGAGGATCAGGATGTAGCCCAGGAAGAACTCGGGCGACGAGATCGAGGTCAGCGTGACCACGTTTGCGATCCGGTCGAACGGCGAGTTGCGCAGCAGCGCGACGATGACGCCGAGCGTGATCGCCAGCGGCACCGCGATCACGGCCGCGTAGGTGGCCAGGAACAGCGTGTTGATGAAGCGCGTCGAAATCGCCTCGCTCACCCGCTCGCCGGTGACCAGCGAGACGCCGAAATCCCCGGTGACGGCGCCGGCCAGCCAGTCGAGGTAGCGCACCACCGCCGGCCGGTCGAGGCCCAGTTGTTCCCGCAGCGCCGCCACCGTTTCCTCTGTGGCGCCCTGCCCCAGCACGGCCTGCGCGATATCCCCCGGCAGCAATTCGACCGCGAAGAAGATCAGAACCGACACGACAAGCAGCGTGATCAGCCCCAGGCCGAGCCGCCTTGCGATCAGCCCGAACAAGTTCCCCATCTGTCCCTCCAGATTTCCTGCCCGCCTTCCCCGGCACGGGCTTGTGCTCCGCGGCTCCGGCCGCGGTGCGGATGTTCTGGCCCCGGCGACAGGGGCCGGGGCCGGAACATGGCATTGGGGTCAGGCCCCGGCACGATCCTGCCGGGTCGGCAACGCCCTGTCTAGTCGGTGAACCACCAGCGGCTTGCCGCGCGGGCGCCGTCGTTTTCCCAGCTCGCGGCGAGTTGCTCGGGCGTGCCGACATTGGCGCGGTTGGCGTAGACGAAGTTGTTGAAGAACGGGATGACGGTGCCGCCGTCGTCGCGCGCCAGCATCGCCATCTCGCGATACATCTCGGCGCGCAGCGTGTCGTCAAGCTCCGCCTTCGCCTGGATCAGCAACTCGTTGAACCGCTCGTTCTGCCAGCGGCTCTCGTTCCAGGCAGCGTCGTTCTTGTAGGCCAGCGTGTACATCACGTCCGGCGTCGGGCGCGCGCCCCAGGACACGATCGAGAACGGCTTCACCAGCCAGACATCGGAATAGTAGCCGTCGTTCGGCTCGCGCACCACGTTGACGGTGATCCCCGCGGCCTTTGCCTGCTCGGCGTAGAGCACCGCCATGTCGACCGCGCCGGCATAGACCATGTCGGCGGTCGAGATGTTGACGGTCAGGCCCTCCGCCCCGGCCTTGCTGAGCAGCGATTTCGCCTGGTCCGGATCGTAGTCGCGCTGCGGGATGTCCTCGGGCCAGTAGGGCTGCGCCGGGGAATGGTGGAAGTCGTTGCCCTTGGTCGCCGCGCCGAAGGCGATCTTCTCGATGATCTCGTCGCGGTCGATGGCCAGCTTGAGCGCGTTGCGCACGTCGGGATTGTCGAACGGCGCGGTATCGCAATGCATCGGCATGGTGATCGCGCCGGCCGAGGGGATGTTGTGGATCGTGATGTTCGGATCGCGCTGCAACAGCGCCATCGTCTTCAGCTCGATCAGCGACACCGCGTGCACGTCGCCGGTGACCAGCGCGGTCTGGCGCGCGTTCGGATCGTTCAGCGTGATCATCTCGACCTTGTCGAAATAGGCGCCCTCGCCGTGCCAGCCGTCATGCCGGCTGAGGGCGAACTGCACGCCGAACTCGCCCGAGTCGATCTTGTAGGGGCCCGAACCGTCGCCCGACTGCCAGTCGATCGTGCCGTCGTCGTTGGCCGGGCAGATCGCGAGGTGGTAGTCGGTCATCAGCCAGGGGAAATCGGCATTGCCGCCCGACAGTTCCACGATCATCGTGTAATCGCCGTCCTTGCGGATGTCGACGACATCCGACAGCAGCGCCTTGGCCGCCGAGGTCGAGTCATCGCCCCGGTGATGGTTGAGCGAGGCGATGACATCGTCGGCCGTCACCTTCTTGCCGCTGTGGAAGCTGGCGTTCTCGTTGATCTTGAAGGTCCAGGTCGAGGCGTCGGCGCTGGCCTCCCAGCTGTCGGCGAGATCGGGGCCGAGCGATCCGTCGCCCATGATCATCGTCAGGAACGAGCGATGGGTATGGGCGAGGTAAATCATCGTCCGGGTCAGGTAGGTGCCCGGATCGTGGGTGTCGGAGGTATTGCCGTCATGGATGCCCCAGCGGAACGTTCCGCCGCTTTTCGGCTGCGCCTTGGCATGGGTGGTCCACAGCCCCGTCGCCGTCGTCGCGGTGAGGCCGGCCACCATCGAGTGATGGATGAAATCGCGCCGCGAGATCCGGCCCGTCCGCGCGGCCTCCGCGATCCGGTCGATGAGAATCTGGTTCTTCGTGGTCATGACTACTCCCTGTTTCAATTCGTTTCGGCCGCAGGGTGGATGGCCCGCCGCGACCGCGCGTTCTGGGTGCAGCGTCAACCCTCGGTCGCCTCAAGGGGCAGCACGAATCCGACATGTTAGCGTTAAAATCCGAAGCGCGGGCAGTTCTGCGTCGCGGCATCGGCGCCCGCCCGGGCCGCGCCGCGCCGCAAGGTCGGAAACGTGCCCGGCGCTTCGGTTTCGGTCGCGTCAGCCCCCCGCGGCCGGAGAAAACTCGCGGCACATCGTCAACCAGGAAATGCCCATGTCACAGGACATTGCCCAGGGCCGCGGCCGGGCCGGCGGCCGCAGCGCGCGGCGCGCCCAACGCTCCAAAACCGACCTGTCGATGCTGCCCGGCCTGACCAACCGGCTGCCGCCGTGCGAACCGATGAGCGGCGACGAGGTGGCGCGGATCGACGCGGCCTCGATGGCGATCCTCGAAGAGGTCGGCGTGGTGTTCCGCGACCCCGTGGCGCTGGAGGACTGGCGCCGCGCCGGCGCCGACGTGCGCGACGAGCGCGTGCATCTCGATCGCGGGCTGGTGCGCGAGCTGATCGCGACGATCCCGGCGCAGATCACCTGCCACGCCCGCAACCCGGCCAACACCGTGGCGCTGGGCGGGCGCCAGGCGATCTTCGTGCCGATGACCGGCGCGCCCTACCTGCGCGACCTCGACGACGCCCGGCGGAGCCCCACGCTCGACGATCTCGCGATGTTCCACAAGCTCGCGCAGATGTCCCCGGCGCTGCATTCCAGCGCCCACCACATCGTCGAACCCTGCGATCTCCCGGTCAGCCACCGGCATCTCCGGATCACCTATTCCTCGATCCGGCATTCCGACAAGACGTTCATGGGCATGACCACCTCGCCCCGGAACGCCGAGGACGTGATGGAGATGTGCGCGATCCTGTTCGGCGCGGCGTTCATGGAGGACCACGCGGTCACCACCGGCAACTGCAACGGCAATTCGCCGCTGGTCTGGGACGAGGTGATGCTGGGCGCGATGCGCGCCTTCTGCCGGCGCAACCAGCCGGTCCTGTGCTCGCCCTTCGTGCTGGGCGGCGCGAACACCCCCGCCTCGGTCGCGCCGGCGGTGGCGCAGCTGAACGCCGAGGCGCTCTCGGCGCTGGCCTATACCCAGGTGATCCGCAGGGGCTGCCCGGCGATCTACGGCCATTACCTGTCGACCGTGTCGATGCGGTCCGGCGCGCCGATGGCCGGCACGCCGGAAATCGGCCTGATGAACTTCATGATCGGCCAGATGGCGCGGCACTACGGTGTGCCGTGGCGCAGCTCGGCCACGCTGGGCGGCGCCAAGACGCTGGACGCGCAGGCGGGATATGAAAGCGCCACGACGCTGTCGGCGGTGATCCACGCCGGCGCCAACTACATCTGGCACGCGGCGGGCTGGAACGAGGCCGGGATGCATTGCTCGGTCGCCAAGTTCGTCACCGATGCCGAACAATGCGCCATGGCCTACCGGATGGCCGAGGGCATCCGCTGGGACGATTTCGACGACGGCCTCGCCGCGGTGCGCGATATCGGGCCGGGCGGGCATTACCTTGGGCATCCGCATACGCAGGCGAATTTCCAGCGCGCCTTCTTCATGCCGGAACTGTTCGACAACACCGCGATCGAGCAGTGGCAGGTCGAAGGCGCGCTGGAAACGCCGGAACGCGCGCTGATCCGGGCGCGCAAGCTGCTGGCCGATTACGAGCAGCCACCGCTCGATCCCGGCATCGACGAGGCGCTGCGCGACTACATCGCCCGGCGCGAACGCGAGATCCCGGCCGAGGACGCGCTGAACCAGGAGTATTAGGCCCCTCCCGGGTCGCCGCCCTCACTCGCGTCGCGCGGCCCAGTCCTTCCAGCGCAGGGTGGCATTGGCGCCGAGATAGGCCAGCGGTTCGGGCGGCAGGCGGCGCGGCGGCGCGGCGGCGATCGCGGCGCGGGCCAGGTCGCCCGGCTGCCCGGTGGCGAGATCGGCGGCCACCATGCCGGCCAGCGTACCCTTCACCGTGCCCAGCCCGTTCTGGCAGACCGCGGAAAACACGCCGTCCTCGATCTCGCCCCAGGCCGGCACGCCGTTCCAGCTCAGGCACAGGTGGCCGGCCCAGCGGTAGTCCATCGGCAGGCCCGCCAGCGCCGGGAAGCGCTGCGCGAACCTGCGGTCATGCGCCCGGCCCACGGCGGCGATCCGCGCCGCGGACACCTCCATCGTGGGGTCGTAGGTGAACCGGCTGCGGATCACGATCCGGCCGCCGTCGCCGGTGGGGATGCGCCGCACCGTGGTGCCCATCGGATCGGCCGGGGTAACGCCCCATTTCCCGGCCCCGGCCGGCGCGCCGGCCGGCAGCGGCGCGGTCATCGAGGCATAGGTGAAGACATGCATCAGGCGGCGCGCGAAGAAGCCGAAGCTTTCGGCATGGCCGTTGGTGGCAAGGATCACCCGGCCGGCGCGAAGCCGCGCGCGCGGCGTCGACAGCACCCAGCCCGCGCCGGCCTTGCGGATCTCGCGCACCGGGCTGTTCTCGTGCAGCCGGATCGCGCCGGCCAGCCCCGCGGCCAGCCCGCGCACATAGGCCGCCGGTTGCAGCATCACCGTACCCGCGGTGTAAAGGCCCGAGCGGTAGAACCGGCTGCCCGTCATCTCGGCCATCTCGGTCGCGTCGAGCAGGCGGCAGGGTTCCTGCATCCGCGACAGGTGCCCGGCATAGGCGCGGTTGTGCGCCTCGCCCGCCTCGGTCGCGGCGGCATTGACCTTGCCGCAGGGGTCGAACACGTCGCGGCCCAGCGCGCAGGCCTCTGCCGCCTCGGCGGCGAAGCGGATCGCGGCGCGGTTCAGCCGGGTCTGCGCAAGGTCGCGCGCCGCCGCGCCGCCATAGCTTTCGGAGGCGAGGTCATGCGGCAGATCGATCATGAAGCCGGAATTCCGGCCCGCCGGCCCCTCGCCCACGCGCCCGGCCTCCAGCACCGCGACGTCGAGGCCCGGATCGATCTGCACCAGCCGCCGCGCCGCCGACAACCCGGCAAAGCCCGCGCCGATGATCGCGACATCGGCCCCGGCATCGGCCTCCAGCGGCGTCGCCGGCGGCGGATCGGGCAGCAGCCGGTTCCAGCCGGCCGGGCCGGGCTGGCGCGGCAGCCGGCTGGCGATGTAGCGCGTCAATCCACCGCCTCGTCGGCGTCGTCGGACAGGTCCACCCAGATCGTCTTGAGCTGGGTATACTGGTCATGCGCATGGACCGAGTTGTCGCGCCCGCCGAAACCCGATTGCCGGTAACCGCCGAACGGCGTGGTGATGTCGCCCTCGCCGAAGGCATTCACCGTGACCGTCCCGGCCCGGATCGCGCGCGCGCCGCGGAGCGCGCGTTTCACGTTGCCGGTGAAGATCGCCGCGGCGAGGCCGTAGTCGGTATCGTTGGCCAGCGCGATCGCCTCGTCGTAGCTGTCCACCGTCAGCACCGACAGCACCGGGCCGAAGATCTCCTCGCGCGCCGCGGGCGCGTCGCGGTCGGTGACGTCGAGGACCGTGGGTTCGACGAAACCGTCCTCGGCCCTGCCGCCCATCAGCACCGCATGGCCCCCGTCGAGATGGCCGCGAACCTTGTCGAAATGCGCCCGCGACACCAGCGCGCCGATCCGGTTGACCGGGTCCAGCGGGTCGCCCATCGGCCATTCCCGGGCATGGGCGACGATCCGCCCGATCAGCGCCGCCTTGACGCCGCGCTGCACGATCAGCCGCGAACTGGCCGAACAGTTCTCGCCCATGTTCCAGAACGCGCCGTTGACGACATGGGCGGCCACCCGGTCGAGGTTCTCGGCATCGTCGAGCACGATGCAGGGATTCTTGCCGCCCATCTCCAGCGTCACCTCCTTGAGGTTCGAGTCGGCGGCGTAGCGCAGGAACCGGCGGCCCGTTTCGGTCGATCCGGTGAACGAGATCATGTCGACATCCATGTGCCGGCCCAGCGGTTCGCCCGCCTCCGGCCCGGTGCCGGGCAGCACGTTGAACACCCCACGCGGCACCCCGGCCTCGGCCGCCAGTTCCGCCACCCGCAGCGCGGTGAGCGCGGTTTCCTCGGCCGGCTTGACGATCACAGAACAGCCCGCCGCCAGCGCCGGGCCGATCTTCCACGCCAGCATCAGCAGCGGGAAGTTCCACGGCAGCACGAGGCCCACCACCCCGACCGGCTCGCGCAGGATCATCGCCAGGTGATCGTCCGAGGCCGGCGAGACCTGATCGTAGATCTTGTCGATCGCCTCGGCATGCCATGTCAGGCAGGCGATCGTCTCGGGCAGGTCGACCGTCTCGCAATCGTGGATCGTCTTGCCCGAATCGAGGCTTTCCATCACCGCCAGCTCGCGCGCGTTGCGCCGGATCAGCTTCGCCAGCCGGATCAGCACCGCCTTGCGTTCCGCCGGCGGCCGGCGCGACCAGCGGCCATCCTCGAAGGCCTCGCGCGCCTTCGCCACGGCGAGATCGACATCCTCGGCGCCGCAGGCGGCGACCTCGGCCAGCACCGCGCCGGTGGCGGGGTTCACGCTTGCATAGCCGCGGCCCGAAACCGCCGGGCGAAAGCCGCCGTCGATGAAGGCCGCCGTCGGCAGGGCCAGCGACGCGGCGATGGCCCGGTATTCCGCGTGGGTCAGCAGTTCGGTCATCGGCTCATCTCCCCGCTGTGATCTCGGCGACCGTGCGCTTGAGCACACGCACGACCTGTTGCAGTTCCCGCCTGTCGTCCTTGTTCAGCGCCTTGAGCGGCGGGCGCGGCGGTCCGGCCGCGATTCCAGTCAGTTCCACCCCATGCTTCACGCACTGGATGAACTTGCCGCCCTGTTCGAGCACCCGCATAAGCGGCAGCATCGCCGACATGATCCGCCGCCCGCGGGCGAAATCGCCCTCGACCGCGCAGGCGTGGTAAAGCGCGACATGTTCCTCCGGCAGGAAGTTCGACCCGGCGCAGACCCAGCCCGAGGCACCCCAGGCGAAGAACTCCAGCGCCTGGTCATCCATCCCGCACAGCATCTGGATATGCGGATAATCCCGCGCCAGGACATGTACGCGGTTGATGTCGCCCGAGCTTTCCTTGATCGCGCAGACGTTGCGCGACCGGCCCACCCGGTCGAGGAACGCGTCGCCCATCACGCTGCCGGTGCGGCCGGGGTAGTTGTAAAGCATGATCGGCAGGTTCGCCGCGCGGTCGATCGCCAGCACGTTGAGCGCATTCTCGCGTTCGGTCGGCACCGCGTAGGGCGGCGAAGCGACGAGGATCGCATCCGCGCCGATCTCGCGCGCGCCCTCGGCCAGCGCCAGGCTTTCGGGGGTGCGCATCGCCCCGGTGCCGACGATCAGCGGCAACCGGCCGGCCAGCCGGTCGCGGGTGAACCGCGCCAGCGCCAGCCGCTCCTCGACGGTCTGGGCATAGTTCTCGCCCGTCGATCCACCCGAGATCAGGCCGTGCACCCCGGCCGCGACCAGCCGGTCGATGACCTCGGCCAGCGCGTCGAGCCGCGGCGCGCCCGCAGCGTCGAACGGGGTGACGACGGGTGTGTAAATGCCCTGGAAGGTCATGGCGGGGGTCATCGCATCCTCATGCAGAAAGGGCCGGCGGGCTGCCCAGCGGCAGCGTCAGCCCGGCAGGCATCACGAAGCTTTCGATCTCGCCGCGCGACAGGGTCCAGTGCGCCTCGGCCAGCGCCGCGGCGGCGTCGGCATCGCCCGCCTCGATCGCGGCGATCATCGCGTCATGCTGGTCCGCCGCGGTATCCAGCGCCGCACCGCGCGCCCGGTCGCGGCCGCGAAAGAAGGTCATCCCGATCCGGGCATGATCGATCAGCAGGCGGTGGAAGCTGGGCAGCAGGTAGACATTGCCCGCCATCTCGCCGGTGATCCGGTGGAAGACATCGTTGGCGAGCGTGCGCGCCGCCGTGTCGCCCTCGGCCAGCGCGGCGCGAAAGGCGATCTGCGCCTGTTTGAGCGCCGCGATCTGCCCGGGGTCGGCGTTGTCGGCCGCCAGCCGCAGGATGCCGCCATAGATCATCGGCGCGGCAAGGAAGAAATCGCGCAGGGTGCGGTGCGACATGTCGGAAACCTGCGCGCCGCGGTTCTCCACCACCACGACATAGCCCTCGGCGGCAAGCCGGCGGACGACCTCGCGCAGCGGTGTGCGCGACAGGCCATGCCGGGCGCAAAGCCGCGCCTCGTCCAGCACCTCGCCGGGCCGAAGCTCCAGCAGCAGGATCGCGCGGCGCAGCGCCTCGTAGGCGGCCCGTTTCGGTGACAGGGGGCTGTCGCGCATCCCGAGGCTCCTTCTTTCCGGTTCCAGCTAAACGATATACACAACGAATACAATCTGTATCATGAACTTGTCATGCTAGAAATCTCGATACCAATGAAGGACGAACCCCCATCGGACGGATGCCAGGGCGTGACCTTCTTCCTCGTGGAGGAATTCACCCACCTGGCATTCTCCTGCGCCATCGAGCCGCTGCGGCTTGCCAACCTGCTGAGCGGGCGGGCGTTGTATCGCTGGCGCCTCGGCTCGGCCGACGGCGTCTCGGCGCGCTGTTCGAACGCCAGCGTGACGCTGGTCGACCAGGGCATGCGGCCAAGCCCGCGCGGCGAGATGCTGTTCATCCTCTCGGGCCAGAATGTCGACCGGCACATCACGCCCGAGCTGCTGAACTACGTGCGCCGCGAAAGGGCCCGCGGCACGCGGATCGGCGCGCTGTGCTCCGGTTCGCTGGTGCTGGCGCGCGCCGGGCTGCTCGACGGCGAGCGCGCGGCGGTGCACTGGCAGTTCCACGACAGTTTCGAAGAGGCGTTTCCCGACGTGGAGCTGTGCCGCAACGTCTTCGTCGAGGACAGCCGGCATCCGACCGCCTCGGGCGGCACCGCCGCCGCCGACCTGATGCTGCGCCTGATCGAGACCGCGCATGGCGCGGAACTGGCCATCGAGATCGCCGACCAGATGGTCTACAACGCCGTGCGCGGCGGCGACTATGCGCAGCGGGTGTCGATCCAGGCCCGCCACGGCATGCGCAACCGCCATGTCGCCGAGGCGATCCGGATGATGCACGAAATGACGGAGGATCCGCCCTCGACCGGCGAGATCGCCGAGCGGCTGGGGATCACGGCGCGGCAGCTCGAACGGCTGTTCGAGCGGCACATGAAATGCAGCCCGAAGAAATACGCCACCGCGGTCCGGCTCGACAAGGCGCGCAACCTGCTGCTGCAGACCGAGGTCTCGGTGACCGAGATCGCCCATGCCTGCGGCTTCGCCTCGCCGTCGCATTTCGCCCGCGTCTACCGGCGCCGCTTCGGCGTGACCCCGGCCTTGCAGCGCGCCCGGCCCAGAACGAATACCGAGTTCGTGCCCGACCGCGCGGCCGCGTGGCGACCTCGCGCGGCCCTGTCCGGCGCCGCCGGTCCGGGCTAGCCGCCCGCCCGGATCAGCACAGGATCAGGGTTTCGGGTGTCTTGCAGGTCAGCACCTCGGCCCCCTGCGGGCCCAGCAGGACGGTGTTGGAGATGAAGTAATCGACGACGCCGGTATCGGTGAACCAGGAGTGGGCATGGAAGGTCATGCCGGTCTTCAGTTCCAGCTCCGACCCCGGCGCAAGCCCGGTGACGCGCGATCCCCCGGTCCAGCTGGGCGGGAAGCCGATCGAGACGAGGTAGCCGCAATGGTGCCGGTGGTAATCGGCCAGCCCGGCTTCGGCCGCGACCTCGTGCCAGGCGGCATAGACCTCGCCGGCACGCGCACCGGGGCGCAGCGCCGCGCAGATCGCCCGCATCCCGCGCATCGCAAGCTCGACCGAGGCCTCGACCCCGTCGGGCGGGCGGCCGACATAGACGAGCCGGCCCATCGGCGCCTGGTACTTGCGGCAGGCCGCGGCGATTTCGAGGAACACCGCGTCGCCCGTCGCGAACCGGTCGCCGCGCCAGGTCGTGTGTTCCTCTCCCAGCCGCGAGGTGGGCCGGATGAACGGCCCGAAGCCGGGATATTCGCTGCCCGCGCGCGTCATGCCGCGCAGGCATTCCGCCGCGACCTCGAAATCGCTTGCCCCGTCGCGGATCGCCGCGATCGCGGCCAGGGTTCCGGCATCGGCGGCGCGCGCGGCGCGGCGGGTATAATCCATCTCCAGCGGCGACTTGACCAGCCGCAGCGCATCGACCAGCCCGGAGGCATCGTGCCAGTCGGCGCCGGGCGCGCCGGCCCGGATCGCATCGGCGATCCGCGGCGTCAGGAACAGGCTTTGCATCTCGATCCCGAGGCGGCCACCGGTCAGCCCGAGATCGCCCAGAGCGCGCAGCGCCGTCTCGGAAACCTCCTCGGTATCGGCATGGCCGATGAACCGCGCGTTGCCGACCTGGTTTTCCACCGTGATCCGTTCCATCGCGCGACAGGTCAGGGTCATCTCGCCGTCGCGCGGGACGATCAGCAGGTGACAGGCGAAATAGCCCCAGTGATCGAGCCCGGTGAGGTAGTAGATGTTCTCCGGCAGGCTGACGATCAGCCCGTCGAGGTCGCGCGCCGCCATCGCCGCGCGGGTGGCCGCAAGGCGCGCGTCAAGCTCCGGGCGTGGAAAGGGATGATCCATGTCGTGCCGCGCCCCGTCGCCGCGCCCGGCCACCGGGCCCGGCGTCTGCCTCCCTGTTAGGCCAATGCCGGCGCACGATCCAGCCCCGCCGCGCCGCGACGGCCCGGCGCGGGTTGTGGCCGGTGCCCGCGACCGGCTACCCTGCGCCGGGAAGTGAGGATCCGATGACCGACGCCGCGATGCTTGCCGAACGGATCCCGCGCGGCCGGTTCTGGCCGCTGCCGCAACCGGCCCGGCCCGATGGCCGGCCGCGCCGCACCGGCGTGGAGATCGAGTTCTCGGGCCTGACGGAGGCCGAGGCGACCGAGCTGGTCACCGGGCTCTGGGGCGGCCGGTCGCGGCGCCGGGCACCGCATGACCTCGTGGTCGAGGACAGCGCGATCGGCCGCGTGAAGATCGAACTGGATACCGCGCTGAAGGACAGGGCGGGAACCGCGCTGGCCGACCGGCTGCTCGACCTGTCGCGCGAGGTCGTGCCGGTCGAGATCGTCACCGCACCGCTGGCGCCCGGCGACCTGCCGCGGATCGGCCGGCTGATGCAGGCACTGGGGGCCGCCGGGGCGCAGGGGTCACAGGACGGGCTGCTGCTGGCCTTCGGCATCCATCTCAATCCCGAGGTCGCCTCGGAAACGGCCGGCGACATCGTGCCCGTCGTCCGCGCCTTCGGCCTTGTCGAGGACTGGCTGCGGGCCGCCGATCCGCCCGACCTGGCGCGCCGTGTTCTGCCGTTCATCGATCCCTGGCCGCGCGACTTCGCCGACCGGCTCGCCACGGCGGGGGCGGACTGGGGCCTTGCCGATCTGCGCGACAGCTACCTGGATCTCGTGCCGACGCGCAACCACGGGCTCGACCTGCTGCCGCTGCTGGAACACCTGTTCCCCGACCGCGTCCGCGCCGCCCTGCCCGAGGGCCGGCCCAAGGGCGGCCGGCCGACCTGGCACTACCGGTTGCCGGAAACCGGGCTGGGCGCGGCGGACTGGTCCTTCGCCTATGAATGGAACCGCTGGGTTCTGGTGGAACGGATCGCCGCCGATGCGGCGCTGCTGGACGACCTGGCGCGGGCCTTCCGCGCCCATCGCGCCGCACTGACCAGCCTGCCCGGCGACTGGGCCGCGGAGGTCGCGACGCGGCTGGCGGAGGCGGAGCTTTGGGACGGCTGAGACCGCGGATCGGGGTCACCACCTCGCTGCGCTCGGGCTGGCGGGTGTATCCGCTGGTCGCGCTGAACCTGTGGCTTGCCGGCGCGCGCGGGCTGCGCTGGACCACGCGGCGCGAGGCCGATATCGGGCAGGTCGACGGGCTCATCGTCGGCGGCGGCGACGATATCTCGCCCGGGCTCTACGACGGCGACATCCGGCTCGCGGCCCGGCTCGATCCGGATCGCGACGCGCTGGAACGCGGGCTGGTCGAGGCGGCGCTGGCCGCCGGCAAGCCGGTCCTGGGGATCTGCCGGGGCGCGCAGATGCTCAATGTCGCGCTGGGCGGCTCGCTGCACCAGGATGCCTACGCCCGCCATGCCGAAAGCCCGTTCGTCCGCACGATCCTGCCGCGCAAGGACGTGCGGATCGAACCGGGCAGCCATCTGGCCGGGATCGCGGGCACGGCGCCGATGCGCGTCAACGCGCTGCACAGCCAGTCGATCGACCGCCTCGGCCGTGGCCTGCGGGTTGCCGCGCGCGACGCCGGCGGCATGATCCAGGCGATCGAGCGTATCGGCGCGCCCTTCGCGCTGGGGGTGCAATGGCACCCCGAACACCTCGTCTACGCGCATCGGCAGCGCGCGCTGTTCCGCGCGCTCGCCGCCGCGGCCGCCGCCTTTCGCGACCGCGACCGGCAGATCGCCGCCGCCCGGCGCGAGGGCGGGTAGCCGGCGCCGGTTTGCCCGCCGCCGGTTGCGCGCCATATCCCCAAGGGCGGGTGCGCCCGCGGGCCCATCCGCCGACCGCAACGACACCACGGGGAGACTCCATGCGCCTGACATCCCTTCTGGCCGCGACCACGCTTTGCGCGGCGCCCGCCCTTGCCGAAGACGTCGCCTACACGGTCGACGGACAGGCCTTCACCGGCTACTGGGCCGCGGCCGACAGCCCGCGCGGCACCGTGCTGATCGTCCACGACTGGGACGGGATGACGGATTACGAACGCCGGCGCGCCGACATGCTGGCCGAAATGGGCTACAACGCCTTCGCGCTCGACATGTTCGGCGACGCGACGCCGACCGAGACGATGGACCATCGCCGCGCCGCCACCGGCGCGCTTTACGGCGACCGGGCGCGGATGCGCGCGCTGTTGCAGGCCGGGGCCGACGCGGCGCTGGCGCGGGCCGGTGACGGCGGCATGGTGGTGATGGGCTACTGTTTCGGCGGCGCCGTCGCGCTGGAGATGGCGCGCAGCGACATGGCCGGGATGGCCGCGGGCTACGCCAGTTTCCACGGCGGTCTGGACACCCCCGAGGGCCAGCGCTGGGACGGCGACGAACCGCCGGTTCTGGTGCTGCACGGCGCGGCCGACAGTTCGATCACGATGGCGGATGTCGCCGGGTTCGCCACCGAGATGGAGGCGGCCGGCGCCACCTACACGATCGAGGTCTATTCCGGCGCGCCGCATGCCTTCACCGTCTTCGGATCGAACCGCTACCAGGAGCGTGCCGACCGCGAAAGCTGGGCGGCCTTCACGCGGTTCCTCGGGGAACGGCTGGCGATGTAGCGCGCGGGGATGCGCCGCCCGCGGCGCGGGGCCTCAGCGCCCCGTGCCGCGCGATGCTTCGCCCGCCCGGCCCTCGCGGTCCAGCACCGCGACGGTCTCGCGGTAAAGCCGCTCGGCCCCGGCGCGCGACCCGGCGACGCAGATCACCCCCAGCTTGCCGAATTCCGACAGCGCGCCGATCAGGTGGAACACCACGCCCTCCTGCCGTGCGCCGTGGAAATGCAGCCCGTTCTCGACGGCGATGTCGATCAGATCCTCGGCGATGAGCCCCCGGTAGGCCGGCGATTCGAGATTGTCGGAGGCGAAGTAGTAACGCGGCCGGCCGCCGCCGGTCTTGTAGAGCCCGGTCGCCGGGTCGTAGGCGCCATCGGTCAGGAACTGCAGCATCTGGAACGGATGCGTGGTGCCGCCCTTGCGCAGGTTGATTTCCACCGCGTAATGCGTCCAGCCCGCCGCGTCGGGGACCGAGACGAAATCCACCCCGAACCGTCCCACCACGCCGTGCCGCGCCAGCACCGCGCCGGCCTTCATCCCCTCGGCCTGGATGTCCATCCGGTACGCCCGGTCGGCGGGGAACCGGCAGCCAAGGAAGATCTGCCCCGACCGGGGATCCGTCACCTGGTCGTGGGTCGAGATCACTTCCAGCTTTCCCGTCGGGTCGATCCGGCACTGCGCCGAGGGCGACCGCTTGCCCCGGCCTTCGATGAACGCCTCGACAATCGCCCCCATCGCCCCGATCTTGCCGGAGAATTCCTCCCAGGTCATGCTTTGCGCGGCGAAGTCGAGCCGCGGCAGGCGCTCCCGCAGCCAGGGCAACAACGCGGCCCCTTCCGGCGCGCCGTCGAACCGCAGGATCGCGTTGCCCTCGCCGGAAAACCCCTCGTTGAGCTTGACCACCGCCCGGCGCAGGCCGGGGTTGCGGGCCTTGAGCTCCGCCAGCGCCTCGGCCACCGCGCCGGCGTCACCGAGATCCTCGAACCCGTCCGCCATCGGCAGCCCGGCCTCGCGGAACACCGCGCGCGAGCCGCTTTTCGACCCCAGCGGCAAGAGGTCGGGATCGCAGCCGTAGATCGGCAGGCCCAGCGCCACGGCAAGGCGGCGTTCCGGGGCATCGACATTGAAACAGGTCATGTGCGCGGCGGCGGGATCGGGAATCTCCGCCGCGATCCGCCGCATCAGCCGCGGCCGTTCGAGGATCTTCTCGGTCAGCGGCCGCGCGGAACCGTCATGGCAGGCCAGCAGGGTCAGCCGCCGCAGCGCGTGTTCGCGCGGCACGCCGGGCAGAAGCTGCAGATAGTAATCCACGATCGCCGGCGGCACCGGCTGGCTGGTGACGAAGATCACCCGGGTGCGCGGCAGCCGCAGCAGCAAGAGCAGGCACAGCATCCGCTCCTCGTAATGGGTGAAGCCGGAAATCCGCGCCAGCACGTCCTGGTCCAGCGTCAGGCTGGGCACCACCAGCACCGTGCGCGGCGCCTTCGGATCGTCGAAGACCCGCCGGAACTGCGCGGCGAAACCCGCCTGCAACGCCTTGAACAGGGCGGTCTCGTCGGCCTCGGGCCCGGCGGGAACGGGCGGGGACTGCGGCGGCGGTATCGTCATCCGTCGTGGTGGCCGGTGCTGCGGTGGCGTCTGCCTGTGCTCATGGGGCGGCAGCATACCGCACCGCCGGCAGTTTTGAACGGCCGATCTCGGCCCCGGCCCCGCACCGGCCGCCCGACGCCCGACGCCCGGCAGGCCGCCCTTGACCGGGCCGGCGACAGGCGGCAAGCGTAGCGGACAAGCGGAGGGTGGGCACATGTTCGGCGCGGATGACATCGCAGGGCTTTCCGGCTGGTCGGTGGACAGCCTGCGCGAGTTGCGGCGCCGGGGCAACCTCGACGAGATCGGCAGCCCCGGCGCGGACGGCGACTGGCGCTACAGCCGGCGCGAGGCCGCGACGATGTGGCTGGCCGGCATTTTCCACGAACGCGACCGCGCGACGGACCTGCGGCATGTGTTCCGGCAGGCCGAAACCATGGCCGACACGTTGCTCGCCCATCTCGACGGCCGGCCGGCGAAGCGCTTCGCCGTCTCCACCCATGTCCGGCACGCCGCCGACGAGGGGATCGGGCGGCTGACCGGCTGGGCGGTCGCCTGGCATGACAGCCTCGACGCGATCGACGAGCCCGGCCTTGTCGCCATCGAGGCGATCGACCTGCGCTCGCTCGCCCGCCTCGCCCCCGATCCGCTGCGCCGGGCCCCGGCGTGACCGAAGCGGACGCGGCCGCGCGGGCGCTGGCGGTGCAATCCTGTCTGCGCGGGCTTCTGCCCCGTCCGGTCGCGGTGTTCTGCGAACCGGTGCGGGACGCCGGCGATACGCTGTTCGCGGCAGAGCGCGGCACGGTCGCCCGCGCCGTCCGGCACCGGCGCGACGAGTTTTCGACCGGACGGTTGCTGGCGCGGCGGGCGCTGACGGCGATCGGGCAGCCGGCCGCCGCGATCCCCGCCGACGGCGCGCGGCGGCCGGTCTGGCCCGCCGGCGTGGTGGGCAGTATCAGCCACAGTTCCGGCCTGTGCGCCGCCGCCGTCGCGCGCCGTGACGGGATGCGCGCGCTGGGTCTCGACATCGAGAGGATCGGCGCGGTCCCGGCCGAGATCATGGACACGATCAGCCATGCCGGCGAGATCGCGGCCCATCGCGACCGGTTCGGCGACGATCTGCTGCGCACCCTGCTGTTCTCGGCGCGCGAGGCGATCTACAAGGCCTACAACCCGCTCACCGGCAGCTACCTCGACCATCGCGACGTGGTGCTTTCGCTGGCCGGAAACGCCTTCACCGCGCGGATCGTGGCCCCCGATCGCCCGCGCTTCGATGGCGCCGACCGGATCGCGGGGGTCTTCGCCGAGGCCGGCGGGATGGTCGTGTCGCTGGTCGCCGTCCCGGCCCCGTCGCGGTCCGGCTGAGCGGCCCGTCAGCCCGGCCCCAGCCAGTCGCGCAGGATCGCCAGATCGGCCTCGCGCAGCCCGTGGCCGGCGCCGGGATGAACCTCGGTCGCGACCGTCGCGCCAAGGCCGCGAAACACCTCGGCGGTGTCCTCGGCGCGGCGCAGCGGGATATGCGGGTCGCGAGCGTGAACCGAAATCCACACCCGGCCCGCGCCGTGGCCCGGCCCGTAGTCGAACCGCTTGGGCGCGTGGCCGTATAACGAGGGGTCCGGGTCTGGCCCGGCATCGGCGGTGCCGACGAGGCCGCCGGAAAACCCGAAGGCCCCGGCCAGCCCCGCGCCGATCCGGGCCTGCGCCTCGAGCGCGAGGCAGGCGCCCTGGCTGAACCCCGCCATCCAGATCGCGGCCCGGTCGATCCCGGCGGCCTGCAGCGCCGCGACCGCGCCGGCCACCGTCTCCAGCCCGCGCGCGACGAAGGGCTCCATCTGCGCCGCGGGCGCCAGGAACGAGGTCGGCCACCAGCTTTGTCCCGGTGCCTCGGGCGCGGCCACCGCCAGGCCCGAAACCCCGGCATGGTCCAGCAGCGCCGGCATCTCGGCCGCCCGGCCGCCACGGCCGTGCAGCAGCACGACGCCCGCGCGCGCGCCCTCGGTTCCCGCAAGGATCATCGCGCCACCGTCAGCGGCGGCAGCACACGCTCGATCCGGTCGCGGATCGCCTCGTGCTGCGGCGGCAGCATCAGCTGCCGGCCCAGCGCCTCGGGCGCCTCGTCGACGGCGAAGCCCGGCGGGTCGGTGGCGATCTCGAACAGTACGCCGCCGGGTTCGTGGAAGTAGATCGCGTTGAAATACTGCCGGTCGATCACCGGCGTGGTGCGGTGGCCGACACCGGCGAGCCGGTCGATCCAGCCCTCCTGCTCGTCCTGCGTGCGGGCGCGGAAGGCGACATGGTGGATCGTGCCCGCGCCGGGCCGCGCGATCGACGGCGTCTCGTCGCGGATCACGTCGACGATGTTGCCCCGCGCCGCGCCCGGCGCGACAAGGCGCTGGCGCGTGACGCTGCCCTGCACCTCCGATCCACCGTCCTCGTAGCCGAAGACGTCCGACAGCAGGCGCACCGTGCGCTCCGGGTCACGCTCCCACAGGGTGACGGAGTGAAAACCGTGCCGATCCGTCGCCGCGGCGCGTTCGATCAGTTCCACCGGCGCGCCATCGGGATCGCGCAGGATGATCAGCCGTTCGCCGAACCGCTCCGCCGGGCCGGCGAAATCGATGGCCCGCAACGCCATGTCCTCCATCACGGCATCGAGGTCCGGCACGGCATAGGCATAGGCCGAGGCCATGCCCGGCCCGGCCCGCCCCGGCCCGGCATCGGCGAAGGGAAAGAAGGTCAGGATCGTGCCGGGGCTGCCCGCGGCATCGCCGTAATACAGGTGATAGGTATCGGGCGCGTCGAAGTTCACCGTCTTCTTGACCAGCTTCTGGCCCAGCGTGCCGGTGAAGAAATCGACATTGGCCTGGGCCGGCCCGGAAATCGCGGTGACGTGGTGAATGCCCGGAATGCGCGTCGTCATGGTCTTGCTCCCCTGTCCGGCCCCTGCCGGCGTCACGGGAGAAGATAGGGCGGCCGTCCCCGTGCGAAAATCCGCGGCACGGCGCGGATTATCTGCACGGATGCACAGAAGTTGCGATCAACCGGCGAGGAACGGCTCGATCCGCTGCACGATCGCCCGCGCGGTCGGCCTTGGCATCGACCCCCAGCTGCCCAGCAGCTCGCCGCCCGGGCCGATCAGCACCTTGTTGAAGTTCCAGCCCGGTTCGACCCCGTGCGCCTCGGCCAGCCAGCGGTAGAACGGATGCGCGCCGCGCCCCTTGACCGGGGTGATGTCGGTCATCGGCAGGGTCAGGCCGAAATTGACCTCGCAGAAGTCCTTGACCGCCGAGGCATCGTCAAGCTCTTGCCGGAAATCGTCGGAGGGCACGGCCAGAACGACCAGGCCGCGCGGGCCGTAACGTTCATGCAATGCCTGAAGATCGTCGTATTGCGGGGTGAAACCACACAGCGACGCGGTGTTGACCACCAGCACCGGCCGGCCGCGCCAGTCGTCCATGTTAAGGCTGCCGCCGTCGATCGAGGCGAAGGTGATCCCCGCCGGCAACGCCGGCCCGGCGGCAGCCGCCGGCAGCCCGGCCCAGGCCATCGCCCCCAGAATGATCCCCGCCGCCGCGCGTCGTCCGATTCCGGCCATTGCCGCCTCCGCCTAGCTTCCGTTCGCCGATGCGGCGACAGATAGGGCGGCGGCGCGGCGGTTCAACGCCGGCGGGTCAGTCGCGGAAGGCCCTTTCCTTGACCCGCACCACCGGGCGGATCAGGTAATCCAGCACGGTCTTGCGGCCGGTCAGGATATCGACCTGGGCGATCATGCCGGGCAGGATTTCCACCGCCGCGCCATCGGCATCGAGGATCGCGCTTTCGGTGCGCACCTCGATCGCATAGGCGCTTTCGTCGCGGTCGGGCCGCATCACCGCATCGGCGCCGATCCGCACGATCCGCCCCTCGAGCGCGCCGTAGCGGGCGAAGTCATAGGCGGTCAGCTTCACCCGCACCGGCAGGCCGGGCCGCAGGAAGGCGATGTCGGCGGGCCGGACATAGGCCTCGACCAGCAGCGTGTCGTCGACCGGCACAAGCTCCATCACCGTGTCGCCGGCCTGCACCACCGCGCCGCGGGCCGGCACCGTGACACGGTTGACGACGGCGCGCACCGGGGCGCGCAATTCGCCGCGCGCCAGCCGTTCCGACAGCGCCGGCATCCGCGCCTCGACCTCGGCCAGTTCGGCGCGGGCGCGGGCCAGGTCGCTCAGCGCCTCGGCCCGGCGCGCGCGATCGAGCGCCGCGATCCGGTCGTCGATCTCGGCCAGGGCCGCCGCGCCGCGGGCCAGCCCCGCGCGCGCCCGCACCCGCCGCCCCTCGGCCTCGGCGGCATTGCGGTTGAGCGCCAGAAGCGCGGTTTCCGGCTCCAGCCGGTTCTCGACCAGCGGTTCGAGGATCTCCGCCTCGCGCCGGAACGAGGCGATCTGCTGCATCGCGGTGGCCAGATCGGCCTCGGCCTCGCTGCGTTCCTCGCGGCGCTGAAGGCGCTGGGTTTCCAGCACCGCGATATCGGCCGCGACCTCGGCCTTGCGGGCCCGGAACAGGTCGCCCTCGGAGGCGACGATGCCGCGGCCGGCGGCCGTGTCCGGTTCGGGAAAGACCGGTTCGGTCCCGGCGACCTCGGCCTCCAGCCGCGCGATCCGGGCGGCCAGCGCGAAGGCCCGCTGGCCCAGTTCGTCGACCTGCGCCGCGGCAAAGGTGCCATCCAGTTCGGCCAGCAGCGCGCCCTCGGCCACCACCTCGCCCTCCGTCACGGCAAGCCGCGCGACGATCCCGGCCTCCGGCGCCTGCACAAGCTGCACCTGCGACGAGGGCACGACGCGGCCATCGGCGCGGGTCACGTCGTCGATCTCGGCCCACGAGGCCCAGAGTCCCGCCGCGCCGAGACAGGCAACCAGCAGCAGCAGCAGCGCCGAGGCGCGCCACGGATCGCCGCCGCGCGCCGCGCGTTCGAAGCTGGCGATATCCTCCGTCTCAGCCATGCCCGCCCGCCGCGGCCTTGCCCGGCGCCTCCGGTTCGGCGGCCCTGCGTTCGGCCTCGCGCTCCGCCTGCCGTTCGGCGCGGATCGCCTGCCATTGCGCGCGCGGCGCGTCCTGCACCACCCGGCCCCGGTCGATCACCAGCACCCGGTCGACCAGCGCCAGCAACTGCGGCCGGTGGGTCACGATGATCACCGTGCGCCCCTCCAGCGCCGGTTTCAGCCGGGCGATCAGCGCCGCCTCGGATTGCACGTCCATCGCCGCCGTCGGTTCGTCGAAGACCAGGATCGGCGGCGCGCCGATCAGCGCGCGCGCCAGGCACACCGCCTGCCGCTGCCCGCCCGACAGGCTTTCGCCGCGCTCGGCCAGCGGCATGTCGTAGCCCGCCGGATGCCGGGCGATGAAATCATGCGCGCCCGACAGTTGCGCCGCCGCCAGCACCTCGGCATCGCTGGCGCCGGGGCGGCCGATCGCGATGTTGTCGCGCACCGTGCCGGAAAACAGCCAGCTTTCCTGCAACACCGCGCCGATGTTGCGGCGCAGGTCGCCCGGATCGATCTGCCGCAGGTCGGTGCCGTCGATCGTCACCCGGCCCGAATCCGGCGTGAACAGGCCCAGCGCCAGCCGCGCCAGCGTGCTCTTGCCCGATCCCGACCGGCCCAGCACCGCCACCCGCTCGCCCGCCGCGATCTTCAGGCTCAGCCCCTCCAGCGCCGGGATTTCCGCCGCCGGATAGGCGAAATCCACCGCGTCGAACACGACATCGCCGGCCAGGTGCGGCCGGGCGAGGAACCGCCGCTCCGCCGGGCGTTCGCCCTCTTGCCGCATCAGCCGGTCCAGCGCGCGGTACGAGGCGCGGGCCTGGTGCATCCGCGCCAGCGTCTGCGCGATCTGCGCCAGCGGGCCCAGGCAGCGGCCGGTCAGGATCACCCCGGCGATCAGCGCCCCCATCGACAGCGCGCCGTCGCGGATCAGGAACACGCCCCAGACCACCAGCGCCACCTGTGCGCCCTGCTGCAGGAAGGTGGTGAGGTTCAGCGCCGCCTGGCTCAGCCCGCGGATCTTCAGCGCGTGGTCCGACCCGCGCGCCAGCGCCGCGTCCCAGCGCGCCCGCATCGCCCGCGCCGCACCGACGGCCTTGATCGTCTCCAGCCCGCCGACGGTTTCCACCAGCACCGATTGCTTGGCCTGCCCGTCGCGATAGCCGCGCTCGACCAGCGCGGCCAGCATCGGCTGCAACACCAGCCCGATCACGATCACCAGCGGCACGACGACGGCGGGCACCAGCGCCAGCGGCCCGGCGATCAGCCAGATCACCCAGATGAACAGCAGAACGAAGGGCAGATCGACCAGCGCGACGAGGCTGGCCGAGGTGAAGAAATCGCGCAGCGAGTCGAACTCCCGCAGCGTCGCCACCATGTCGCCCGTCGCGCCGCGCCGCGCGGCCAGCCGCATGTCGAGCAGCTGGTCGAAGATCCGCCGCCCGATCGCCCGGTCCGCCCGGCGCCCGGCATGGTCGATGAACAGCGCCCTGAGCGACCGGATCGCCAGGTCGAACACCAGCGCCAGCGCCACCCCCGCCGTCAGCGCGATGAGCGAGTCGATCGCCTCGTTGGGCAGGATCCGGTCGTAGACGACCATGATGAAGATCGAACTGACAAGGCCCAGCACGTTCGTCGCGAAGGCCGCGATACCAACCTGCACATAGCTCCAGCGATTGGCCCAGAGCGGGCCGCGGAACCAGTGCCCGGCGGCCAGCGGCGCCATCCCCGCCTCCGCCACCGGATCGGCCAGCGGGCGCAGCAGCAGCACCCGGCCGTCATGCGCCTCGGCCAGCGCCGCGGCGGGGTGCAGGGCCGCCGGGCCGGGTTCCGCCGGATCCCAGACGAGGATGGTGCCGCCCGCCAGCCGCCGTTCCAGCACCACCGTGCGGCCGCCGTCGAGGAAGGCGATGGCGGGCAGGTGAATCTCTTCCAGCCGGTCGATCCGCATCCGCCCGGCCATCGCGGCGATGCCGGCGCGGCGCGCGGCCTCCACCGCCGCCTCCAGCGTCAGGGTCGCGCCAAGATCGCGGCGCGCGGCATCCAGCGCGGCCTGCGACAGCGGCCGGTCGATCAGCCCGGCGGCATGCGCGAGGCAGGCGGCGAAGGGATCGTCCGGCATCGTCATGCCCCGGCCCCGGTCACCGCGCGACCGCGACCGGCGCGGCCCCCGGCAGCGGCAGGCCCAGCGCCGACAGCAGCGCGGCGTCCCGCGCCAGTTGCCGCCAGCCGGCCAGCTTCAGCGCCATCTCGGCCTCGGCCAACAGCCGTTCGGCCTGTGTCAGGTCGCGGCGCGCGTCCAGAAGCGCGGTGGCCGGCCGGCGGCCGCGTTCGACCTCGGCCACGGCGGCGGCAAAGGCGGCGCGCTCGGCCTCGGTCGCGCGGCGCGCGGCCGCGGCCCGGTCGCGCGCGGTGGCCAGCGCATCGGCGGCCTGCCGCGCGGCGCGGGTGGCGGCGCGGGCCGCGGCCTCGCGCTCGGCCTCGGCCTCGGCCAGCCGGGCGGCGGCGGCGGCGACGGCGGCGCGGCGCCGGCCCTGCGTGTCGGCGGTGTAGTCCAGCCCCAGGCTGCCCGAAAGATCCTCGTCGCCATCGGCATCCTGCCGGGCCG